>CAVIUT010000014.1:0-35010 GCA_963646155.1 Eggerthellaceae bacterium | reverse complement strand
TCTCAAATGCAAACAAAACAAAGCAGAAAGAAATCAGAAGAAGCAGTAACTACATACGCAAATGATTGAGAAAGGCCATTACCCAATAGTTTAATGAATCTCAAAGTCCCCTATGCCACAACACACAGAAATCTTTTCATCCTCTTATCCAATACTTTTGAGAAAAGGTGATGCCTCCCGGCAATAAAAAAACCGTTCCTTATTTCCCTTATATAGAAGAAATTAGACGGTTCTCCTGAATTGTATCATCATTATACAACTATGATGCCCAGAACGAGACTCGAACTCACACACCGTTGCCGGAACTAGGACCTGAACCTAGCGCGTCTACCAATTCCGCCATCTGGGCGATAGGAAGATGTTAGACCATATCCATCTTCTCGGTCAAGGTCGTTGCGCGTTTAGAATAAAGTTATTAAACTTTACAGCATGGTAAAAATATTGTTTCTTGGTGAGATTGTAGGTAGGTGCGGAGGAAACTCCCTGAAATCTGATCTGGCCAAAATCAAAAGTAAATACTCTGTCGATTATACGATAGTCAATGCCGAGGGAATGACCAACGGCTACGGGCTGGGAAAGGCACACGCGACAATGCTCGGCAAATACGGCGTCGATCTCATAACTGGAGGCGAGAAGCTCTTTTATAAGCCAGATATGGTAGAATTCATATCCCACTGCTCTTTTATCCTCAGACCCCTCAACTATCCGCCCCTCTGTCCGGGAAAATCCGTCAAGAACATAACACTTAACGATACTCCATTCCTTATAATCAATCTGCAGGGAAACTCTTCGATGAAAGTTGCACTCCAGAATGCATTTGTCTCAATAGACGGCTTTTTGAAGAAGGTTGAAGGAAACCCAGTCATTCTTGTTGTCTACCATGCTGCAACAACAGCTGAAAAGGCAACAATGCTCCATTTCCTTGACGGCCGTGTCCAGGCTGTAATCGGGACACATACGAAAGTCTTGACAGGCGACGAAACAGTAACTGAAAACGGAACTGCATTCATAAGTGACATCGGGCGTGTCGGCTCATTCATGAGTGTCGGAGGTTTCGATACAGAAACTGAAATAAAAAAGTACCGCCGTCAGATTCCAATCCGGAGCAGGGAAGCATGGGCTGACCCGAGAATTCAAGGTGTTGTCGTGACAATTGACGAGAAGGAACACAAGGCTGTATCCATCGAAATTGTGGACGAGAGCGTCAACATTACGAAGCCGGAGGATAAAGAGAAGAGCGAATGAGAAACGTTGTATCTATACTCTCCATAGATAAGGGCCTTGTCAAAGTCGGATGCTCATCAAGTGCATGCTCCGGCTGTCACAGCGAGTCTTTCTGCCGCAATAAAGACACTTCATACATTGTAAACAACCCAGATAATCTCTCCCTCAAGGAAGGAGATTTCGTCGAAGTCGAGATACCCGAGAAGAAAGCGGTTTTTACGATATTCATGAGTCTACTCTTTCCCCTTTTAATGTTTATTCCGGGTTATTTTCTGGGCAGGCTGATAACTGACAACGAAGTATTCATGGCGCTTACCGGTTTTCTGGCGATTGGACTGGGATTTTTAATATCTTATCTTTTCTTCAGGGGTAAGAAGAAAGAGTACAGTCCTTATATAGTGAGAAAGCTATGAGAAAAATCTTCATCCTCCTCGGCGTTATTCTATTAATATCATGCTCGGCTAAAGAGGAAAGCGAGAGCGGCTCACTTATGGAAACGGGAATCTATCCGGACTTGATTATGGAGAACACATCGGCCCAGGTCGGGCAGGAGGGTGCCTCCCCCATCACACTTAATGCAGGGAAGATGACACTTTATTCAAAGGACGGCTATGCAAGGCTCGAAGACTTCAATTTCACATCCTACAATGAGAATGGGGAAGTTGAGACAGAAGGCAGTGCAAAAAAAGGAAAAATCGAACTTGACGGGAGCCGGATTGAGCTCGAAGGAGAAGTTACATTCTCACGTCCCCTTGATGATATGTCCGTCAATGCCGAAAACTTAGTATACGACAGAAATAATGATGAAATTACCTCTCTCGGCTCTGTTGTGGTAAAATCGAAAGAGGGAACAATTGAGGGTGAGTCCTTTAAGGGAGACCTCAGAGAGAAGGTTTATTCTTTCTCTTCAATTGGAAAAGGAGACTTTAATCTTGAATAAAAGAATAACGGCACTGTTTATTGCATTACTTATAAGCTTCTCTCTCTTCAGCTCCTCGATTTCCTTCTCGGGAGGAGTGAGCTCCCTTTCCCTTAAAGAAGGCAAAAAAAGTGTCTCACTCGAGAACGGGGCGAAAGTCGAGACGGGGTCGATTTCAATTGAAAGCGACTCGATTTATCTCTCGGGCGATGACTGGCGCTATGTCGAGTGCAGCGGGAATGTGGTAATCAGGGACTCGGAGAGGGGAATCGAGATACGCTCAAGCTCGCTGTGGTATGACAGAACTGAAGAGACGATAATCATATCATCATGGTTCGAAGTTGATGACACATCCCAGGATTTATATGCAACTGCCGGAAGCCTCCACTACAACATGAAGGAAGAGAAGCTGGAGCTGGGAATGCAGGTAAGGCTCATGAGAATAAGCGGGGGCGAAATAATGACCTGTTCAAGCGAGGCCCTCACCTATGACAAAGCAAATGAATTTGTTTCTCTCAGAGGAAAGAGCAACGTACTCTGGAAAGGCGATGAGTACAACGCCGACATAATCTCAGTTGATCTCAAGAACGACGGAATAACACTCTCGGGAAGAATAAGAGGTACAATCAATGGCTGACACTCTGACTGTTGAACATCTCTCGAAATATTACGGCAGAAAGCATGTTGTGAAGGACATATCATTCAAGATGAAAAGCGGGGACATAACAGGTCTCCTGGGGCCGAACGGCGCGGGAAAAACCACGTCCTTCTACATGATTGTCGGCTTCATCAAATCAAACGGGGGAATAATCAAAATCAACGACAAAGACATAACAGGGCTTGCAATGCACGACAGGTCGAAGATGGGACTGGCATACCTTCCTCAGGAACCAAGCATCTTCCGTAAACTCACTGTCGAGAAAAACATAAGACTTGTACTTGAAGCACAAGACTACCTCTCAAAGGAAGAGAAAAAGGCCAAGGAGGAGGAACTCCTTTCAGCTTTCGGAATCGACAGGGTGCGTAAGCAATACGGCTACACTCTCTCGGGAGGTGAAAGAAGACGTACAGAAATAGCACGTGCCCTTGCCTCCTCTCCGAAGTTTCTTCTTCTTGACGAGCCTTTTGCGGGAATCGACCCCAAGGCTGTATATGAAATCAAGCAGATAATCAAGCATCTGAGCGAGAACGGAATCGGTATACTTCTAACCGACCACAACGTACGAGATACCCTCGAAATAACAACCGAGGCACATATAATATCTGACGGAGAGATTCTTGTGAGCGGAACAAGGAGAGAAGTCCTGGAGGACGAAAGGGCGAAGGAAATCTATTTCGGCCGCGACTACGAGGAGTATTGACTTGGAGCAGAATCTTTCAACTTCCCTGAATATGTCCCAGAGGCTCGATACACAGCTTTTGCAGCTTGTGGATATCATCACGATGCCGACAGAAGAGCTCAACGAGAAGATAAAGAAGGAAGCTGAGAAGAACCCCGTACTCGATATCAAGGAAAAAATACCGTCATTCGAAGCACTTGAAAACAAAACCTACACACCCCGAAGAAGGATGAGCGACGAAGCAAACGGACACGACTATGATGATGACTCGTCGAGCGACTGGTTTGAAAAAACAGTAAGCGAGAAGGAAGACTTAAGGGAGCACCTTACAAAGGAACTGGGGCTGTTGGACCTCGCCGAAAAGACAAGAGAGACAGCCGAGATGATAATATCCGGCCTGGATCAGAGCGGCTTCACAGGCCCCAATCCCGAGGTTCTTGTCCCGGAGAAATACAAGCCCTACGTTAAGGATGCCGTAAAAGTCGTACAGTCGCTTGAGCCCACCGGAGTCGGGGCAAAGGACTGGCGGGAAGCATTGATGCTCCAGATAAAGGAGATAGAGAAGGACCGTGCGGAAGTCAGCCGTTACCACGATATAATATACAGGGGACTCGATTACATTAAAAATGGAGAAGAGGATAAACTCGCCAGGGCTATGAAAATCGGGCGCGAGGACCTCGACGAGATGATAAGAGTTATCAAGAGCCTCACTCCCTTTCCGGGTCTGAAGTATACATCCTCCTACACTCAATACATCGTTCCCGAAATAACAGTCACGGTCAAGGACGGCACAATACTACTCGACACGCACTCATCGGACCTGTTGGATGTAGATATCGACGAGAGCTACCTCACGCTGAAGAATGAAATAAAGGAAAAAGGCGACAAGAAGGATAAGGACGCGGGAAAGTTTTTGAGGGAGAACATCCAGAGCGCCGAGAATCTCATCAAAGAGATAAACATGCGTAAGAGCACGATGGAGAAGCTCGGGCTTCTTCTTGTCGAGAAGGAAAGGGACTTCTTCCTCTACGGCCCCATGTACCTCAAGGCACTCACGATGACGAATGCCGCCGAGATTATGGGAGTGAATGTTAGCACGGTGTCGAAACTGGCACAGGCGAAGTATGTACTTACCCCGTGGGGGACATTCCCCCTCAGATTCTTCTTCTCGACGGAGGTAAAAACAAACGAGAGCGACTCTCCCCTCTCAAAGACTGCTGTAATTTATAAGATAAAGGAAATTATCGAGAACAATGACAGCGGCAAAAAGCTCTCGGATGAGAAGATTAGAGAAGAGCTCGAGAAGGAAGGTATAATCGTTGCCCGCCGCACCGTCAACAAATACCGCAGGGAAGCCGAGAAAAAATAAAGTTTTCTTTTGCCTTTTGACCATTTGATTGTAAACTTAACTTAAGGAGAAAGAATCTCCAAGGTTTCCGTCAGGAAAGGGTTATTGACAACCTCAGGGTTGAAAGGAGAAAAAGAAATGAACATTACATTCAGAGGCGTCGGTTACACACCAAACGAAGAAGACAGAGCATTTCTTGACAAAAAGCTCCAGAAGATTGGCTTTGCAGAAGACTATCTTCAGGATTTGGACATCGTTGTAAAGAAGGAAGCAAAGGGCATCGGATTTCACCTTGATGCTGCTCTTCACTTCATCTGGAGAAAGGAAAAGGTAGTCTCGATAGACTGCTATGAATTATATGAAGGTATTGAAAAGCTCTGTGACAAGATTCAGAGCGTCGCAAAGAAAGAAAAGGAAATCGTAAAGGAGAATTAGTCTTCCCCTCTCCTCAAATTCAGCCGTGGCATAGCGCTGCGGCTTTTTTACATGGAAAGTTCTCTCCCTTCAATATAGAATACAGAAGATGTTGAAGTTGACGAAAAGGCAGAACGAGGTACTCGACTTCATTGTGGAGTACACAATCAAGAACGGCACTTCCCCGACGATGAAGGAAATCGGGGAGCACTTCTCAATTTCCCCTACTGCCGCATACTACTCAGTCCTTTCCCTCTCGAAGAAAGGATGTGTCGTCCTCAACAAAGGAAAAAGAAGAGCGCTGTCGCTTCCCAAGGAGGGACGGGAGGAAAGAGAGAATGTCAGCTACCCCTTTTTCGATAAGGAGCCGACAATGGAGAAAATGGAAAAAGGAGCAGAGAAAACAATCCTTCTTCCCCTCTCATACAGAAAGGACAACATATTCTGTTACCGCGTGACTAAGGAGAGTATGACGGGAGCCGGAATTCTTCCGGGAGACATCGCAGTCTTAAAAAGAGCAGAGAGTGCCGGGAATAATGATATTGCCCTTGCCGTGAGGACGGAAGAGGGACCGATGGAGCTCAGGAGAGTACATATTGCCTCATCATATATCGAGCTCTGGGCTGAAAATGATACAAATGGGATAATAAGAGGGAAAAACTTTGTCTTTTATGGTATACTCGTTGCCGTAATCCGACACTATTGAGGAGAGTTATGGCAGAGGTATATATATTGCTCGGACCTGAAGAAGGCGAGAAGAACAATATGATAAGAAATATAAAGACGAGGGTACTCCAGTCATGGCCCGACTGTGAGTGCTACACCTTCTTTATCGGGGACGATGACGAGGCAGAGTACGCCTCTGCAGTAAGTCAGCCTTCCCTCTTCGCCCCGTACCGCTTTATCGTCCTCAGGGGGTTTGAAGGCGTCAAGAAAACGGACCTCGCATACACAGCGACAATAAATGCCGTGAAGGACAACCAAAGTGACCTGACCCTCGTCATTGTATCTTCCGAAAGCTCCAGTTACTCCTATGACAAAGCCCTTCTCGATGCTGCAGGGAAGGAGAATATAAAGACATTCTGGGAGATGACGGAAGAGGAGAAGAAGAACTGGATTTACCGCTTTGTCAGGAGCGAAAACTTTACTATCACACCCGACGCTGTGGATGAAATCTTATCATCTGTCGAGAACAATACTGCGGAGATGAAAAGTGTAGTTCTATCGGTAATCAACTTTCTGAAAATAAAGGGTGAGAAGAATACGATAGAGAGGGACGATATCGAGGCATACTCGACAGCAAGTAAAGGAGATAACGGCTACACGCTCTTCAGAGCCCTTGCGGAGAAGAATCTCGATAAAGCATTGAGAATTGTGGGCTCGATTATCCTCAATGACAGCCGCAATATCCTGACAGCAGTCTCTGTTGTTGCGAACCAGTTCAGAAGAGTCGAAGAAGCAATAAGAATGACTCAAAATAGAGTGCCGTTCAATGTAATAACAAAAGACCTCTCGGCTTTCAGTACATACCAGAGCGCCGCAGGGCCTTCACAGTCCTTCAAGCCGAAGAAGGGGATAAACTTCAAGGAGACAGAGCTCTTCAGAACAGCAATGAGAAACTACACGCTAGAAGATACAGAGAGCGTGATTCTCACACTCGGGAAGGCAGACACCCCCCTTAAAACCGCACAGGGCGACAATCTTCTCCTTACAGCCGAGATGCTTGTCTACTCGATTATCGAAAATAACGGCAGGGAAAATCCCCTTGATTTATCGTCATCCCTTTTCGACGACCCGTTATCCTAGAAGTTGAGTTTCCTCAATACCCTCTCTGCAACAGGTAGTGGTATACCGGCACCTTTACTTAGTTCTTCCTTCGTAAGCGGGAGTATATTCTCGACAGAACCGTACTTTTCCATAATCATACGGCTTCTTTTCTTCCCCACTCCTTCAATCGACTCAAGGAGCTTGAATGAAGCATCGCTCTGTCTCATGCGCTGGTTGAAGGAAGTTGCAAAGCGGTGGCATTCGTCACGTACGGCAATCAACACCCTTAATCCCGGATTACTCTTATCGACAAGAAGTTCCCTCCCGTCGGGAAAGACAATAGTCTCCTCCTTCTTCGCGAGTCCCACTATCGGAATATCGAGTCCAAGCTCCTCGAGAGAGGATAGTGCTGCATGAACCTGCCCGATTCCACCGTCTATCATAATGAGGTCGGGCATTCCGTTATTCTCTTCCTTCTGTCTCTTATAGCGCCTGTAGACAGCCTCCCTTATCGACTGGAAGTCGTCTATCTCACCCTCTTTAAGGCTTTTCATCGAAAAGTGCCTGTACTCCTTATTGCTGGGTTTGCCGTCACGGAAGACTATGAGGGACGAAACAGTATATTTCCCGCTGAGCTGGGCAATGTCGTAGCCTTCAATGAGACGGGGGAGTTTATCGAGTTCAACGAGTTTCTCGAGCTCCTCGAGAGAGGCTGAGTTATCTACACTCCTCAGCCTCTTCTCGACGTCCCTCATGGCATTTTCACCGGCAAGACGGAGTATTCTGTAGTGTTTACCATCCTTCGGAACATCAACCTTTATGTCCTTTTTGAGTTCTTCCTTGAAGTACTTTTCAAGGAGTGCCGAGTCTATATCGTGGGAGACAAAGAGTTCATGAGGCAGCGTGTCACCGTCCGAGTAATATTGAATCAGAAATGAGAGGAGCGTCTCCGTCTCGTCACCGAAGCATTCGCTGCGGTATAAAGCCCTTCCTATGAGGCGAGCCGAGCGGAATTGCATTATGGAGACAGTGCAGAGGTATGAGCTCATCTCGATTGCAGCATAGTCGCGCTTATCTTCCTCGTCCCCGTCAACATCCTCCACAGCCTGGTTCTTCTGCATCACAGTCAATGCGTTGATGAGGTCCCTCTTTTCGGCAGCCGTTTCATAGTCAAGCTTCTTCGACGCCTCCATCATCTCCTTCTTAGCCTTCTCAATCAGCGTTGAATCATCTCCGTCAAGAAAGGCCCTGACTTCCTTTATATAAGATGAATACTCATCCTTACTCACTTTCCCTATACATGGGGCGGAGCATTTATTGAGGTGGTAGTAGAGGCATGGATAGTCCCTTTTCTTCAGTGGTCCCGAACAGAGACGTAAGGGATACATCTTCTTTACTGTTTCAAGGTATAAGTCGAGCCTCTTTCCGTCAGGATATGGGCCGTAATACTTCGAGCCGTCACTTATTATGCGCCGTGTCTTGAAGACCCGCGGAAAGCTTTCATTGGTTATCCTGATTACCGGGTAGCTCTTACCGTCCTTTAAGAGGATATTGTAGTGAGGGTTGTACTTCTTGATGAGGTTGTTCTCAAGTACAAGTGCCTCGTATTCGTTTCCTGTAATGATTGTATCTATTTTACTTATCTTCTCGACAAGAGCCTGGGTCTTGAGATTGCGGTTTGGAAGAAAGTATTGACTCACCCTCCTCTTGAGATTCTTGGCCTTCCCGACATATATGACGGTGCCGCCCTCATCCCTCATGAGGTAGCAGCCGCTGTTTTCCGGGAGGGCATGAGCCTGTTCTTTCGCGCTTTCCATAGTATTAGCATAATCATTCCTTCCCCTTTTTTAAAGAGATGTTTACACTACTCGTATGCAGGACAGCTTCAACAATATTCTCTCAAGACTTCCGGAAAAAATACAGAAAGAGCTCAATGCTCTCTTCCTCTCCATTCACTTTTCACAGATGCAGCTACTCGAAATCGTGAAAGAAGAAGCAGACCTCGTCCAGTGGGACGAGAAGAGCTTTGTTGAAAGCGAGGATATAGAGAAATACCTAACACGTAAGGACGGTCGAGGTGGAGACGAGTATATCAAAGCACTCAGGACTCATATGGCAAAGCTCAGACGGGCAGAAACCGATTACTCTTCCTTCTTTCCTCCTCATATAACGAGGCCGAAAACAAGAGAAGTGGTGGTTGAAGATAAGATTGTGCTATCACGCTGCCCATGTCCCGTCGACGGGGAGAAGACAAGATGCTGCAGACTAAGAACGCTCGACGCCGTCATGCA
Organism: Eggerthellaceae bacterium; assembly: GCA_963646155.1. GTDB lineage: Bacteria > Spirochaetota > Spirochaetia > Sphaerochaetales > Sphaerochaetaceae > Ornithospirochaeta. The sequence goes on along the minus strand of CAVIUT010000014.1, from coordinate 25,707 downwards.
ATGCCTCTTCGGCTGCGCATATTGCTCTGTCCAGGCATTCTACAATGAGAACCAGATAAAGATAGTCTCGAACCTCGATGAAAAACTCGACAGCCTTGAAATAGATGAAAGCGTATGGCATATAGGAACGGGCCAGGCATCAGATTCCCTTCTCTGGGGAGATGACTACTCGACGCTCACGGCGCTATCACACTTCGCGATTAAACACCCAAACATCATAATCGAACTCAAGAGCAAGGCCGATAGAGAGGATATATTCGAGTCAAAATGGCCGGAGAACATGGTCTTTACATGGTCGCTCAACGCCCCGACGATAATCGAGAAGGAAGAGCACTGCACTGCCCCGCTCGAGAAAAGACTCAAAGCAGCGCGCAGGGCAGTTGAGAACGGCAATAAGGTAGGTTTTCATATACACCCGATGTTCTACTTCAAAGGCTGGAGGGAGGAGTACAAAGAGGTTGCCTTCAGTATCACATCCCTCTTCTCAGCTGATGACATCGTTATGATAAGCATGGGAACTCTTACATTTACAAAGGCAGTCCTCCAGCGCCTCAGACAGCAGGGAAGAAAGAGCAGGGTACTGGAGATGGAGCTCGTCAAAACTGCTGGAAAGTATTCATACCCTTTGGATAAAAAGGAAGAGATGTTCTCCACTCTCTATTCCTACTTTCCCCCTTCATTCAAGGATAACATCTTCTTCTACCTATGTATGGAAGACCCGACTCTCTGGATGAAAACACTGGGGCGCGAATACAAGTGCGACAGTGATTTCGAGCTCGATATGAAAAAAGCCTACTTTTCAAAGCTCGGCTTAGACTAAACCCATCCTTGAGAGAGCCAGAGCCACGGAGAAAGGTACGGCAGTCTCGGTACGGAGAATTCTGTTTCCGAGAATAGATGGTGTATAGCCTTTATCTTTCAAGTATTCCCGCTCTTTCGCACTCCATCCTCTCTCCGGGCCGATTGCAAGAGTCACGCTTTTACCTTTTAAATCCAGTGACGAAAGAGGAACCGAGCCGATGACGTTATCGAGAAGAATTGAAACGTCGCTTTCAGCCACTCTGACAGCATCTTCAATAGTATCAGCAAGGAGGCATCCGCTTACAAAAGGGAAACCCGATTGCATGGCGCCGTCCAGGAGAATTGATTTGTACTCGCCTGATGTATATAGAGAGGAGGACGAGTAGCTCTTCTCCCCGAGGTCGGTTATGGGAAGAATTATTCTCTCGACTCCCATAGAAGCCGACTCCCTCAGTATGCGCCTCATACATATGGGCCTTGTCTGTGCGACAATAAGGGTAAGAGGATAAGGTCTTATGCACTCTCTCTCTCGAGCATATGAAAAGGTAATTCCTTCTCCACTGTCATCCGTTATGACAGCCGTTCCCTGACTCTTGTTTATTTCGCCGCCCTTGAACGTATCGCCCGTCTTCAAGTGAAGAACCTTTCTGATATGCACTGCCCTTTCGTCAGAAGAGGGAAAGAAATTCTCCCCCTCTTCAAATAGTATTATGTTCACTTTGCTCTTCCGTAAAGCTTTGAGTAGTACTTGATGCCGCCGAAGGAAGGAGACGTAATGTCACCCTCCTTCATCTTCCACGACCAGTTGGATGTGCCACATGTAGAAGGAACATTCATTCTCGCGTCTTCTCCAAGTCCCAATATATCCTGCATGGGGAAGATTACATACATGGCAGGACTCATCATCAGGGCACGTATCATACGCCACAGCACTTCGCCGTCGCCACACTCGAAGTAGCGCCTTACGATATCTTTAGTTCTGTCGTCTAAGGAATTGTACCAGCCGAGAGTCGTGTTGTTGTCGTGTGTTCCCGTATAGGCAACAGAAAGCTCAGGAATGTTATGTAGAAGGTATTCGTTTGTAGTATCGAAATCACCCTTATCATCAAAGCCGAATGCAAATTGCATTATCTTCATTCCCGGAAGATTGTTCTCGTCCCTGAGTTTCTCGACGCCGTCGGTAATTACACCCAGGTCCTCGGCAATAATCGGAAGGTCCCCGCCGAGTTCCTTTTTAATTGCATCGAAGAGCTTCTGCCCCGGTCCCTTGACCCACTCGCCGTTTATTGCGGTTGTCTCACCCGACGGCACTCTCCAATAAGCCTCGAATCCTCTGAAGTGGTCGATACGGATTATATTGCAGAGCTTGAGGGTTGCCTTGATTCTATTTATCCACCACCTGTAGCCGTCCTTTTCCATTCTATCCCAGTCATAGAGTGGATTTCCCCATAGCTGACCTGTCGAAGAGAAGGCATCAGGCGGAACACCGGCAGCAGCCTCCTGCTGATAGTTCTCGTTGAATTGCATCAGACGGGTGTTCGTCCATGCGTCCACACTGTCGGATGCAACAAATATCGGGATATCACCAACAATTTCGACGCCCTTTTCGTTGGCATATTCCTTCATCTTCGTCCACTGTTTGAAGAAGAAGAACTGGAGCACGCTGTAAACTTCAATAAGCTTTTTCTCGTCTTTAAATGCCTTATCGAGTGCCTTTTTGTCCCTGACTCTCAATTCCTTCGGCCACTCGGAGAACCATCTCGAGTCATTGTAGCGCGCGCATAGTGCCTGAAAAAGTGCATAGTCATCGAGCCACCAGCTGTTCTCTTTTTTGAACTCTTCGTACGCTTTCTTATCTTCGTCATCAGCTGACGAGAGAAAAGCAGAGGCAGCCTTGAAAAGAAGCGGCATCTTGATTTTCCTCGCGTCTCCATAGTCGACCCTCTCACTCTCAGGTGCCCTGACGAGTACATCCTCAAGGTCAAGATAACCCTCTACATAGAGGCTCCGTGGTGATATGAAAAGCTCGTTTCCTGCAAATGCCGAGCGCGATGCATAAGGCGAGTCGCCGTAGCCTGTGGGGCCGGTTGGCAATATCTGCCACAAGGTAATTCCGTTGGAGCTGATTGAGTCAATGAAGGAATAAGCACTCTCTCCCAAATCCCCTACTCCATAAGGGGATGGAAGACTTGTTATATGGAGTAGAACTCCTGTCTTTCTTTCTCTATGTTTCATGCTCTAATTATAAACAAGTTACCCCTGTCATGGAAGATGAAATCTATTCGCGCCCTTCCCTTTGTCTTTCGTGCCTGAAAATTTTACAATTTCCCATTTTGACGGATTTTGTTTTTTGGTCTACACTAAATACATGTCATATACAGAATTATCGAATAACTTTGCAATCGGGGAAGATGTTTTCTATCCTTCCATAGGGCTGTGCTCTGTCCTTAAGAAGGAAGAAAGGAATGGTAGGGAGTATCTTAAACTCTCCGCTTTAAGCACTGAATCAATAGTTCTGCTTCCCGTCGAAAATGCCATTAACCTCGGACTGAGGCACCTTACTCCCAAGAGTGAGATGGTCTCGTGCATAAAAGGCCTGGCCAATATCGAGAAGGAAGAGGAGACAGAATGGAAGCACAGGGTCGAGAAGAACACTGCCCTCATTAAGGAAGGGAAAGCATCATCGCTTTGTCGTGTAATCTCCTCTCTCTACAGCCGTTCGCTGACGAAAGCCCTTCCTTCCGTCGAGAAGAAACTCTATGATAAGGCACTAGTCATGCTTGTAGATGAAGCTTCTTCTGTGCTAAAAAAGAGCGAGGAGGAGGTAAGAAAGATAGTCTTCTCTTACCTTAAAAGTGGTGTACAGCTTTGATTTAATTCTCACCTGTGCCGGTAAAAGCACAAGGTTCAACAATGGTAGTGTCAGCCATATAAAAAAAGAGTGTGCACTTATTGACGGGAAAAGCGTACTTTCCCTCGCCCTCTCTCCATTTCTCATCTTCAAAGAATTGAAGAATGTTGTTGTAACATACCCAAAGGGTGAAAAGGACGATGTTATAAATGCCCTTATAAATGTAAACCTTCCCGAGGGTGTAAGACTTAGCTATGTAGAAGGCGGTTCAAGCCGAACTGAGTCAATAAAGAATGCCATCCTCTTTCTCGATAAAGCAGAAACAACTTCTTCGCTTGTCGCAATTCATGACGGTGCACGGCCGTTTGTGACGACAGGGTTAATATCATCTGTACTTGAGAATGCGCTTAAATACGGAGGATCCGTTCCTGCGCTGAAACTTACTGACGCAATAAAGACTGTAGACGGCTCCTTCATCGCATCATCCGTCGACAGGGATAAGCTTGTAAGAGTGCAGACACCTCAGATCTTCGAGAGACGGAGGATAATTTCGATATACAAAAACATGGCGGACGATGCATCTTTTCAGGATGATGCCGAGCCGTATATCCTTTATGGCGGGAAATGCTATGTAACCGAAGGCGACGAAAGAAACAGAAAAATCACATACAAGGAAGATTTAGAGGAAAAGAAGATTATGAGAGTCGGATTCGGTAATGATATACACCGCCTCGTGGAAGGTCGTAAATTCTACCTCGGGGGTATTGTACTACCATACTCGAAGGGAGAAGAGGCACATTCTGACGGCGATGTACTCATTCACGCCCTTATCGACGCTCTTCTCGGGGCGAAAGCGAAAGGCGACATCGGAGGTTTCTTTCCTCCCGAAGATAAAAAATGGAAGGACGCCGACAGCAAGGAGCTCCTGAAGAAGATTCTTGATGCTCTATCCCCCGAGATTGTAAACGTTGATGCAACAATAACACTCGAGCACTTCAAACTAGCGCCTTATATAAATGAAATAAGAAAAAGCCTCTCCGGGCTGCTTTCACTCGACGTATCGAGAATAAGTGTGAAAGCAAAGACGAATGAAGGTCTGGATGCCATCGGAGAGGGTAAAGCCGTTAAGGCAGAAGTTGTTGTGCTCGTCAATTAGATAATCAGACTAAGAATTCCTTCCTCTCCGGGGTGAAGATATCTAAGAGAACACCTTCTTCAAGGCATACAGCCCCATGAAGAACTCCGCTTTCCTTATATGTCGAGTCACCCTTTGAAAGGACCATCTTCTTTCCCCCGATTTCGAACTCGAACTTACCACTTATAATATATGAGCATTGCTCATGAATATGGGTATGGGGTTTTCCGACTGCCCCCTTTTCAAAATGCAGCTCGCACACCATTATATTGTTGCTGTGGGCAAGGACCTTCCTCATCACTCCGTCCCCGGCAGGAACAGCCTTTATATCTTTTCCTATGAAAAAGTTATCCATTTTTCCTCCTTTATAAATAGAGCCGGATTTCTCCGGCTTTGGTCATTTCTTTGCGATAAGCATTGTCTTCGGGTCAAGTGCAACCTTACACGGCTTCGGGATATTCTCTCCGTGAGCTCTTACAACTGTGAGGTTGACCTTCTCATGGCTGTCATCGAACTTGAGTGCAACAAGCACATCGATGAGAGGAAGATACTTCTCGAGTGTATTAGGTACACCGTATTCATCGAATGTAACATCAGGGCGGACAGGGGAAACTGCAAACCATACCTCGATGTTCATGGCCTTTGCGAATTCCTTGATCTTGGCAATGTCATCTTCACTTGCAATTGTAAGCTTGAAACCGTCGAAGAGTACGGCATCAGCCTTGAATGCGCCGTGCGAGATAAGCGATGAAAGGGAATCGAGGACTCTCTCGATGGGAACCTGCTCCTGCGAGAAATTCATGACAACCCTGTTGGAGAGAATCTGGTTGTAGACATCCTGAGCATCGTCAAGAGAATTAGATTCAACAATCTCTCTGTAGACTTCCTTGTACCAGTTGATTACATGCTCGACGTTGCCTGAGAAAGATACGTGAATTACGTTCTCACCCTTAAAGAGCTTGTCGGTTGCGATGTGGACAAGACAGGCTGTTTTTCCGACACCTTTCTTCGATACGATTACACCCAGGTTGCCCTTCCCGAGGCCACCATTGATTGATTCTTCAAAAACCCTGAGAGGGCTTACACTATTAAGCTGTTTTAAATCCATAGTAATTCCTTAAAAGAAGTATAACACACAGCCGGAGGGCTATGTGCTATTTTTTTATTTCTGGTTCTTCTTTTCCGCGTACTTCTTCTTGAGTTCTTCAGAGACACTCTGAGGAACCTTTCCGTACTTGGCAACTTCCATCGTGAACTCTGCCTTACCCTGTGTAAGAGACCTCAGAACCGTTGAGTAACCGAACATCTCTGCAAGAGGAACTTCTGCAATGACTGTGCACTGGTTGTTATCTTCAGTTGACGAGATAATCATACCACGGCGCTGGTTGATCGAGCCGAAGATATTTCCCTGGAACTCGCTCGGGCCTTCAACCTCAACCTTCATGATAGGCTCAAGGATGACAGGCTTAGCCTTCTCATATGCTTCCTTGAATGCAGCGATTGATGCAATCTGGAATGCCATATCCGAAGAGTCGACCGGGTGCCAGGCACCATCGTTTACACAAACCTTGACGCCGAGAACCGGGAAACCGAGAAGAGAACCCTTCTTGACTGCGCTCTGGAAGCCCTTGTCACATGACGGGATATACTCTGTCGGAATTGCGCCACCCTTGACTTCGTCGACAAATACGTAGTCGGGAGCCGGCTCGTCGGGATCTGTCTGAACGGTCGGTTCGATATAACCTGCAACACGTGCATACTGACCAGAACCACCTGTCTGCTTCTTATGTGTATAGTTGAAGTCTGCTCTCTGGCTGATTGCTTCTCTATATGCAACCTCAGGCTGACCTACTGTAACCTCTGCCTTGTACTCTCTCTTCATTCTCTCGATGTAGACATCAAGATGAAGTTCACCCATACCCTTGATGATTGTCTGGTTGGATTCCGGATCAACATAGGTCTGGAAAGTCGGGTCTTCCTTTGTGAATCTGTTGAGAGCCTTAGCCATGTTGTCTGCAGCTTTCTTGTCAACAGGTGTGATAGCAAGTGAGATAACAGGAGTCGGGACGAACATACTTGTCATCGAGTAGTTGAGTGACGGGTCGCAGAATGTGTCGCCGCTTGCACAGTCAATACCGAAAAGTGCTGCGATTTCACCGCATCCACACTCTGTGATATCTTCCATGGTTGAAGCGTGCATCTTGACAAGTCTTCCGACAAGGAACTTCTTGCGGCTTCTTGTATTCACAAGGGTGTCACCCTTCTTGATTCTTCCCTGATATACACGGATGTATGTAAGCTGACCGTACTGACCGTCCTCAAGCTTGAATGCAAGGATGACAGGCTTTGCGTCTTCCTTACTCTCGAGAACGACTTCCTGCTCGTTGTTATCGAGGTCAAGTGCCCTGTTCTCAACATCTGTCGGGTTCGGGAGGTAGTCGACAACACCGTCCAGGAGAGGCTGAATACCCTTGTTCTTATGAGCTGAACCCATGAATACAGGGCAGAGCTCAAGGTTGATTGTAGCCCTTCTGATACATTCCTTCAAAAGTTCGACAGGAACGTTTTCCTCAAGCATAGCTTCCATGAGGGCATCATTACCTGTGCACATGCTGACAGCATCTAAGAGAGCTTCCCTCTTCTCTTCAGCTTCTTCTCTCAATTCCTCGGGAATTTCCTCAACCCTGAGGCCGTCACCTGCAGGACCGGCGTCAAAATAGTTGGCCTTCATGTTGACAAGGTCGACGACACCGACATGCTTATCCTCGAGTCCGATTGGGATTTCCATCAAAACGGCATTGAGACCGAGCTTTTCGATAAGCTGATCCTTTACCTTATACGGGTTAGCTCCTGTTCTGTCGCACTTGTTGACAAATGCGATACGGGGAACATGATATCTCTTCATCTGTCGGTCGACTGTAATTGACTGTGACTGAACACCGCCGACGGAACAGAGGACAAGAATAGCACCGTCGAGGACCCTCAGAGACCTTTCGACTTCGATTGTGAAGTCAACATGGCCCGGAGTATCGATAATGTTGATTTCGTGGCCCTTCCAGTCAACGTTTGTTGCGGCCGATGCAATTGTGATTCCCCTCTCTCTCTCGAGCTCCATTGAGTCCATTGTTGCACCAACACCATCCTTACCACGAACTTCGTGGATAGCATGAATCTTGTTGCAGTAGTAGAGAATGCGTTCTGACAGGGTTGTTTTACCCGAGTCGATGTGAGCGCTTATACCGATGTTTCTCATACCAAGAAGATCGTGCTTCATTTTTATACCTCATCGTAATTGAGAGTGGATTCACCACATCTCTTAATATCTAATAAAATTCCAACTTTGAAATATTATGGATTTTGCTTTTTTTGTTCAAGTATCTTGTTAATTAAAAATAACTTATATAGTTACTCTATTGATATTTTTTTATTTACTTCTTTTTTCCTTTATCACATTAAATCTTTAAAAAGAATAAATCGGGTGGTAATATATTAACTATGGCTACAGTATTTGAATTAATCAGGGATAATCAGATCCCTTCCGTAAAAATCTATGAAGACGATTTATGCTTCGTCATTCTCGACCTTTGTCCTGTAAACAAGGGCCACGCACTTGTCATATCGAAAGAGGCTCAGCCCACATTCGACAGCGTAGACGACAAGACTCTCCATCACATGATTGATGTAGCAAAGAAGGTTGACAGGAAGATGAGAGACGCTCTCGGCGCAGACGGCACAAACATCATGATCAACAACGGCCCGGCTTCCGGGCAGGAAGTGGCTCACCTTCATATCCACGTCATCCCGCGCTTCGACGACGACGGCAAGACATTCGTTTTCCCGAGCAAGGAGAAATACGAAGAGGGTGAAATGGAGAAATACGGAGAACTATTGAAGCTATGAAGAAAACCCTATTCATCCTTCTGTTCTCTCTTATCTTATTCTCATGTCAGACATACACAATACAGGAGGCAAGGGAGATTATCGAATACCCTGAGAAAAGTTCAATAGAAACAAGACTCAAGGCAATTGAAGATGAAAAAGAAAGAGAGAGGATAGAAGAAGAAAAAAAGAAGACTAACGAATACCCGGAAAATCTTGAGGAGATTGTCTATCCCTTCTATTATAACCCGGTCAAAAACACCACCTTCACACTCGAGGATGATGTAACAGCATTTAGTGCACTTCTTCTCCCTCTCGGCGAGGAGGATTTAAGCGAAAGCGCCGTTACCTCATTGAAGGCTCTTCTCGATAACTACAATTTCACATTCATAGTTCTTACAGGAAGCCTCTCAAACCAGGTAAAGATAGCCTCTCTACTCGACCTCGATGGAGTAACATTTGAGGGCGGAACAATCATTTTTAGTGGCGTTGTGCTTTCTTCGATGGATGATAACTCCATGAAGATATTACTTACAGAGAACAAGGCAATAACCTTATATACACGGGACTACCATCCCGTTATTCCCGAAGACAAAGATACGGAAGACATACTAGCGCTTGTTGACAATCTCGAGAAAATAACAGCTGAAGACCTCATAGAATCTATTTCAGAGGAAAGAGGCAGGGCGAAAATACTTTTCCTCTCATCCCTTTCACCCTCATCACTTGACTGGACTGACTGGAGTGATAAGAGTTACAGAGAAGAAAGAAGCTTCCTCTTTTCGGACCTTCTTCTATCCCTCAACTGGATTGACACATACGACTTAATGCGCTTCAGTGTCGAAACGGATGACGACTACACACGTAGAATCGGGGGATACGAGGAAAGGCTGGACTTCATATACTCGAAAGACCTGCTTGTAACCGGGAGCTGTATCATTGACGTGGAGAATATGGACACAAAGGCGGTATTTGCCTCTTTCATCTATCCGTAGTTATCTTTCTTCTGGAGGCTCAATATGATTTACCACATAACAAAAGACAACTTTGAGAAGGAAGTACTTTCTTCAGATAAACCCGTAGTTCTTGATTTCTATGCTACATGGTGCGGTCCGTGTAAAGCACAGACTAAGATTCTCGAGAACCTTTCATCCCTTTCTCCCGACAGCGTAAAGATCTGCAAGTGCGACGTCGACGAGAACGAGGACTTCGCATCCTCATTCGGCATCGAATCAATCCCGACACTCTTCTTCTATAAGAATGGAGTGAAAATCGGTCAGTTTACGGGGGTACTTGAAAAGGAAGGGATTAAAAGAATGCTGGAGCTCTGAAGATAGAGAAAGGGCTACAGGAGAAGAAAATGGACGACAAGGAAAAGTTGAAAGAGCAGATAATCCACCTCAGGGATGAGGTACGAGAAGCGGCAGAGATTCAATGGGGAACATACTGCAGATTGAATAAGAAAGCTCAGACTTTCAAAATCCTTGACATAATACTGACGGCAGTATCATCAGTAGGAATAATATCCTTCTTCTTCCACGGCAATCTCCAGATAAATATCGTTACAAGTTTTATCACCCTCTCGTCTCTCTCCCTCAATCTATATACTTCAAACTTCCGTGATGACGAAAACAAAACAGTTTATGCAGATGCTGCAGGAGAGCTCTGGGCTCAAGAGAAAGGATTCGACTCTCTCCTCACCGATTTCGATTCTCTCGATATCGCTGCAATAAGAACAAAGAGAGATGAATTGATAGAAGAAGTCGACAAGATAAACAGAGAATACTTCTGCCTCAATCGTGTGACACACTCAAAGAAGAAAAAGAAAGAGGCGCGACAGATGCCACGCCCCTCGAACAGCAATTGCTGATAATCACTTCTTACTGAGATACTCGTCAATAGCCTTAGCTGCAGTCTTACCTGCACCCATTGCCGAAATGACAGTTGCAGCACCTGTTACGGCGTCTCCTCCGGCATAGACAGCTTCTCTACTTGTAAGCCCAGCCTCGTTGACGATGATTCCACCGTGCGCATTGACCTCAAGCCCCTTTGTCGTGTTCTTGATAAGCGGGTTCGGGCTTGTTCCGATTGCGATGACAACCGTATCTACATCGAGTTCGAATTCACTTCCCTCAATTGCGACAGGTCTTCTTCTGCCCTTCTCGTCAGGCTCCCCAAGCTGCATCTTGATACACCTCAGCCCTGTGACAAAGCCGTTCTTCGGGTCACGCGGGTTATCAGGATTATTGTAGCCGAGAACTTCTACAGGGTTGTTCAACAGCTTGAAGTCGATTCCCTCTTCCATTGCGTGCTCAACCTCTTCCTTTCTTGCAGGAAGTTCCTCGAGAGATCTTCTATATACGATGTATACATGTTCTGCGCCAAGACGGAGAGCTGTGCGGGCTGCGTCCATTGCAACGTTACCACCGCCGACGACAGCAACCTTTCCACCCTTCATTATAGGAGTGTTAGGGTCATCCTTATAAGCCTTCATGAGGTTAGAACGTGTCAGGAACTCGTTAGCTGAATATACACCCTTGAGTGATTCGCCTGGGATATTCATGAAGTTCGGAAGACCTGCGCCCGATCCTACGAATACTGCCTCATAACCCATAGAGAAAAGTTCATCGATTGTGAGTGTCTTTCCGATGACGACGTTTGTGTCGATATCGACACCGAGTGCCTTGAGGCCCTCGACTTCCTTTGCAACGATAGACTTCGGAAGTCTGAACTCAGGAATACCGTAGACAAGAACACCGCCGGCTGTATGAAGTGCTTCAAATACCGCGACCTTGTAGCCTTTCTTAGCAAGGTCTCCTGCACATGTAAGTCCTGAAGGACCCGAGCCTACAACTGCAACCTTGTGGCCGTTGGATGCCGGTGCAACGGGAGAAGTTGTTACATTCTTGTTATGCCAGTCGGCAACAAAACGCTCGAGCCTTCCGATTCCGACAGGTTCAAATTTAACGCCGAGTGTACACTTGCTCTCGCACTGTGTCTCCTGCGGGCATACTCTTCCGCATACTGCAGGAAGGGAGGATGTGAGTGCAATCGTCTGATAAGCACCCTCAAAGTCCTTGTTCTTTATATGTGCGATGAACTCCGGGATATGAATATTTACAGGACAGCCCTGTACGCAAGGTCTATTCTTACAGTTGAGACATCTCTCAGCCTCTTCAACTGCTGTCTCAAGAGTATAACCGAGAGCAACTTCGCTGAAATTATGTGCTCTTACTTCAGGTGCCTGTGTAGGCATTTCATGTTTTTTGGGATTAATAGCCATACTCTAACTCCTCAAGCTTTCTTAAAAAGATTGCATGCTTCTTCATAAGCATGATGTTCGAAGTCTGAGTACATTCTTCCTCTACTCATGGCCTCATCAAAATCGACTTCATAACCATTGAAATCAGGACCGTCGACGCATGCGAACTTTGTAACCTTCTTACCGTTCTCGGTAAGTGTCAGTCTGCAACCACCGCACATACCTGTGCCGTCAATCATAATCGGGTTCATTGAAACAGTTACAGGTACACCGTAAGGCTTACATGTGAGAACAACGAACTTCATCATGATTACAGGTCCGATAGCGATAACCATATCGAAATGCTTGCCTTCGTCGAGCATCTCCTTGAGAGGAACAGTTACGTTGCCGTGTCTGCCGTATGAGCCGTCATCCGACATTACGACTAGAGTATCGGAGGAAGCCTTGAACTCATCCTCGCAGATTAAAAGGTCCTTGTTTCTGAAGCCGATGATGGATGTGACGTTGGCACCGAGCTTATGGAACTCTTCTGCAATCGGCATTGCAATTGCACATCCCACACCACCTCCGATTATACAGACATCCTTGATACCTTCCGTGTGTGTTGCAACTCCGAGGGGACCTACAAAGTCAACAAGATAATCGCCCTCTTCCTTGTGGTTGAGTTTTTCAGTTGTAGCACCTACAATCTGGAAGATAATCTTCACAGTACCCTCTTCAGGATCGCTGCCTGCAATTGTCAAAGGAATTCTTTCACCATCATCTTCGACACGGAGAATGATGAACTGACCAGGTTTTGCTTTTTTAGCAACAAGTGGTGCTTCGATTTCCATCTGTGTAACAGTTGGATTCAAATTCTTTTTTCTTACAATCTTGTACATCACAAACTCTCTTTTATTTTTAAATTAGCTGTGAAAGGCATAATATGCCAACCACCATTAATATATCGATAATTTCATAACAAGTGAATACTTTAACAAATAAAAAGCGCCACCCACTCGAGCAGCGCCTTAAAACCTTTTGTTGAATTAGAAGTCAACTTCTGTGTCGTAGTAACAGCACTTGAGAAGCTTGACCATCTCCTCCTGACTCGGCTGACGTGGATTGGATCCTGTGCATGCATCTGCGATTGCATTTGAAGCAATTGATTCAACTCTCTCAAGGAATACCTTCTCAGGAACAAAGCCGTTCTCTGTCGGGTAGCTGTCAGTACCGTAGTTCTTGATGCAGTGCGGTATATTGAGATCATCATTCATCTTTCTGAGGTATGCAATAAGAGCCTTTACCTTCTCATCGTCATTCTTTCCCTCAAGGTGCATATAGTCGGCAATAACACCGTAGCGCTTCTTTGCTTCCGGGTTCTTTGCGTTGAATGCGATAACCTTCGGAAGGTACATTGCGTTTGCAGCTCCGTGGATGATATGAGCGCCGTAGTCAGCAAAGATAGCACCTGTCTTATGAGCCATTGAGTGTACAATACCCAGGAGAGCATTGCTGAATGCCATACCTGCGAGGCACTGTGCATTATGCATACTGTCGCGAGATGCCATGTCTCCATTGTAGGATTTAACAAGATCCTTCTGGATCATTTCGATTGCATGGATTGCAAGAGCATCTGTGTAGTCGCAGTTAGCTGTCGATACGTATGCTTCGATTGCGTGTGTCATAGCATCCATACCTGTATGTGCAACAAGCTTCTGAGGCATTGTCTCTGCCAGTTCCGGGTCGACTATAGCGACATCGGGTGTAATCTCGAAGTCAGCGATAGGATATTTGATTCCCTTCTTGTAGTCTGTGATGATTGAGAATGCGGTAACCTCAGTTGCTGTGCCACTTGTCGATGAGATAGCACAGAAGTGTGCCTTCTTTCTCAGTTCGGGGATTCCGAACACCTTGCACATCTCTTCAAATGTAATCTCCGGGTACTCATACTTAATCCACATGGCCTTTGCAGCGTCAATTGGAGAACCACCTCCGATTGCCACAATCCAGTCAGGCTTGAATTCGAGCATCTTCTCTGCGCCTTTCATGACTGTTTCAACTGACGGATCGGGTTCGATTCCTTCAATGAGGGCAACTTCCATTCCTGCTTCCTTGAGGTTGTTCTCAACTCTTTCAAGGAATCCGAATCTCTTCATCGAGCCGCCGCCTGTGCAGATAACAGCCTTCTTCCCCTTAAATGTCTTGAGTGCATCGATTGCGCCCTTTCCGTGGTACAAATCACGAGGTAATGTAAAACGTGCCATTTTTGTTCTCCTTTAAATTCAATTATTGCCGTTCTTTTAAGAGCAACAATAGGAGTATAATAACAAAAGGCAACAAAAGCTAGTTTTTTATCGATAGATTTTTATAAATTACAGTTATTCTTCACAAACTCACCCAAAAAATAGAGCTGGTCTTTCCTCCCCGGGTTACAGCTCTACTTTCCTGATAACAACAAAACTATTATTATGTGGGAATCAGCTTGAATCGCATCTATCCCTACCGAAATTATTGAAACACAGATTTCATTTTTTGCAAGCAGAATTTGATTAAAATACAAAAGGTGGCAAAAAGAAAAAGGGGCAGCCGTAAAGACCGTCCCTTATCTTATTTGTTTTCCCTTCAGCTCAAAAGCACGTCCAAATCCAGTTCAGCCATGACTGCGGGAAGAGCACAGTTCCATGACTCAAGTACCTGTGGGTGTGTCTCGCCGTATATTCCTGCCTTCTTACCCTTGTAGATAATCCATGCGGCACGGCCAGGGATGAATCTCTCGTCGTCCTCGACAGGAAGGAGTGTATATTCCTTTCTCAGGAAGTACATCAAAGTCTGGATGTAGGAGGATGCTTCGTTGTAGCCGATCTGGACATTGGAAGCGAAGAAACCCATGCTGTTTGCTGTGTGTGTTCCGCTGTTGTCACTCTCGTCCTTGACTGTAATCTTACCGCATTCAAAGATGAGGTGCGGATATACTGCATGGCCCGATACACTCTCGCTCTCTAAAAGGCACGGAAGAATACTCGGCCTTATAACCTCATAGTTCTCGCTCATCGGATTTGCAATGAATACGGCACTGTCCTCTTTGACATGCATGTTGTCGATATACTCTCTCTTCGAGCCCAGGTAGTTGTACATCATTTCCTGGAAGCCGAGCCCAACCATTATGTCCTTGACCTTTCTCGAGAACTCCTCGACGGGGCTGAGGCGTCCGACAGTGAAGGATGTTGGCATGACAGGCTTGAAATTCTCGAGTCCGTAGCCGATCATCACATCTTCGGCAACATCCACTTCATGGAGGAAGTCATTTCTGTACTCAGGACACTCTATATAAACATACTCGTCATCTCCAAGAGCATAGACTCCCATCTTCTTCAAAGCTTCTATGCACTCTTCTTTCGTAAGAGGAAGTCCAAGTTTCTTTCCGATTGCCTCGATTGACGCACGCTGCGGCTCCTGGAAATAATACGGAACGGTAATCTCCCTGCCGTAAGGTGTATCCTGATTAAACTTCACCTTAATCGGGAGAATTTCAAATCCCATGTCACTGAAGTCACATGCGAGGATGTTGGCAGCCAAGAGCAGGTCGTTGAGAATCGGGCCCGACAGCTCGATGAAGAACTCACTGTCCCCCACTTCCACTGCTCCTATTCTTGCCGAGTTGATGACAGGCGGGAATGAGAGAGTCTCGCCCGAGTCGTCGTAGAGGTACGGGAACTTATCGAAGGATGAGACAATGTAGCCGTATTCCTTACCCTTGGCGTGCTTCTGGCATATCTCCCTCAGCGTCAGTTTCTCGCTCATTCCGAGTGGGACGAATGCTGTTTTGTCAGGGTCGACTGCAGCATAGTGCACGGGGTATTTGATAAGCTCCGAACGATATATACCCATGGCAATCGTCTTACGCTTACGGCCGAAGTTGAAGCATAGCTTCTCCTGGCTCTGGATGAGGTTGACAAGCATTTCGTTGTCGACCTCGACTCCGCGTACGGCAAAACCTATGGAGTAGTCCCTTATTCCGATTGCACTCTCGTGGTCGATTATCTCCCTTCCTTCATTATCTCTGCTCTCATCCTTTGTAGAGAAGAAATCATAGTAAGGAATTTCCCCGGTCTCATATGTTCTGAGTGCTCTTGCAACTCCTGCCGGAGACCAGAGGTCGGGGCGGTTTGTATCGTTGAGTTCAATCTTTATGACACCGTTTTCCCTGTCGTGTCCGTCAAGCTCTGCTTTAGCCACAGGAAAGAGGGCGACAAGTTCATCATCGGTCATCTTTTTTCCAAGTAATGAGAAGAACAACTTCTCTGGAGCATCAATTTTAGGCATCAGTTTCCCCTCCTTGTTCTGACAGACTCAATATCTGGAGTAAAGAGCTCCCTGAGGTCGTTAAGGCCCAGGTGCATAAGTGCCATTCTGTCTATTCCGAGGCCCCATGCAAGGACAGGAACATCAACCCCGAGGCTCTTTGTAACTTCAGGCCTGAAGATTCCCGCCCCTCCGAGTTCGAACCATCCGAGAACCGGGTGCTTTATGTGAACTTCAATACTGGGCTCCGTGAACGGGAAGTAGCCGGGCACGTACTTAACTTCTTCTGCTCCCGCAATCTCTTCGGCAAACATCTTCAAGAGTCCCAGGAGGTTACGGAGGTTTACATCGTCACCCAGAACTATACCCTCTGTCTGATAGAAGTCTGCGCCGTGTGTCGCATCAACCTGATCGTAGCGGAAACATCTGACAATACCGAAGTACTTTCCAGGAACCTTTGCCTTTGTAAGCTGATGAGCCGAGAGTACAGTGCCCTGGCTCCTTAAAACCTGGCGGCGTGTAAATTCATGGTCGAACTTATACTGCCAGCCGCGTGAACCTGTATCTCCTCCGTTCTCGTGGGTCCTGGCAACTCTGCTCAGCCACGGCTCTTCAATTTCTTTACAATGCACGGGGTCCTTGACGTAGTAGACGTCGTGGATGTCACGTGCGGAGTGGAACTGAGGCATGAAGAGAGCATCTCCATTCCAGAATTCGTTCTCTACAAGCGGCCCGTCGAATTCCTCGAAACCGAGGGAAGTAAGTTTATCCTTAACCCACTGAAGATAGTCGCCGTAAGGATTGTGGCGTCCGGGGATAAGGCGCTGGGTAGGTGCATTGATGCCGTAAGGTCTGAAAGTACCGTTTTTCCATGAGCCGGAAGAAATCATTTCGGAAGTCAGAACACCGAACTCCTCGCCTGTTATGTTGGCTTTGAGTACAGCTTCCTTCACTTCATTACCAAGAGATGTGAGGGCGTAGCTTACATCCTCCCTCTCGACGAGTTTGAACGGAGAAGATTGAGCTCCCCTCTTCTTGCTCAACTGGGAAATCGCACTCTTTTCTTCCTCTGTCAGATCCTTTTCGTCTATAACAGCGCTCTCTCCTGCTTTCTCTAAAAGGGAGTGCTGTAAAAGAACATCCTTCGGAAGCTCGTCAGATACGGCATGGGCCTTCTTCTCTCCGTCGAGGGAAGCGCATCCCGCTTTAGATAATAGACCGAATGCAGAACCGACATCACTCTTCTCAAGAGCAAGAGATGTGCTAATCTCCGGCATTGTGGACGGTGTGGTTTTTATAAAATGGAAGATTCTCTCGACAGGAAGACCCTTTTGGCGGTATTCACGTCCAAGATCAGTCAATTCATAGAGGGTTCTCTTCTCCCTCTTCGTCTCTTCCATACATCCCTTGGCACAGAGCCATGAAAAAGCCTGATTGCACTGTCCGACCTTATAGCCGAGTTCATTAATGATTCTCTCTGCTGTTATGGTTTCACCCATCTTTACATGGCGCAGCAACCTGACTTCAAGAGGATGAAGATTCTTTACATCTATATCCATAAGTACTCCTTGCTTTACAGCTGTATTTATAATAATTAACGGCTTAAAAAATTGAAAGAGCTGAAGGCCTCGTCAAGCGTTACTCCCTCTATTCCTTCGCACTCCCTGACAATCCTGTCACGGATAATGAAGACTGAGTAGCTCTCCTTCACCTCTTCTCCCAGCCACATTCTCTTCTCGCTCTCGCTGTCGAGGACGAATACAAGAAGGGCTTTCTTATCATCCTTCTCTGCAATAAAGCCCACATCATCACATCCGTCTACGGCCTTAGAGAGAGTATATCCTTCGTTGAAAAGGCGTGTGATGACATATCTTTCAGCCTTCTTCTCTGCCGTAAGATTCCACTTCTCGTCTAATAGAGAAAGACTCTCTCCCGTCTCCTCATCTTTCTTTATGTCGTAAACGGGAATGGATGAAGAAGGCAGAGTAGTTAGCGGTGTTTTAAAGAGAATATTGAGGGTGGTTTTAGTCATTTTTCATCAATTCCTCAAAAGATGAGAGTATGGCATCATCTGAAACAAGGACCTCCCTCTCGAGTTTCTTCGAGAACGGAAGCGGCATGTTTTTACCGCACACAACCTTTATCTTAATATTCCTGTTGGCGCTGTAGAGGATGCTCATAACTCTCTCGGCAACACTTCCCTCAAGAGGGGTGTCTTCAACAATCAAGGCTCGGGAGAACTTCGAGCCGTACTCTTTTATAGCATCTATATCAAGCGGCTTGAGAGATGCTATGTCGAGGAAGGTGCATTGAGTGGCGTCAAGTAAATCCTTCGCCCTCTTGAATGCACGCGAATAGCCTATTACAAGCGCATTCTTTCCCTTTCCTGTGATAATTGCCTTTCCCAGCGGCAGAACAAAGCCATCGCCAGCTACATCATCAGCCTTATCTGAATAGAGCGCCTTGTGCTCGAGAAAGATGACTGGGCAGTTTTCTTTCGCAGCTCCCTTTAAAAGCGCCTTGACACTTCTCGCATCGGATGGTGCGACAATCTTCAGCCCGGGTGTATTCATGAACATATTCTCGAGGCTCTGCGTGTGCTGAGCACCGTGTCCTGTTCCACCGCCTGCCGCCGTGCGTATGATAACTGGACACTTAAGCTGCCCCGCCGACATGAAGTATGACTTTGCCCCGTGGTTTATGATGGGGTCGGATGCAAGGGTAAGAAAATCGCCGTACATTATCTCGACTATCGGCCTCTCGCCGAGAAACGATGCGCCAACAGCCATACCTGTGAATGTCTCCTCACTCACCGGGGTTTCCTTCATCTGCGCTGAATATTCTTTATATAAATCCCCGGTAACACCGAAGCAGCCACCGTACTTTCCTATATCTTCCCCGATGAGGGAGTAGGAATTATCACCAGAGAGGATATCCCTCAGGGCTTCTCTTACCGCCTCGCGGTATGTTGCGCTGTGTACATCCGCCCCGTCATCAGACTCAAATTCATTCGACGGCGGAATAACAAGGCCCTCGATTTCTTCCACATCCAGTGTGTCGTCTCTTCTACTCCATGCTTTTTCCCATGCCGAGTCAACAGCAGCGCTTTCCTTTTCTATTATTCTTTTGAGTTCTTCCTCACTGATGGAGTGTTTCTCTCTGTAGAGTTTTATCGGGTCCTTTTTCCGCCACTTCTCCTCTTCCTCCCTATCACGGTAGACAAGTTTATCGGACTTGCTGTGACCGCACATACGGTAGGTGTTCACCTCTATGAAGTAAGGACGGGAGTTTTCGAGGATATATTTTCTTGCGTCTTTTACAGCGTTGTAGACTTCGTCAAAGTCGTTGCCGTCAACACTTACGTGCTGGATGCGGTAACCGTCTGCACGGGAAGCTATCGATGATGTTGCAATTACGCGGTCTTCCCCCGCCGACATACCGTAGTGATTGTTCTCCATATAGAAAAGAACCGGTAGATTCCACACCGAGGAGAGGTTCATGGCCTCATGAAGAGTGCCCCTGCTCGATGCGCCGTCGCCGAAGACGGCAACTGCAATATTTCCCTTTCCCTGCCTCTTTAAGGCATATGAAGCTCCAAGCGCAAGTGGGATTCCCGATCCAACTACTGCAGAGGAGCCAAGATTGCCGTGGAGAATGTCAGTCATATGCATACTGCCGCCGAGCCCCTTGCAGAGCCCGTATCTTGAGCCCAGCATCTCCGAAAACATCGCCTCGATATCTGAGCCGGAGGCTATGTTGAAGCCGTGACAGCGGTGTGTCGGGACAAACCAATCCCCTTCCTCAAGAGCAAGCGTCAAGCCGGTGTGACTTGCCTCCTGCCCTATTGAGAGATGGGTTGTTCCATATAGATTACCCTCTTTGAATTCCTTATCTATCTTCTCCTCGAAAAGACGGGACAATACAAGGAGAGAAATAACGCTTTCTTCTTTCATAAATCAAACAGATTAAGGTTAATTGCAATAACAGTTCCGGTCAAGGGATAAGAAGGGGGTGAGAAAGCTCTCTTCTCCTCACCCTCCCCCTTACAAAATCCCCTCTTTTCCTGTAAACTCTATCTAAGTCGGAGGCTAATATGGCTCAACCACTTGAAAAAGATTTAAAGAGAGTCCTCATCAGTGAAGAGGAAATCGAAAAAAGGGTCGACGAAATTGCTTCTCTCGTCAACCGCGACTACAAAGACATTACATCTCCTCTTGTAATTGTAGGTGTCCTAAAGGGATCACTCTATTTCCTTTCTGACCTCTCGAGGAAGATAACAGTCCCGTCCATCATCGACTTCATCGCAGTAACAAGCTATGGCAAGGGCGGTGACAAGCGCGGGGAAGTAAGGTTTTTGATGGATACAAGAGAAAGCATAACAGACCGCCATGTTCTTATCGTTGAAGATATTCTCGACAGCGGTCACACACTCGAGTACCTTGAAACGACCTTCAGGGCACGTCACCCACTGTCGCTGAAGAAGGCAGCCTTCTTAGATAAAAACGAAAGGCACGAGACAGATATTAAAATCGATTATAAAGGATTCGACATCCCCGATGTCTGGGTTGTCGGCTATGGTTTGGACTATAAGGAAGAGTACAGGTCCCTTCCTTATATCGCAGAGATGATTT
Organism: Eggerthellaceae bacterium; assembly: GCA_963646155.1. Taxonomy (GTDB): domain Bacteria; phylum Spirochaetota; class Spirochaetia; order Sphaerochaetales; family Sphaerochaetaceae; genus Ornithospirochaeta. The sequence continues at coordinate 4,864 of CAVIUT010000014.1, read as the reverse complement.
CACGGGAATAAGGAAGAGAAAAAATGGCAGTTAATTGTGTTGTAGGTCTCCAGTGGGGAGACGAGGGAAAAGGCCGCATAGTAGACTATCTGGCCCAGGATGCAGATTTAGTTATACGTTACCAGGGCGGAGACAACGCCGGACATACTGTTGTTAACAACTATGGAAAGTTCGGCCTTCATATCCTGCCGTCGGGAATCTTCAATGAAGATACGACAAACATCGTCGGGGCGGGATGCGTCGTCAACTTCGACAGAATGCATGACGAAATGGATGATATAGAGAAGAAAATCGGACGGAAGCTCGACAACATCTTCATCGACGTGAGGGCTCATATAATTCTCCCGTACCACATGGCACTTGACGGGGCCGAGGAAGGAAAGAGGGCCGATAAGGACAAAATCGGAACGACAAAACGCGGAATCGGACCGTGCTATCAGGATAAGGCGGCAAGAAGCGGTGTTAGGGCCGGGGATTTACTCAATTGGGAATTCCTGACAAAAAGACTGGAGGCCAACCTCTCGAAGAAGAACAGGGAACTCGAGTACTACGGTCTCAATACATATACACTTGAAGAGCTCCTCGATAAGTGCGAAAAGTGGAGAGACGAATTCGGCTCCCACATTATCGACACGACAACAATCACAAGGGAAGCTGTCGAGCACGATAGAAAGATTCTACTCGAGGGACAGCTTGGAATCATGAGGGACAACGACTGGGGAATCTACCCCTACTCAACATCCTCCAACCCGACTGCTGCAGGAGGCTGCAACGGCGCGGGAATTCCGCCGAAGGCAATATCGAAGGTATATGGAGTTGCAAAGGCATATTCGACAAGTGTCGGCGGCGGCCCGTACATGACGGAGCTCTTTGATGAGGACGGCGAAAAGCTGAGAGATATCGGAGGGGAATACGGGGTCACGACAGGGAGGCCGAGGCGCTGCGGATGGTTTGACGCAACTGCTGCAGACTATGCCATCTACATGAACGGAGTGACAGATGTAGCATTGACGAAAATCGACGTACTCGACTCATTCAAGACTATAAAGGTCTCCACAGGATACATGATCGACGGCGAATACTACTCATACCTCCCCGACACTGCACTTCAGGAGAAGGCAAAGCCGGTGTACAAGGAGTTTGAAGGATGGCTTGAAGACACGACAAAGTGCCGTACCTGGGAAAGCCTTCCAGAGAAATGCAGAGCATACATTCTCGAACTCGAGAAGCTCATCGGAGCCCCCATTACTCTTATTTCCGTCGGGCCGGAGAGAGATCAGCTCATCGTAAGGAATAAGTAAAGATGGAATATAACCATTCGACATATATCTCCCCCTTCACATGGCGCTACGGCTCAGATGAGATGAAGAGAATATTCAGCGAGGAGAACAAGAGACTCCTTTTAAGACGTGTCTGGATAGCACTGGCAAGGGCCGAGATGAAATACGGCCTTGTGACAGAGGAGCAGCTGGGAGAGCTTATTGCGCACAAGGACGACATCAACATCGACAGGGCAAGCGAAATCGAGAACTCTATCCACCACGACCTTATGGCCGAGATAAAGACCTACGCTGAGGAGTGTCCGAAGGCAGGCGCTGTAATACACCTCGGGGCGACAAGCATGGACGCACTCGACAACGCAGATGTCCTACGGTTCAAGGATGCACTTATCCTTATAAGAAAGCGCCTTGACGATGTTATCAAAGCCCTCTCTATAAAAGCCGAAGAGTACAAGAGCACCATCACCATGGCCTTTACTCATATACAGCCGGCAGAGGTGACGACAATAGGCTACAGGCTCGCGCAGACCATCGAAGATTTACTCGACGACAGAGAAGAGCTCGAGAAGGTTATATCATCGCTCAAGGGCAAGGGCATGAAGGGTGCTGTCGGAACGGCGGCATCCTACTACACACTCACAGACGGAGAGTCCATGGATCTCGAGAGGGCTGTGATGGAGGAACTCGGGATCAAGGCATATGATGCGACAACCCAGATTTACTCGAGAAAGCAGGATTTGAGGATAATCGCTGCACTATCATCAATTGCATGCACCCTCAATAAGTTCAGCCAGGACTTCAGAGTGCTACAGTCTCCGGTTATCGGTGAATTCTCCGAGCCGTTTTCTTCAATGCAGGTGGGGTCCTCGGCAATGCCTTTCAAACGTAACCCGATAAATAGTGAAAAGATATGCTCCCTCTCGCGTATAGTTGAGGGCGCATATTCCACAGCCTGGATCAACGCGTCCTCCACATTCCTCGAACGCTCTCTCGACGACTCGGCCTCCCGGCGTATATTCATTCCCGAAAGCTTCTTGTCACTCGACGAGATGCTCATAACGGAGAAGAAGGTAGTGGAAGGGATGAATGTGCACTCTGCAGCTACAAAGAGGCTCATCGAGAACTACTCAATCTTTGCCTCCACAGAACGCCTTTTGATGGAGCTCGGAAAGAGAGGAGCCGACAGACAGAAGATGCACGAGGAGATAAGAAAGGAAAGCCTCAAAGCCTGGGAGATTGTCCAGGAAGGAGGAAAGAATCCATTGAAAGAAGAGCTCGAAAACAACCGCGAGATAAGAGTCTATCTCACAAAGGACGAGATTTCGTCATTCCTCGACGCCGGAAACTACATAGGCGATGCTGTCGAAAGGACTGATTTAGTCTTAGATAGAAGTAAGAAAGCTCTCGGCGCAGACTAAGAGAGAAGCGCTATCGAGAGTGTACTTTCCTCTGAATAAGGGCTCTCTTCCGCCTCCCTGGAGTTTATATTTCTCCCTGAAGGCATCGAAGAGGGCCTTTTCTCCAACGAACATGAAGGTATTTCCGGGTCCCAGAATAAAGAAGCGTTCACCTTTTTTACTTGTTGCAGCCTCTATTAGATTATCGAGCTCGAAGGATGAAGAGTAGACCCTCTCCCCTTTTCTCACGTGCTCTTCAAACTCCCTTTCCGCTGCATCTTTTTTAAGTGTTTTGATTTCTTTCTTGAGGGCGTTATTGCTTTCCAGAACAGCATTGAGAGTGGGGATGAACGATGAGCTTTCCGCGCTCAGGATTATCCCGGCTTCCTTCAATAACCTAGCATTCTCGCGCCTCAATTCCTTTGCTTTTTTCCCGACGCGCCAGTGGGTCCTTACGTGTCCTCTTATGGTATCTGAAGCGACGTACACTATTTCCCCGATTTCCCCGAGCGACGAGAGATGAACGCCCCCGCATGGAACTTTATCCTGATTCTCGATAAAGACTACCCTAACCATCGGTGACGATACCTTAATCGTGCGCCTCAGAGAAAGGCTCTCAGCCTTCTCTCTATCCATCTCCTCCATCCAGACTCTTCTGTTTTCACCAACAAGTTCCATCGCCTTGTCCTCTACGCTGTAGAGAGAGCTCTCGCTGATTGATTGAGCATCGGTTTCGATTGTAATTTCTTCCCTGCCGTGGTGGACTGCAACGGTGTTGATTCCAAGAAGCGAGAAGAGAACAGACGAGAGAAGGTGCTGGGCAGTATGCTCCGTCATCGAGAAGTATCTCTCGTCCCAGTCCAGCGTGAGCTCTTCCTTTTCCCCTACATCCGGTAACAGCCCGTCTGTTATATGGAGGGGATTATCGTCCTCGCCCTCAACTGTTGTTACTATCCTATATTTTCCAAAGTACCCGGAGTCTCCACGCTGACCGCCGCACTCTGGGTAGAATATTGTTCTATCGAGGGTGAAACCGTTATTATAAACGGCAGTCACCACAGCCTCTGTCTTCTGTAAGTAAGGGTAAAGATAATAGAGCCTATCTGTCGTCATTCTCTTTCTCCTTTCCCTGATGTGCCACAGGAAGGCTCAGATGGAGCTTATAGCCCAGAACCCTCATGAGGATTGTAAAGAATGCAGTAACCCATATGTTGACCGATCCGCTGACACCGAGGTAGGCAAGTAAAAGATACAAAAGCGCCCCGAGTATACTTGCAGAGGCATAGAAGTCCGATGTGAAGACCATCGGAATTTCGCGCGCAAAGAGGTCTCTGAGGATTCCGCCTCCGACAGCCGAAAGGACGCCCGAGAAGATGATGCCGACGGGAATAATCCCCATCTGTGCAGCCTTTTCGGCTCCCAGGGCAGTAAAGAACCCGAGTCCTATTGCATCTAAAAACATTATGTGGTCTGGGAAGGACTCGAGCGAGATATTCTCCCCGATTAAAAACATCAAAAGCCCCGCAACGAATGCCACTGCGATATATACCGAATTCTGATATACAGCGACAGGGACGGCCCCTATGAGAACATCCCTTATCATACCACCGGCGCATCCGACTGTGATAGCAAAGACGATGACGCCGAGAAAATCCATATTCTTCTTTATAGCTTTCGCAGCTCCAGAGAGTGCGAATACAAATGTTCCGAAAACATCAAATAAAAGTAAGACACCACTATTCATCGCCAAGAGCTTAAACTAAAAAGAAAAAACAGTCATCATTTTCCCGTCTCTTCCTCTGACGCCGGAGTAACCCTTAAATGACACCAATGATGGACGGTCTTCGGGTGCTTGCCGGTTATTCTCTGCAGCTCGTAAATGAATTTTTCAAGAGGGATGCCGACGATACAACTGCCCTCCTCATACATGTCTTTGTAATCATCATATGAACTACCACTCCCATGCGGTGACTTCGTCGTCCTATGGAAATGGTTTCTAACAGTCGTGACAGTTACCTGTTTCCAACCCTATCGGGCCGCCCGTACCGTTATGGCCTGATCACGCGACCACTACTCCCTCATCGGGTATACTTTTGCGGTTTATATCGCTGAACCGTAGCGTTCGGGGTTTCTCGAGGAACCCGAAATCCTCCACGTTTTCAAATCCGGCATTACTGAGATGTTCTG
>CAVIUT010000013.1:0-36430 GCA_963646155.1 Eggerthellaceae bacterium | reverse complement strand
CTTGTACGGTATTTTAAAATTGCTTCAGGAGCCTTCATACGCTCAGTTGTGAGAAGAAAGTTTAAAGGTGAAAAGTTTATTACCCACTTTATTACCCGCCAGTATTACATTTTGATGGATGTGTGATACATTATTTATATACAGTGAGGTATGAGAATGGAGCAATTAGCTGAGATTGTGAAAGAACTTACACACTACCCTAATGAAAGAGAATGGTTTGAATCCAAGGTTAATTGGTATGACCCCGATGAACTGGGTGAGTACATTTCAGTGTTGTCAAACAGTGCAGTCCTCGCAGGAGAGAAGTTCGGCTATCTTATATGGTGTTGATGACAAGACTCACGAGATTGTTGGAACAAAATTCGACCACACCATAGATGTCAACAATGAGCCCCTCGAGCATTACCTTGCTCGTAACTGCACCCCAGGAGTCAACTTTGTTTTTAAGGAGCTGACAATTGAAGGAAAAAGGGTTGAAGTACTTGTTGTTCCTGCAGCTAAAACTGTTCCGGTATCATTCAAAAATGAAAGATATATTCGGCTTGGTTCGAGTAAGGAGAAATTGAAGAAATATCCGGAGAAAGAGCCATACCTTTTAAGATACTCCAGGAGGGAATGCCTACTATCGTTAATACTCCTTCTCAATATCAGGATTTAACGTTCAGCAAGCTACTTTTCTACTATGCATCTAAAGGTATTATGCTTAACAACGAAACATTCAGAAAAAATCCTGGCTTTTATACAGAAGGTGGAAAGTACAATATCTTAGCACAACTTCTTTCTGATAATTCACATCTTCCGATAAGAGTTGCTGTTTTCTCCGGTAAGACAAAAGCCGATAAGCTTTTTTCTGTTAAAGAGTTCGGTTACCAGTGTCTTCTTTTCTCCCTCGATAACATTCTCAATTATGGAGATGTATTGAATATTCCACTTGCAGATGAAAGGGGAAGGGTTGTCGAGAGGAAAGAGGAACCTCTTTTCGATGAAACATGTTTTCGTGAAGCAGTAATTAATGCAATCATTCATAATGACTGGGTCAGCGGTAATGAGCCGATGTTCACAGTTTTTACAGATAGAATTGAAATATTGTCCCGTGGACCCATTCCTCATGGGCAGACAATAGAGGGCTTTTTCAGAGGAGAGTCCATTCCGGTGAATGCGCGCCTGTCTGAGATTGCACTACAACTTCATATAAGCGAGAAGACCGGGCGGGGGGCCTCTCATAATCTCAAAATATGGAAGGGCAGCATACGAATTCAGGGAAAAGTCCATCGTAGTTTCGATTCCGTTCAACAGCGTAGAGACCGATGATCAGAAACATATATTTAACGTCCCAAATGATTTAAATGAAACACAGAAAGAAATATTGACTGAAATAAGAAACAATCCGAACGTCACAAAAGCTCAACTTATTAATATTGTTAAAAAAGGGAAAACAACTGTTGATAAGTCCATTTCTACTCTCAAGAGCATGGGGATTATCGAACGGGTTGGTTCGAATAAGGCAGGCTGCTGGAAAGTGAATTGAAAAGTCCCCGTTTTTTCTTCCGGGGACCGTGATTGTTATTTTGTTGATTTTTTCTTCTCGTCGATGATAAGACCCAATTCGTCAAGCTGACTCTGGTCTACCCAGTTCGGTGAGTTGTCCATCGGCGAGAGAGCTGCCGTATTCTTCGGGAATGCGATGACTTCCTTGATGGATGACTCTCCGGCGCAGATCATTGCGAGTCTGTCGATGCCGGGTGCGATTCCTCCGTGCGGTGGTGGTGAGAACTTGAAGGCATCGAGAAGGAAGCCGAACTTATATTGAGCAACATCATCAGGGATATTACATATGCGGAAGATTCTCTTCTGGAGTTCTATATCATGAATTCTTATTGAGCCCGATGCAAGTTCATAGCCGTTGAGTACAAGGTCGTAGAGATCTCCCTTGACTGAACCCGGGTCGCTTTCAAGAGTGTCGAGGTATTCAACCTGCGGCATACTGAACATGTGGTGAGCTGCCTCCCAGTGACCTTCGTCCTCGTTGTACTCGAAGAGCGGGAAGTCAATAATCCAGCAGAATTCGTAGCCTTCCTTAATGAGACCGAGGTTTGCGCCGAGCTTGCTTCTGACTGCTCCCATCGAGTTACAGCACTTCTTCCAGTTGTCGTGTGCAATCATGAGGATTATGTCACCGTTCTTTGCGCCTGTTGCTTCAAGAACCTCTTTCTCCATTCCTGCGAAGTACTTTGTGACACCACCCGAGAGTGTGCCGTTTTCCACCTTCATCCAGCAGAGACCCTTTGCTCCGTAAACTTTTGCAGCGTCCTCGAGCTCGGTGATGTACTTACGTGTATAGTCATGACCTTCCGTCTTAGGTGCAACAATGTATTTGACAAAGCCTTTGTTCTCCACTGTCTCCTTGAAGAGAGAGAATGTAGATTTAACAGCCCATGAGGAAGCATCCTTGATTTCCAGTCCGAAACGTAGATCCGGCTTATCACAACCGTAGGTGTTCATTGCATCATGATATGTAATTCTTCTGAAGTGAGCAGGAAGTTCTGTCTTCATTACATCCTTGAAGACGTAGCCGAAGAGATCCTCCATCAGAGCCAGGACATCGTCGCGCTTGACAAAGCTCATCTCGATATCCAGCTGGGTGAATTCAAGCTGTCTGTCTCCTCTCGGGTCCTCGTCGCGGTAGCACCTTGCAATCTGGAAATACTTGTCAAAGCCGGAAACCATCAATATCTGCTTATAGAGCTGAGGTGACTGTGGCAGAGCGAAGAACTTTCCGGGATATATACGTGAGGGGACAAGGAAGTCTCTTGCGCCTTCCGGAGTGCTCCTTATAAGGGTCGGTGTCTCTATTTCATAGAAGTCTGTCTTGTAGAAATACTGACGGATGGACTTTATGAGTTCGTGGCGTAATTTTATCCTGTCCTGCATTCCCTTTGTTCTGAGGTCGAGGAACCTGTACTTGAGTCTTAAATCCTCTCTTGCATTGTTCTCGTCTTCAATCATGAAGGGCAGAACTGCACACTGGCTCAGGATCTGAATATCTGTTGCCTTGACTTCAATTTCACCTGTAAGCATATCAGGATTAATCATCTCGTCCGGTCTTCTGCGTACAATACCCTTGACTGCAATACAGTACTCAAGCTTGAGCTGTGATGCCGTCTCCTGAAGGGAAGGGGAGGCATCGTCATCTACGACTACCTGTGTCAGACCATATCTGTCGCGCAGGTTGATGAAGTGGAGAGCACCATGATTACGGTCTCTGTGTACCCAGCCGTTGAGGATGACAGTCTTTCCTTTGTCCGCCCGTCTAAGCTGGCCGCAGGTAACTGTTCTCTGCATAAAAGCTTCTTCCATATCTAAATCTCCTTTGGAGTAGGCTTTATATTATCACTCACTTGAAAACTTTGCTAGAATAATTGTCTCTTTAATCTGGGATGGAAAAGAGGGCAAAGGGTGCATTTTGTTAAGGATAAAAGTAGTTCGTATAAAAGGTTAAATACTAGTATGTTAAAATAAGTGAAGGTTAAAGAATTTAAGTCACAACAGTGAAAGCGTATGTTGACATACTATATAAAATTGAACAGAAAGCAGATGTTTATATAGTTTTGTATGGACAAGTTGAATTAAATCGGATTTTAATCAAAAATATTCGACAAAAAAATTTCTAAAAATATGTATACAAGACTAAACAAAATCTATAGACTATGGAGCAAAAAAAGAGGTCAGGAAAAATTAAGGAAGAAAGAAGGAAAAGTTAATATAAAAATAGCATACGTAAATCTCCCTCTACTTTTCCTCCGTTTCTGCTAATTTTCAGAGTTTCTTTTTAGTGGCTGCTGCCACTGGTATTTTTGTTTTTATCAGCCTTAGAGTTTTCTTCTTATTAGAAATTCTCAATTCCCCCTCCTTTAAAGTCTAAAAGAAGAATCTCCCTGGCTGTTTATTTTTTGTCCTTTCCCACAATGTCCAGAATGACCGCGTAAACCCATTTCGTGCATTTTGTGCATTCCTTCTTAAGCCTTGCCTTATCTTCATGCGTCAGGTATTCGCTTATTCTTTTCCTGTCATTAGCGGTTATGTTATTCATCCCGATTGTCTTCAATGCATTGACGACGACAACGGCCTTATATGAGAGGGCGAGTATATCTTTTACAGCGACATGACGGAAAGTGAGGGTTTGATCTTTTACTATGTATTTACGGTATGTTCCCGAGCTTATGTATGTGTACTTGTCATAAGGCATGTCTCTTAATCCTATTATATTTATACACTCCTCTCCCGAAGGTGCTGTCGTCCACCCGTGCTTTCTTGCAATGGCCGACGCTGCATTCTCTAGGATTATCTCATTCTCTTTTCCTTTCTTTATGTAGAGTCCGCGCGAGAGGTGCGTGATGATTCCACTCTCCTCCAGTCTCAACAGGGCCTTCTTGACTGCTTCGTATCCCCCGCACCTCTCCAGGTCATAAATGGAAAAGACATCATCGCTCGCTATTTTCGATATCATCTCCCTGACTGCTGTCTGTACTGTTGTCATATACTCCCCCAAGCGTTACAATTCTTATAAAAAGAAAAAAGTTTAATTAATGCAATGATGAAGTATAAAGTTTCATAAAATCAATAATATTTATGTGATTATGATGAAAAGGTGATTGAATATATTGTTGTTTATCAAGAAATTGTCAATATTAGGGACATTTATGATACTTCAGCCGATAAATTTCTCCGGTCGGAGATGTGTGGGGATTAGTGCCGGGTATAACCTTATTTATAATGGAAGGTGGATGTTTATCTTTGATAAAAGGACAAATTTACATTATACGAACTTTATTCAGTTTTTATTTTGGCAGAAAAATACTGCTCCCGTGATGGAAGCAGTTGTGTTGTCTTTTAATTGTTTTTGAAGCGGTTATCCCAATCCTTTTCCTTGTCGAAGATGTCATTCTCCATCGATTCGACCTTTCTCTTGAGATTTTCGTACTCCTTATTGAGGTCTTCGTCGCTCTTCTCTTTGTATTGGACGTCCTCTGCGTCTCTTCTATTGAAGTTTGACCTTCTCGTGTATCTGGCTTCTGTGCGTCTCCAGTCGTCGGTACATACTATATCGTCTTCGCTCTGCTCGGGGAGGATAAGAGAGAGAATAAGGTAAATAATCGCCCCTGGAACGATGCCCGAGAAGATTGTTATTATGAAGACAATCGTTCTCAGCATATCTGGATTGAGGCCCCTCCATTCCGCGAGGCCTGTTACGACCCCGAAAATTCTGCCGCGCGGAGAACGTGTCCATCTACTGGTTCTTATTGCCATAGTCCTGCTTCCTTATATTTACGGTTCTTCAAGATAGTATCGAGATTATCGACTCTTTTCTCAAGCTCGTGTAATCTCTTCCTCAAATCTTCTTTCTTTATTCTTTTTCTTTTAGTACTGTCTTTCCCTGAGAAGTAGAGAGCAGTTATGAGGAATGTTGATAATGCGGTGAAAAATATAACCCTAGCCATTACTCCATTCCTTTCTCTTTCTTTATTCGGGACAACTCTTCTTCAACTTCGTCGTCCTTCTCCATCTTCTGGAATCTTTCCTCCACATTCTCTTTTTCCTTTGTCTTATTGAGTTCTGTGTAGGCATTCATCCTGTTGATTCTTCTCTCAAGGTCTTCAAAGCGCGCATTGAGATTGACTGTCTCCCGCTCTCTTTCCTGTGCTCTTTTATTCTCCCTCTGGAGTGTCTCGAGCTTATCTTTGGAAGTTTTGATTTTGTCCTCCAGGGTCGATATCTCCTTCTTTCCTTCCTCGATTGTATTCTTGAGGGCGACAAGGGAAGCCTTTATTCTCTCGGCTTCGTTCTCGGCGTTCTTTTTTTCCATCAGCGCCTCTCTTGCCATGTCATCCTTTCCTTTCTCTATTGCGAGCTCTGCTCTCATTCTCCAGCGCTTGACAGCATCCTCTGCGTCCCCGACTTTCTTATCGAGCCTGATTGCTTCCGCCATACGGGAGGCAGTGCTGGTCTTAAGGTCGATTACGGTGTCTTCCATCTCCGTAATCATCAGCCTCAGCATTTTCTCGGGATCTTCCGCTTTATCTAGAATAGAATTGATGTTCGAATTAACGATGTCTTTGAATCTTGTAAAAATACCCATTTTTAAATCTCCTATACAAACTAAAAATGAAAAACCTGTGCCAATTTCAAATATTTTATTCAGGAAACGCAAATTAGGATAAAATCAAACAATTCTGCAGATTTGTGAATGGTAAATATATTGGTATTTCTAACCAAATGAAGGTATAATTCGCCTGTTATGATTACTAATGAAACAATCGGAGAAAGCGAGTCCTTTTTAGATATGCAATCGCGCATTGCACTTCTATCGCGTGTCGATAGGCCTGTTCTTATCCTCGGGGAGAGGGGAACGGGAAAGGAGATGGCTGCAAAGCGCATGCACTATATGTCACAGCGCTGGGACAAGAGCTTAGTGACACTAAACTCGGCTTCTCTTCCCCAGTCCTTGATAGAGAGCGAACTTTTCGGTTACGAAAAGGGAGCGTTTACCGGAGCCTATCAGACGAGGAAAGGCAGGTTTGAGGAAGCTGACGGAGGAACACTCTTTCTTGATGAAATCGCTCTTATTCCGCTCTCTGTTCAGGAAAAGATACTCCGCATTGTAGAGTATGGGACATTTGAGCGCATAGGCTCCTCGGAGACAAGAAAGGTTGATGTGAGGATAATCGGCGCAACCAATGCTGATTTAAAAAAGATGTCCGAGGAGGGGAAGTTCAAACAGGACCTTCTCGATAGACTCAGCTTTGATGTCATATTTGTTCCTCCTCTCAGAAAGCGTGGGGACGATATATTGCTCCTTGCAGAGTATTTTGCTCTCAGGATGGCATCTGAATGCGGGCGCGATTACACCCCCGTTTTCAGTGACAAGGTGAAGAAAGAGCTGCTTTCATACCCATGGCCGGGGAATATAAGGGAGTTGAAGAACACCATCGAGAGGGCGGTGTATAACAGCACGGACGGCAATATAAATGAGGTTGTTTTCGACCCGTTCAAGAATCCGTACGAGGACGAAGAGAAAAAGAAGAATTGGGATATCGGGGAATATGAGAAAGCGCGTGAAGATTTAGATATCACATTCCTCACCAGGGCGCTTGAAGAGTCGGGAGGAAGCCAGAAGGATGCAGCTCGAATAATGGGGCTCAGCTATGACCAGTTCAGGGGTATGTACCGCAAATACAGGGATAGACTTAATAAAGAAATGAAAAAAGGATAGACTCAGGCTATGGGTACTTTATATATGGTGGCAACACCGATAGGCAATCTTGAAGATATAACGCTGCGCGCGCTCAGGATTTTGAAGGAAGTTGACGTAATAGCATGCGAGGACACAAGGCACACGCAGCTTCTGCTTTCACATTATGAAATAAAGAAGAGGCTCATTGCATGTCACTCATACAACGAGGAGGAGTCAGCGAAGGGGATTATCTCACTACTCGACGAAGGACTTAATGTGGCCTATTGCTCAGATGCCGGGACTCCGGGGATATCGGACCCGGGAAGCAGACTCAGCGAGAGGGTGAGAATGGAGAGTGACAACACCGTTGTTCCCATCCCCGGGGCTTCTGCCTTTGTCACCCTCATATCTAGTGCGGGGCGTATAGGTAAGGCATTCACATTCGAGGGTTTTCTCTCACCCAAGAAGGGAAGGCGTGAAAAAAGACTCGAGACTCTTGTAAATTCCGGTAATGCATTTGTTATCTACGAGTCACCCTTCAGAGTACTCAAAACAATTGAAGAGCTTACCCATTTCAAGAAAATCGAGCGCATAGTAGTTGGGCGTGAACTCACAAAGGCCCATGAGGAGATAACAGTCGGGACACCCGGGGAGATTCTCCTCCACTATAAAGAAAAGGATGCGATAAAGGGCGAGTTTGTGCTTTTGGTCGTCCCGGGAGATAGCGGTGATAACGATAAAGAAGATTAGGAGTCTCAAGCCCCGTGTAAGGGTGAGAAAACTCGGGGAGGTCTTTCATCTTGCCTCTCTCTGCAATCTTGATGAAGAGTACATAAAAGATGCCCTCGATGAACTTTTACAAGAGGAATTATTGTCCCAAAAGGACAGGGAGGACATTCTTTACTTTTACTCCCGTGGCGGAAGGGAGGACTACGAAGATATCTACTACCGCACGCTTTCCATTCTCGGGGAGAGCAAAGCCGACTGGGACGTAATGGACGATAGCGGCTCCATAGACTGGGAAAAGAGAACAATTTTCCCCCACTATCTATACCTTGATCATCTACGCTCTCCATATAATGTCGGCTCAATCTTCCGCTCGAGTGAGGCTTTCGGCGTTGAGAAAATCTTCCTCTCTCCGGGAAGTGCTTCCCCTCTCCACGAGAGGGCAAGACGGACGAGCCGCAGTACCGTAGACGGTGTTGAGTGGGAATGGAAAGAACTCGAGGACATAACACTTCCCGTTTTTGCGCTCGAAACAGGCGGGTGTGATATTACCCGTTTCAAGTTCCCGAAGGAGGGAATATGCATAATCGGAAGTGAGGAAGAGGGCGTGTCTCCCTCTGCACTCAGGAGGGCCGATGAGTCGCTGGGGCGTGTTTCCATAAAACAGTATGGAGTAAAAGGCTCAATTAATGTAGCATCAGCAGTAGCCCTTCTTTTACAATATTGGGCGGTAAGTGAGGAAAATGATGGATAATAGAGAAAGCTTCAAAACAAGACTCGGGTTCCTGCTTGTTTCAGCCGGGTGTGCAATAGGAATAGGAAACGTATGGAAATTTCCGTGGCTTGTCGGCCAGTACGGAGGCGGAATCTTTGTTTTGATATACCTTATATTCCTTGTAATCATGGGTGTGCCTGTCCTGACAATGGAAATCGGAATCGGACGCGGTAGCCGCAAAAGTACCGTCAACGGATTCAAAGCCCTCGAGAAGAAGGGGACGAAATGGCACATCGAAGGCTATTTCTCAATTGCCGGGTGCTACCTCCTTTTGATGTTCTATCACTCGGTAACAGGCTGGATGATGGACTACACATGGAAGTTCCTCAAGGGTGATTTCACTCCCTCCACCGATGTAAGCGCTGCATTCTCCGAAATGCTTGCTTCCCCCTCGGAAAGCATAATATTTATGCTCCTTGCAGTTTTAATCGGCATTGTAGTCTGTGCACGCGGCCTTCAGAACGGAGTCGAGAAGGTCTCGAAGACGATGATGCTGGGGCTGTTGGGATTGATTATCATCCTCGTTATTCACTCCTTCACACTTCCGGGGGCAGGAGAAGGACTTAAGTTCTATCTTGTGCCGTCAATGGAGGCAATAGAAAAGAACGGGCTCATCAACATAATAGTTGCAGCAATGAATCAGGCATTCTTCACGCTCTCGCTCGGAATATGTGCAATGGAGATTTTCGGCACCTACATGAGTAAGGATCACACCCTTCCCGGAGAGGCTGTGAGAATCTGCGCGCTCGACACCTTCGTCGCATTCTCCTCGGGTCTTATCATATTCCCGGCATGCTACAGCTACGGTATAACACCTGATGCCGGACCGAGCCTTATTTTCATCACGCTTCCCAATGTCTTTGTGAATATGGCGGGTGGAAGAGTATGGGGAACACTCTTCTTCGTCTTCATGTCATTTGCGGCACTCAGCACTGTAATCGCGGTAATGGAGAATATAATTGCATCCTTTATGGATACCTTCGGTTTCTCGAGAAAGAAGAGCGTCATTGTCAACGCAATCGGGCTGACACTTCTCTCGCTTCCAGTTGCATTCGAATACAACTTCTTTGCGGGCGTTACGGTAATCGGATCAAAGGGTTTCCTGGACAGCTGGGACTTCCTGGTAAGTAACCTTCTCCTACCTCTTGGCTCTCTTGTCATGTGCCTTTTCTGCACATCATCCTCGGGCTGGGGATACAATAACTTTATCAATGAAGCCAATACAGGTACGGGATTGAAATACACAACGAATAAGGCTTTGAAGTTCTACTTCAGCTATATTCTTCCCCTGATTATCATAGCAATCATTGTCCTCGGTCTTATTTGACGCTTTGACTTGCGCGGCAGAGATTCTTCAATTCGTCTTCAATTGCCCTGTTGATGGTGTGGAGCGGATAGTTACCTTTTCTGTCCCGCTCTCCCATCTTGAGGCCTGAGAGTAACTCCAGGCCTTCATCTATTGATGATATCGTCCAGATATGGAATGAGCCGTTTTCTATTGCATCCTCTATGCGGTAAGGGAGAATAAGGGAGTTCTTGTTCTGGTAGGGGATTATCACACCCTGTGTTCCGGTAAGAGTGCAGGCCGAGCATGCATTGAAGAAGCCCTGTATCTTTTCGTTTATGCCGCCAACTGGCTGGAGCTCTCCCATCTGATTGACGGAGCCCGTGACTGCTATGTCCTGCCTCACCGGGAAGCGTCCTATTGCAGAGAGGAGGGCATAGAGTTCTGCCGACGATGCGCTGTCTCCGTCTACACTTCCGTAGCTCTGCTCGAAGCATATTCCTGCATATAGAGAGAGGGGAAAGTCCTGTGCATACATATGCCTCAGGTATCCTTCGAGAATCAAAAGGCCCTTGTCGTGTATGTTGCCGCTGAGTCCCGCTTCATGCTCTATATTGACGATTCCCTCCGTCCCCGGGGCAACCGTTGCAGATATGACACAAGGGGTCCCGAAGGAAGTGAGGGCCCTGTCCATAACCGCAAGTCCATTCACGACTCCCGTCTTCATACCCTTGAGGGACATGACCATCGTACCGTCCTTGATTTCATCATTGATGTGCTCTTCGGCAATAGAAGAGTAGTATTCACGCTTTTCCAGGGCCGAGCGCACATTTGTGTCCTTGATTGTCTTCTCGCCTTTATCGAGTGCATCCAATTCCGCTTCCTTTACCAGGTCTCCGAGAATGGAGAGCTGTGTTGTAAGCTTTTCTCTGTCCTCTGCGATATAAGAGGAGTAACGTAAGATTTCCCTGTATGCCGAGTCTTCCTGCTCCAGCATATTCGCCCCCTCTTTCTTGAGGTAGCTTACAGTCCCGTATATGTTGTTTTCGTTTCTCTGCATCGAATAATCGAACTCAGGGGACACCT
The DNA here is from genome assembly GCA_963646155.1 of Eggerthellaceae bacterium. Taxonomy (GTDB): domain Bacteria; phylum Spirochaetota; class Spirochaetia; order Sphaerochaetales; family Sphaerochaetaceae; genus Ornithospirochaeta. Next base: position 25,327 of record CAVIUT010000013.1, on the reverse strand, counting down.
TGAAGTACCTGAATAATGTCTCGTCCCTGTCGACGAGTGAGGAGTAAAGCTCCTCCGGGCCGATGAGAATCACCTTTGTGAGCATTCTTATCGGGGATGGTCTTACCGAGCCCATGAGTTCACCCTGAACAGCAGTGCTTTTAAGCGCCCTCATTGTCATATCTAAATAGCGCTTCAAGGTCGGCCAGAGCTCCTCTGAGTTGACAACTTCGTCTGCCCTGAGGACTAAGAAGCCTCCTGCTGCCTCCTGATAGCTGCCGCACCTGAGAGAGAGGTGTGGTGCCGTTTCGTCCTTTTCTGTAAAGCCGAATAGTGACGCCTTCGAAGGGTGGGTCTCTATGATAAGCGGTCGCCTGTGGTAGTGCAGGCGGTCAAGGACTATGTTGATTATCCAGGCGGAAGGGTTTTCTTCATACGGCGGGAGAGAAGATATGAACTTCTCCTTTTCTCTGTCCTTCCCCCACTTTTTTACGAGTTCTTCCTTTGTTGTTTTCCCGTCCCTCAGTAAATCCAGGTCTCTCTGAAAGGTTTGAGCATCGCCGCGATCGAAGAGAAGAGAGAGCGGGCGGGAGGGATGAGTGACGTTGAAAGCATATGCTGCATCCTTCAAAGGTGTCAGGTCGTTCTCAATCAAGGCTATCTCCTGCCTCAATGCCGTGAGCCTTCCAGAGCCCTCATCTCCGGAAAGAAAGATGTTGTACCCCGGACGCTGGATGGAGAGCCCGAGCCTCAAAAGCCCCATGGCCTTCTCCTGTCCGATTATCCTGTCGCCTTCTTCAACAGATGAAAAATCATAGCTGTTGAAATTCAATTCTATATCTTTTTTCTTAATTTCTTTTAACACGCGAATAATGTAATGAAGTAGCTCTTTATAGTCAAATGACTCTTGTGGACTACCGCCTTTTAAAACAATATAATTGAGTCATGACAATTAATGAATACATAGGGGAGCTGGATGGTATTCTATCTCCTTCCTCCTTTAGAGATATCTCACTCAACGGCCTGCAGATTGAGACTGAGAACCGTGAGATAAAAAAAGCGGCTTTTGCAGTAGATGCGTCTTATGAAGCAATAGACAGGGCAGTCGAGAACGGCGCCGATATTCTTGTCGTCCACCACGGTCTCTTCTGGGGAAAACCGATTGCAATTACGGGCTCTCACTATAGAAGAGTAAAAAGAGCTGTCGAGGGAGGATTAGCCCTATATTGCTCGCACATTCCCCTCGACGCCAATATACCGTACGGCAACAATGCCCAGATAGCACTCACTCTCGGCATGAAGGAGTTCGACCCCTTCGGCGAGTGGGAGGGAAAGTTTATCGGCGTTAAAGGCTCACTGCCATTCCCGATGACGATTGAAGAGATTATGATACTCCTCAAATGTGACAATCCCATTGTCATAAGAGGCTCGAAAAAGGAAAGAATCGAGACTGTTGCGATAGTTTCCGGAAGCGGCTCGAGTGATGTTAAAGATGCTGTAAAGGCAGGTGTGGATTTATTCATCACCGGGGAAGTTCATCATGAGGTGTATTTTGATGCAGTTGAGAACAAACTCTCTGTCCTTGCTTTCGGGCACTACAGAAGTGAGACATTCGGAGTTAAGGCTCTCGAGAGGCTGAGTGAGAAGAAGTTCGGACTTGAGACCGTTTTTATCGACATGGAGACAGGACTGTGATTGAGAAGAGTAAAATCAAGCCTTTTCTGCTTTCGGCTTTTATAATAATACTGGATCAGCTTTCAAAGGCATGGGTAGTGGGTCATATTGCTGAGAATACCATCGGCTATTCCTTCTTTTCCGACTTTCTCTGGATAGTTCATGTGAGGAACAATGCCGTCGCATTCTCGCTTGGAGAGAATGTTCCGCTTCTATTGAAGTATGTTTTCTTTGTTGCACTTCCGATTCTGATTATGGCCTTTGTTGCTTATCTTGTGGTATCTCATAGGGGAGACGGGGAGTTGACCACATTCCAGAGATGGTGCTTTGCCGGGATTTTCGGCGGGGGGTGCGGCAATATAATCGACCGCTTATTCCGCTCGTTGAGGGTTGTGGATTTCATCTCCGTCAAGTTTTACGGCCTCTTCGGAATGGAGCGTTTCCCTACATGGAATGTTGCCGACAGCGCTGTTGTAATAAGTGTGATATTACTTATAATTTCTCTTATTGTTAATGAAGTAAGAGGTAAGGAAAAGAAAGATGGAAGAAAAGAAAAAAGTTAATACAGCCCTTTTAATGGTGGTTCTGACACTTCTGAACCTTCTTCTGATTGTCGTTATTTTCCTTGTCCTTTCGGTAATCCTGGGACTTGTTGCCGCAAAAACCGGCATGTCGGATTCCCTGTACACAGTACTGGCCATGGTTGTCATAACCCTTTCCTTCGTCCTCTCGTTTCTTATATACCGTAAAATCGTCGCCTGGGCCGGAAAGAAGTGGGACCTGGGGCGCGGTAGGGACAAGAGGAGAGAATAATGCGCTTTCAACAATTGGAGAAGATTGAGAAGGCCTATTGGTACTCCTTCAGTGATGAGCCGATTCTTACGCGCGGCTCTCTGCGTCTCTGCGACCCGTCATATATCCTTCCTGAGGAGTCTCCCGACGGGCTATGGCACATGTTTGCACATACCTGGGTAGGACTCGAGCACCTTACAAGCACCTCGGGCCTTGAATGGAAGAGGGAGCACATCATAGTGATGCGCGGCCACAGTCCATTCATCTTCAGGGAAGGCAGTATCTATTACCTTTTCTATGAAACTCACAACCGTACAACCCTTAACAAAAACAAGGACAGCTATCTCAAGTCGTCACGTATAATGGTGACAACATCGACAGACCTTCAGCTATGGTCGGAGCCCAAACTTGTTCTGGACTCCACAAAGATAACCAGGGCTCAATATAAGGACGGGGATGTGAGGATATCAAGGCCGCAGATAATCGAGAAGGGCGGGGTGTATCGTTTGTACTTCGGAGCCGGTGAGACACGCATGTATGATACAGGGCAGAAGGCGACTGCAAGGTTGATGTACGCCGAGTCCGATTTCTTAGACCACGACTACCGTGTAAATCCCGAGCCCATACTCGACATTGACGGGGACGATAAGTACCGTAACCTAGCAGTAGGCTCTGTCCACATTGTTCAATGCTCCGACGGCGTTGCTGCATTCGAGTGTGCATATGCGTACGACAAGAAAAGGAATAAAAGCACAACAAATATTCTTCTTCTGACCAGCACTGACGGCGTGGATTTTACCTTCAATAAGGTAATCCAGCCTACCTCAGATTACGGCTGGGCATCAAGGTATATAACTTCCCTTGATGTCAGGTACAAGGAAAGTGAAAAGAGCTGGTATTGCTACTATTCTGCCAACGGCATAAAAAAGTACTGGATCTTCTCCCTCGTGAAGGAGTCGCTCGGACTCCTTCTGGGCGCAGAGGAAAGTTAGTTCTTCTTCAAAGCAGCCTTTATGAGGCCTGTAAAGCAGGGTTCCGGACGCTGGGGCCTGCTCTTGAACTCGGGGTGGAATTGAACAGCAAGGAAGAATGGATGGTCCTTGATTTCGACGGCCTCCACGAGTTTTCCGTCAGGGCTTGTTCCCACAATATCCATACCGCTTTTCTCAAAGAGCTCTCTGTAGTCGTTATTGAACTCATATCTGTGGCGGTGTCTCTCTTCGATGAGTGATGTGTTATAGAGGCTTTCAAGAACACTGCCTTTCTTGATCTGGCACGGATATGCCCCGAGTCTCATCGTTCCGCCTTTCTTTACGCCTCTCTGATCCGGCATGAGGTCGATTACGCTGTATTTTCCGTCCTTGTCAAATTCCGATGACGACGCGCCCTCGAGGCCGAGGACCGAGCGCGCGTATTCAATTACTGCAACCTGCATCCCCAGGCATATTCCGAGGAACGGCACATGGTTCTCACGTGCATACTTTGTTGCCGCAATCTTTCCTTCGACTCCTCTGTAGCCGAAACCGCCGGGGATGAGGATACCGTCGGCATTCTTGAGTCTCTCAGCTGCATTTTCGTCGTTGATTGTCTCACTGTCGACCCAGTCGATTGTACATGTTGCGCCTTCATTCCATGATGCATGCTTCAAGGCCTCCATAACGGAGAGGTAGGCATCGTGGAGTTCCATGTACTTTCCGACCATTGCGATTGTCACCTTCTTCTCTGCCGAGTGGATTCTCTCAACCATGTTCTCCCACTCCGTCAAATCGGGTTTTTTGTCCTCTAAGTGTAGGATACGGCATGCAACATTGTCTAAGCCTTCGTGGTGGAGCATAAGGGGCGCTTCATAAAGTACCGGAACAGTTTTGTTTTCGATGACACAGTCTCTCTTTACATTGCAGAAGAGGGCAACCTTTTCCTTAATCGACTCCTCGATAGGCTCATCGCTTCTGAGGACGATGATGTCGGGAAAGATACCCGAGCTCATGAGTTCCTTTACGGAGTGCTGTGCCGGCTTTGACTTATGCTCGCCAGATGCTTTGAGATAGGGGACGAGTACTACGTGGATAAAGAGTGCATTCTCGCTCCCTACTTCGTGTCCTATCTGCCTGATAGCCTCAAGAAAAGGCTGTGATTCGATATCACCAGTGGTGCCACCGATTTCCGTGATGACGACATCGGCATTCTCCTTTCTGCCACAGTTATATATGAACTCTTTTATCTCATTTGTTACATGCGGGATAATCTGTACAGTGTGCCCGAGGTACTCTCCGTTACGTTCCTTTGATAGGACATTCCAGTAGACCCTGCCGCTTGTGAGGTTTGAAAAGCGCGAGAGATTTTCATCTATGAACCTTTCATAGTGTCCCAGATCCAGATCTGTCTCCGCGCCGTCCTCTGTGACAAACACCTCTCCGTGCTGGAGTGGAGACATAGTCCCGGGGTCTACATTCATGTAGGGGTCAAGCTTCTGGGAAGCAACCTTGAATCCCCTTGCCTTCAAAAGTCTTCCGAGGGAAGCTGCAGTAATACCCTTACCCAGTCCCGAGACAACTCCGCCTGTCACAAAGATGTGTTTAGCCATAATTTCCTCCAAAAAAAGAGGGCACCTTCTCCGGGTGTCCCTGATTTATTCGATAGTGCCTCTCTCATCAGCCTGGAAGGTGAGAGAAAGGACGGAAAGCTTAACTTTCCTTTTCTCTCCTCTGAGCCATAGCTTCTTAAAAAGGTCCATATGTCATCCTCAATATGGCAAGAATAATTATTCTTTTTACTCGGATGTGTCAAGAAGGGAAGAAAGCGAATTTGAAAAAATCGAGATGGCACATTGAGGATAGAAAAATGTTGCCTTCAAACTTTGACAAAAAAGGGCAGAGAAGGCGTTTATAAGGTATGTAAGAAATCAAAAACTTAAAAAACAAGGCAAAACGTAATCTGAAGGATTCGGTTTTCACATCCATCTTCTCCAAGCCGAGATATGCTCGGGAGCTCTATGTTGCGCTCACAGGGAAAGATGTTAAGGAGGAGGAAATTGAGATAGTCACGATTGAAAATGTAATCTGTAACGGGATATACAACGACCTGGGCTTTCTTGTGAGAGGAAAGGATCTATTTCTTGTTGAGGCCCAGTCGACAAAGTGTCCCAATATTGTTTTCCGGATAGACGATTATTATCTCAGGACAATCAAGAGGAACATTAAGAACTTTAGTTACAGGCAGTACGGAAGTGCGACAATCGAGGAGATGTATAATCCCTGCTTTGTTTCGATATGTACGGGAAAGGGAGATGTTCCCGAGTATTATGAAACCGAAATCATCACTTTTCGGGACAAAGCCTAAAAATACGGGTAAAAAACTTCACTCTGCAAAACAGTGTGGGTATAATCAGGGCATATATTGTTTGGTGCCTTAAATATGATGAGCTGTGCTTTGAGTACGGGCGTACAGCTCAGGCTGTAGCAAAAGCTGTTGAGTTCTGCCTCGAATCGGAAGAGACATAAGAGCTTAGAGACTATATGTTGGAGTATAGAGCGGAGGTTGAGATGATATTGGAAGAAAACAACGCACAGGAAGCTGTAATTGATTCTCTTGTAGATGAATGTATACAAGAAGGCAGAGAAGAAGGAAAACAAGAGGAGAGGCAGACGATGCTTGAAAACTTAAAGGTCTTTTTTAGTAAAAAAGGATTCGAAGATAACTTTCAGGTAGCTATGTATGATGAGTTTGTTGCTTTTCTCCCCTGAGATAGTAAAGGATGAATGAGAATGAGATACTACACGGGAGAGACCTGGGTTGAAGGAGAAAACGAGCAGGCGGAAGTAATAGATTCTCTTATAGCGGAAGTCAGGAGAGAAGAAAGGGAATTATTGCTTGAGAAGGTGGTGGACTTTTTCATTAAGAAAGGTTTTGGATATGTTCTCAAGACAGCGCAGTATGATGAGTTTGTGTCGTCCCTTTCCTGATGTTCAGAGAAGTCATATGGTGGCGGGGCTGTCAATCTTTAAAGGGTGAAACCTTTTGGCTGGACCCGCTTCGCCACACCAATAGTCCCATAATGTGCTCTCAGCTGTTGAGGGCCTTCTTTTTTTGTGGTATAGAATTGGGAACGGAGAAGAGAATGGAGACAGTTAGAGACTATTTTGGTTCGATGGTATTCAATGACGAGGTTATGCTTGAGCGCCTCCCCAAAGACATATATAAGGCACTTAAGAAGACCATTGCTGAGGGTAAAGACCTCGATATCACAATTGCAAACAGTGTTGCCAACGCAATGAAGAACTGGGCGGTTGAAAAGGGGGCTACTCACTATACTCACTGGTTTCAGCCTCTTACTGGCATGACTGCAGAAAAACATGATGCCTTTATTTCCCCTGTAGAAGGAGGACGTGTCATCCTGGAATTCTCCGGTAAGGAGCTTATCAAGGGAGAGCCAGATGCTTCATCCTTCCCCTCCGGCGGCCTCAGGGCGACATTCGAAGCAAGGGGATATACATTCTGGGACCCGACATCCTATGCCTTCATCAAAGGTGATACTCTATGCATCCCTACAGCTTACTGCTCATATTCGGGTGAAGTTCTCGATAAGAAAACCCCGCTATTAAGGAGCATGGAGGTTTTGAACGAATGGGCGCTAAAAGTTCTCTCTCTCTTCGGCAAAAATGATATCAGACGCGTCAATGCAACGGTCGGACCTGAGCAGGAGTACTTCCTGATTGACGAGAACGACTACAGAGCTCGACGTGATATTATCCTCACAGGACGTACCCTCTTTGGAGCACGAAGTCCCAAGGGCCAGGAAAAGGATGACCACTATTTCGGTGCAATCAGAACGCGTGTTGCCTCATTCATGGCCGATTTAGATAAGGAGCTCTGGAAGCTTGGTATAAACGCAAAGACAAGTCACAACGAAGTTGCCCCGTGCCAGCACGAACTTGCTCCCGTCTTCACAGTCGCCAATGTCGCAGTCGACCATAATCAGATAACCATGGAGCTCATGAAGAAGATTGCCGAGAAGCATCATCTTGCGTGCCTTTTACATGAAAAACCGTTCGAGGGACTAAACGGATCGGGTAAACACATAAACTGGTCACTCTCCACAAATACCGGAGTAAACCTCCTCGAGCCTGGTGAGAGTCCGTCCGATAATGCAATATTCCTTCTCTTCCTTGTCGCCGTCATAAAGGCTGTTGACGAGTATCAGGACCTGTACAGGGTATCAATATCATCACTCGGCAATGACCAGAGACTCGGAGGCTCGGAGGCACCACCGAGTGTTGTATCTATGTTTATCGGAGATGAGCTTGAGTCTATACTTGAATCAATCGAGAAGGGCACAAGAAGCGAGGAGAAAAAGAGAGAGAAGATTGAACTCGGAGTTCATGTTCTTCCTGAAATTCCCCGTGACTCATCCGACCGCAACAGAACAAGTCCCTTAGCATTCACCGGAAACAAGTTTGAATTCCGTATGCCGGGATCTTCATTCTCCGCCTCCGGTCCACTTGTTGTTCTCAACACTTCCGTTGCATCTTCCCTCAAGTCTTTCTATTCTGAGCTCAAGGATGCCGAGAATTTGAACACAGCTGTAACAGAACTTGTGAGGAGGGTCTACAGTGAGCATAAGAGAATAGTCTTCAACGGCAATGCCTATGCCCCGGAGTGGAGAGAGGAAGCTGAAGAAAGGGGACTCTTAATTCTCGAAAGCGCACCTGATGCCTTTGATCAATATACAGCGGAAAAGAATATCAAACTCTTCGGCGAGTTTGGAATATACAGCGCAAAGGAAGTCGAGAGCAGGAAGGAGATTCACCACGAAGAATACTCGAAGAGTGTGAATATAGAGGCCCTCACCATGTATGATATCGCCGTCCGCGATATATACCCGGCTGTAGTGAAGTACTCGTCTGACCTGGCAAAGAGTATTATAAAAATTAAAGAAGCCCTGCCTTCTGTGACAACGGAAAGCGAAGAGGAAGTTCTTGGAAAAATAACAAGGCTATCCAATGCATTGTACGGGGAGTGCTGCATACTCAAGATTACAATCAACGAAGCACATAGTCTTTCGGGCTCCTTGCAGTCTCACTACTACCAGACAGATGTTATTCCGAGGATGAAGGAAATAAGAAAGATATGTGACGAATTGGAGTTGACAGTCGGTCGCGAATACTGGCCCTTCCCGACATACTCTGACATTCTTTTCTATAACTAAGTAGTTGGTTTATAGATAGATATACACATTATGTAATAATGCCCGGTATTTCTCCGGGCATTATTGGTTTACTTGATTTTCTTACTTTATAGTAAGGAATGCCTTGTATGTGTTCTTTGCGCTCTCAATGTCCTTTACGCTTGAAATCTCCCATGGAGCGTGCATTGACAGTATCGCAACTCCGCAGTCGATTACCTGCATGCCGTAGTAAGCCGAGAACTTTGCAATTGTTCCGCCGCCACCAACGTCGACTTTAGCCATCTCCGCCATCTGGTAAGGGATATTGTTCTTCTCGAGAGTTGCTCTGAGCTTGGAGATAAACTCGGGGTTGGCATCGCTTGCTCCGCTCTTACCGCGTGAACCTGTATACTTGTTGAAGACCACACCACCTGCGAGGAAAGATGAGTTACGTTTGTCGTAGAGTGAGCTGTTAAGCGGGTCGTATGCTGAGTTGACGTCGCTTGAGAGCATCATTGAGTTGCGCATTGCTCTCTGTAGTGTAAGAGAAGAATACTTCCCCATTTTGTCGAGAACTTCTGCTGTTGCGTTTTCGAAGAACCTTGAGTCCATGCCTGTGGCACCAGTTGATCCGATCTCCTCCTTGTCGACAAGAAGACAGACGCTTGTTCTCTCTTCCGTCTCACCTTCGAGAAGTGCATCAAGAGATGTAAATGAGCATATCCTGTCGTCCTGGCCGTAAGCGAGCACCATCGATTTATCGAAGCCGAGGTATCTTGCCTTGCCGCTCGGGACGATTTCGAGTTCGGATGAAAGGAAATCCTTCTCTGTTATGTTGTACTTTTCTTTGAGCACAGCGAGAATTCTTTTCTTTGCCTTTTCCTTCTCTTCCTTTTTATCTTCTTCCTTCTTCTCGTCGTTCTCTTTTTCACCCAGTCCTACAATGAGGTCTAAATCCTCTCCGGGAATGAACTCGCTTGCACTCTTCTTCATCTGCTCCTGAGCCATATGAGGGAGGATATCTGAAATGCAGAATGTATATTCATCATCGTCTTCACCGATTCTGACTGAAATTACTTCTCCGTTTGTCTTACATACAACACCGTGTATGGCAAGAGGAAGTGTTACCCATTGATACTTCTTGATTCCACCGTAGTAGTGTGTATCGAGATAAACTAGTCCATCACTTTCATAGAGCGGGTTCATCTTTACATCGAGGCGTGGTGAGTCGATATGTGCCCCCAGGATATTCATACCCTTTTCGATATCGCCCTCCCCGATATGGTAGAAGGCAACTGCCTTGCCGTAGTTGTTGACATATACCTTGTCTCCGCTCTTTAGAGAGGAAACATCGCTTAAATCCTTATAGCCTTTTTCCTTTGCGAGTGCTATAGCCGTGTTGACACATTCCCTTTCGGTTTTTCCGTTGTCGAGGAATGATTTATATCTTTCAATTAAATTACTCATGCTTTGAGCATAAACCTAAAAGAAGAAAAGTAAAAGCAAGAAAACCGGGTTATGAGCCCGGTTAAAAAAGGTGTTGGGTTACAGCCCTAAAGAAGTACCGTCAGGGCTGAAGAAACGGCAATAAGGATAGAACAGAAGAGAGAGAGGAGAGTGTACACTCTTTCCCTTTTCAACGCGTCTAAAGAAAAAAGAAAAGAAAGGGAGAGTATAACGAAAGAAGTCACATAGCATTGAACACCACTGAGGTTGAAGCCCTTTACAGTGTAGAATGCCGTTATGGAATAAGGTAGAAACCAGAAAAGAAGGAGTTTAAGTGCGTTTAACAATTTTCCATTTCTTTCCTTTTTCTTCATTTCCCCTGCTGCGTAGAAAATAGTATACATCTCTCTTGTCTCTGAATAAGTCATCTTCTTTCTCCTTATGTGAGTACAGTATAGGACAGCCACTAGGTCATCTAGTGTCCTAGTGCAAAAGTTTTTTGAGAAATTTCTGAAAAAAATATATGGGTTTCGTTTCTTCTTTTTCTTCTTCTATTACATTTTCCAGGTCAGATCTCGTCATAGCACTTTTCCTGTAAAACAGATTTATCGGTCTACGCCTTTGTCTTCTTGAGACGGCTAATATGAATAAACCTGATTACGTATTTGCTAATTACTTTTACTGTAGGTAACTAAACATATTATGTTAGGTTGTATTGACAGTGATATGGAACTTCAATAGATACACCCTCCCGTTTCAGGGAGGGGAGATTAGAATGTGCGCTTCAGCTCTTCAACAATGTCTTCGTCAACTTTTTCCCACGAGAAAGAATCAAAGCCGAAGTGACCGTAGCGGGCGGTGGAAGAGAAAATCGGACTTCTGAGGGATAGGCTCTCTATAATCCCCCGGGGTGTGAGAGAGAAGTGGTCTCTGATGAATTTGACGAGCTTCTCCTCATCAACATCCTTACCCTTTGTTGTTACATGTATTGATACCGGCTCCGCTATTCCGATTGCGTAGCTTAGCTGTATTTCGGCTTCTTTGAAGAGCTTTGATGCAACAAGAGTCTTTGCAATCTGACGCGCCTTGTAGGAAGCGGACCTATCTACCTTTGTTCCGTCCTTGCCACTGAATGCCCCTCCGCCGTGATGAGCGTACCCGCCGTATGTATCGGCGATTATCTTGCGCCCCGTTAGACCTGTATCTGCAGCCGGGCCTCCGAGGACAAATCGACCTGTCGGGTTGATATAGAACTTGGTCTCCGGTGTTATGAGAGAGGAGGGAAGGGTTTTAAGAATTACATTCTTCTTCAAATCCTCCCTTAAGTCCTCTGTTGATATCTCCTCCGAGTGCTGGGAAGAAAGTACTACTGTATCGATGCTTTTCGCGACACCGTCTTCATACAAAACTGTAACCTGGCTCTTTCCGTCGGGGCGGAGGTAGGAGCCTTTTTCACTCTTACGGTAATTGTCGAGCGCGAGGATGAGCTTACGTGCCTCTGTGATTGCAAGAGGCATGAGAGCATCGGTTTCATTATTTGCGTAGCCGAACATCATGCCCTGGTCTCCCGCGCCGTCTCTGTCGACCCCGAGTGCAATATCGGGAGACTGGGTGTGGAGGGCGACTTCAATGCGACTGTTATTTGAAAAGCCGAGAGAGTTGTCGGTGTATCCGATTTCTTTAATCTTATTTCTTATGACGCTCTCATAGTCGACATTACTTTTAGTTGTGACTTCTCCGAATACACGGCATAAACCTTTCTCGACAGTTGTTTCTACTGCCGAGCGCGAGTACGGGTCTTGAGTAAGAAGGCTATCAAGTATGCTGTCTGAAATCTGATCAGCTACCTTATCGGGATGGCCGGGTGTAATTGATTCTGATGTGAAATAACTTTTCATCTGCTTCTCCTTTCCATAGAGAAGCACCCATCTGACGGGAATAAAATAAACCCATCGTTCAAGCTTTAGCACCTTATCTATACAGGTTGCTGTACGGTCACCGGGCTTGTCCCTCGCGTACTCTCTATGGATAGGTATATCCTATTGGAAAAACGAGTCTCTCACAATAGGATAGAGAAAAGTTATTTGTTTTTGTTGAATCTTGACTCGAACTCATCAAGGACAGAGAGCTGCTCCTCTGTCATATATGTCCTGATTTTCTCCCTAAGAGCGCAGTCAATGGGGTAAACGACTTCAGCAATGGAGCCGCAAATGGCGCCTGTAGTGTCCACATCCCCTCCTATCGAGATGCAGTTTCTGATTGAGTCCTCAAAGGATGTTGAATTATAAAGACATGAGAATGCAGCCTGACATGTGCCGTCACATAGACTCTGCCATGAGTAGTTCTTCTTCAGAGTTTCAAACTCATACCCTTCGAGGGAGTAGTAGTTCTCCTCTTCATATCTCTTAAGGGCATTCTTGTCCATATTCTCTGTCCGTGCGAGGAATATCTCTATGGCCGTTGCCTCGGCGCCTTTTATGCCGTCAATGTGGTTGTGTGTTACCTCAGTCACCGCCTTCGACATGAGGATGCACTCTTCTTTTGTTTCCGCCGCCCATCCAACCGGAGAGACTCTCATGGCAGAGCCGTTCCCGCATGAGTTATAGGGCCCCATGGATGGGTCTTTGAGCCAGCGCTTAAAGTGTGTGCCGTATCCAACGTCAGGGTATTTTAATCCCCATTTTCTCATAGATGACTCAGTATACCTCTTAAGCTTCGTGTAGTCCTTTTCTTTCTGCCCGTTGGTGTCAATCCACTCGATTATTGCTTTTGCCACAGCGATTGTCATAATGGAGTCGTCTGTCAGAAAGCATTTTGGCGATAGAAACTCAAAGTCCTTTGTGTGTATGTTATCAAACTCGAATCTTGAGCCAACTGTATCTCCGATAATTGCTCCTATCATCACTTCTTCTCCTTTCTACTTGTATAATCTCTTTTAATATCATCACACCAATCTCCACTGATGTTTCTATTTCTGCGGTATGTCGAAACAGTTGATGAGAGTATCTCGTAGTTGAGGTTTATTCCCTCTTTGTCACTGTGGTACCTTACGGCCCTGTCTTCTCTTATACCATAACGTTTTGCAGTTTCGACAGCGTCGATATTAGCTGCGAGGAATATGAACTCCCATCCGTACTTTTCCCTCTCTTTCTCAATCATCGATTTCACCTTATCCGATGAATAGATATGTGACGAATTCTCCATGCCGTCTGTTGTGATTATAAACATTGTCTTTTCGGGGACATCTTCGCTCCTTGCATATTTATGAACGTTTCCTATGTGGTGGATAGCCCCTCCGAGTGCATCGATTAAGGCCGTGTTTCCTCTCGGGTAGTACTCCTTCTCAGTCAGAGGGGGAACATCTTTGATATCGACTCTGTCATATATCACTTCCGATATGTGGTCAAAGAGAACAAGAGAAACAAGGCAATCTCCTCCGTCTAGCTTCTGCTTCTCAATCATCGAGTTGAACCCTCCGATTGTGTCCTTCACGAGTCCCGCCATACTGCCGCTTCTATCAAGGATGAATACCAGTTCCGTTAAATCTTTTCTCATACATCACCTCCGTTTCATAATGTGTCTTAAGTATAGAGATATGAGAAAAGCGATGTATTAACTCTAAGTTAATCGATGACTGCGCCGGGAAGAAGAGCAAGGTCGAGAGAGTAGAGAAGGTTATCTATCGTGTAGCGGTCATATATTCCGTTAGATATGAGAGAGGCAAGGATTATGTCTTCCAGGGATGACTGGTTTATTGCGTATCCGGCCTTCATAAGCATATCCTTCGTCTCCTCTATGTCGAGCTTGAGGGCGATAGCAAGGCCGAAAACCGTCAATTTCTGCGGGTTGTTCTTTCCCTTGAGGATTTTCCAGAGCCCCGGTGCGGAGAGGTCAAGTTCATCTTGAAGGAATGTATTCGGCACCTTCTTCTCTTTGATTATCCTTTTCAGCATCTCTGAAAAGCTCTCATCTACCGTAATCTTCGACAAATTCTGCTCTGTCGGTTTTTCGATGAGCGCTTCTATCTCATCCCGACTCATGATTGAAGGAGAACACAATGTACATTCTTCTTGCCCGTCGCCGTCTATAATTTCTGATAGATAATCTTCATCCGGAACATATTCGCCTAGGCTTTCGCTTACGAGAGCCATAAGTTTATCGGGAATTATCTTATTGTTGTCTTTGTAAAGTACAAGATAGACACATAGAAGTGGATGCTCTTTTAGAGCCTCGTTGATGGCATTGACTGCCACAGTGAATGCAACTTCATTCGGAAAGTGCTTTCCCCTTGATGCTATTAATGGAAATGCGATGGTCTTGAGGCCGAGGAGAGAGGATAGCTCTATGCTGTTACGGTAGCATGATCCGAGTAAATCCAATTCGAGTCTGCTCCGCCCCGTCCAGTGCGGGGATGATGTGTGGATTATGTACCTTGCGGGAAGGGAAAAGCCCTCCGTCGCCCTTACTTCTCCAAGGTGGAGCTTTTCAAGTTTATCTGTGGCATTTCTCAGCTCCTGGCCGCATTTATCGTGGATAGCCCTGTCGACGCCTCCTCCTCCCGAGTAGTATTGGTCAGTGGAATTTACGACTGCATCTACGCTGAGCTTTGTTATATCTGATGAAATGATTTTGAACGGCATTGTCTTCCTCAGCTACAGTATATAGCGGAAGGGGATGGGAGATAAAGAAAAAAGGGAGAAGTCCTGTCCGACATCTCCCCTTCGGCTTATTCGATTTATTCTTTTATTTTTTGTGGCAGCATTGAGCTCCACAGGAGGCGCAGTTGCCACCGCAACCGCCCCCCTTCTTTCTGTCCTTCCTCATTGCCAGGACTATGGCAGCAACTACGGCTATCACAACTAGTAATGTAAGGAAAGTGCCCAAATTCATGCTGCAGCCTTCTTATTTGCCTTCTTGAAGAAGAGCTCATATACATAGAGTGCAATAACAAGGAGTGCAAGGATGAACAACACCACATTGCCCTTTCCTGTGAACATGTTACCAACCTGTGTAATTACAAATGCAACAAGGTAGGCAAAGCCGCATTCCCAGCCGATTGCAGCCCAGGTCCACTTGGGTGAGTTCATCTCTCTCTTGATAGCACCCATTGCAGCGAAGCATGGAGCACAGAGAAGGTTGAAAGCGAGGAATGAGAAGCCTGTGACAGCTGTAAATGCATGAGAAATACCTGCATATGCATTGCCCGCTGCGCCGTAGAGAATACCGAGTGTTCCGACGATGTTCTCTTTTGCAACAAGACCAGTAATCGATGCAACTGCAGCCTGCCAGTTACCCCAACCCAGAGGAGCAAAGAGCCATGCGAAGACAGTTCCAATTCTAGCAAGGATAGAATACTCAATCTCGTCTTCGGCAAGCATTCTGAATCCATCAGACGTGAAACCGAAGTATGTTGTGAACCAGATGAAGATTGTCGAGAGTGTGATAATCGTTCCGGCCTTCTTGATGAATGACCATCCTCTCTCCCACATCGAGCGGAGAATTGAGCCTACAGTCGGCATGTGATAAGCAGGAAGTTCCATTACAAACGGAGCGGGATCACCTTCGAAGAGCTTTGTCTTCTTGAGGATGATGCCGCTGGAGATGATAGCGAACATACCCAGGAAATAAGCTGTCGGAGCAACCCAGCTTGCACCGCCGAATACAGCTCCTGCAATCATTGCGATGAACGGAAGCTTTGCACCGCACGGGATGAAGGTCGTTGTCATAATCGTCATCCTTCTGTCCTTTTCGTTCTCGATTGTACGGGAAGCCATGATGCCGGGAATACCGCATCCTGTTCCGATGAGAATTGGGATGAATGACTTACCCGAGAGACCGAACTTACGGAAGATTCTGTCCATGACGAATGCAATACGTGCCATATAACCGCAGCCTTCAAGGAATGCGAGGAATATGAAGAGGACGAAAATCTGAGGAACAAAGCCGAGTACTGCGCCTACACCGGCTACGATACCGTCAAGAATCAAGCCCTTGAGCCAGTCAGCACATCCGATTTTGTCCAATAAGCTTTCAAGAAGAACAGGAATGCCGGGTACCCATACGCCGTAGGATGCAGGATCAGGCTCTGTGTAATCGACACTCTTCATAGCTTCCGCGCTCTCAAGAAGTTCAGAGTATGTTGCGCTCTTTTCTTCCTCAGCAAGTGTTTCTTCATCTTCAACAGTGTATGTAGCAGTGTCAGTAGACTTAGTTGCGCTTACAATCTTGGAGACAACTTCAGGTGAATACTCTTCAAATTCGATTCCCTTCTCTTCAGCAAATGCCTTCAAGACTTCATCGGCACCGGTGTAAATATCGCTTTTCTCACTGTATGCTTTAGATCCGATTCCGAAGAGGTGCCATCCGTCGCCGAATACACCGTCGTTGGCCCAGTCTGTAGCCCATGAGCCGACTGTTGTTACGGAGATGTAGTAAACAAGCCACATGACAAGAGCGAAAATAGGGAGTGCAAGCCAGCGGTTTGTGACAACCTTATCAATCTTGTCGGAAGTTGAGAGTCCCGTCTTCTTCTTTGTATAGCAGCCCTTGATTACCTGGGCGATGAATACATAACGCTCGTTGGTGATGATTGACTCTGCGTCGTCATCCATCTCCTTCTCCGCGTTCTTGATATCTTCCTCGATATGATTGAGTGTAGATGCATCAATGTGAAGATTCTCGTAAGCTGTTTTGTCGCGCTCGAAAATCTTGATTGCGTACCATCTCTGCTCTGAATCGGGAAGGTTATGAAGTGCAGCCTCCTCAATATGTGCAAGAGTGTGCTCTGTTGCACCTGAATAGATATGCGGTGCAGCAGGGTGAGAAGAAGTTGCAGCCTTGAGACATTTCTCGACTACTTCGTCTACTCCATCGCCCTTGAGAGCTGAAATTTCGACAACAGGACACCCGAGTTCTCTCTCGAGTTCCTTTGTGTTGATTTTGTCGCCGTTCTTCCTGACAACATCAATCATGTTGAGGGCTATAACCATCGGAATACCAAGCTCGATGAGCTGTGTTGTCAGATATAGGTTACGCTCAAGGTTTGTTGCATCAACAATGTTGAGGATGACATTCGGCTTCTCGTTCTTGAGATAGTCCCTTGCAACGACTTCCTCGAGTGTATATGGACTGAGGGAGTAGATTCCGGGAAGGTCTGTCACGATGACATCCGTGTTCTTCTTCAGCTTTCCTTCCTTCTTCTCGACTGTTACTCCAGGCCAGTTACCTACAAACTGGTTGGAGCCTGTGAGTGCATTGAAAAGTGTAGTCTTACCAGCATTCGGGTTACCGGCAAGTGCAATTTTAATACTCATATATCTTCTTTGCTCCTTATTCTACTTCAATTAAATCGGCATCAGCCTTCCTGAGGGAGAGCTCGTATCCTCTGACTGTAAGTTCAATCGGGTCCCCGAGCGGTGCCACCTTGCGTACATAGACTTCAGTACCTTTTGTAAGTCCCATGTCCATGATTCTTCTCTTGACGGCCCCTTCGCCGCCGAGCTTCTTGATTGTTGCCTTTTCGCCAACTTTGACTTCTTTGAGTGTTTTCATATTTTCCTTTCCTTATTCCACATATATCTTCATAGCCATTCCTTCACTGATGGCTATTCTGGACTCTTTTACTTTGACGATTACGTTCCCGCTGTTTGTAGATATGACAGTCACAGCAGAGCCTACCGAGAACCCGAGGTCCTCAAGATGCCTCTTGACATCAGGACTACCGGAGACTTTTCTAACGATGTTTTCCTCATTCGGTTTTGCTAAAAAAAGTGGAAGCATTCATTAATCCCTTTAGTTAGTTTTTTCTAACTAACAGGAATATATTCTACTCCATTCCTTTCGTCAATAGTTCTGAGTTAAATAACCCTAACTTGATTGAACAAGGGGAATGATGTTTTCATTCTTTCTTCAAATGCATAAAATTCTTGTTATGAAACTCAATTTCTTCTGTGATATAGACGGCACTCTTCTCCCCTTCGGAAAGGGACTTCCGGAGAGTGCGAGAGAGGCCATTATGAAGGCTCAGAGCCGGGGCCACAGATTCTTTCTTGCAACCGGGCGCTCTTTAAAGGAAGTGGACCCGAGGCTCGATGTAATATCATTCGACGGCGGGGTCTATTCAAACGGTGTTACAGTTATATATAAGGATAAGCCTGTTCTCGATGTTTCGCTTTCAGATAAAGAGAAGAAATATCTATTTGATTACGCAGAGAGCAAAGGCTTTTTATATATGCTCCAGACAGACGGCGGCACATATATGACAGAGGAGTGTAAGGCTTTCTTTGTCGAGAGTATGAAGAAGTATATCGGACGCGTAATTGATGTTCCGAATGTCGTTATCTACAATAAGGAAGAGAAGATATCCCTTCCTCCGGTAAGGAAATTTCTATTCCTTTCTCCTTCTCATAGGATGGATGAGGCAAGAAGGGACCTCAGGGGGGAGTATCAGGTGATTGACAACACAGTCTCTCTTCCTCAGTCCGACATGGCGGAAATATGCCTTAAGGGATACACAAAGGCAACGGGAATAAAGGCGATGGTAGATGCACTTGGTGATGACTACTCGTCCTCTGTTGCAATCGGAGACGGCGCAAACGACAAGGAGATGCTCTCCGAGGCGGCATTCGGTATAGCGATGGGTAATGCACCAATTAATGTTAAAGAAAAAGCAGACTGGGTCACTTCCAGTGTGGACGACGACGGCATGAAGAGGGCGATTGAATATGCCCTTTCGAGGCTATAGGAAAGCTGCCATATATTGGGGGAGTGTGATCTTCTCCCCGGCTGTCCCAAGATTTCCGTCAATCAATTTATAGGCATAGGGTGGTTTGAACTCCTTTATGAAGGCGTTCAATGATTCTGTCGCCCCGTGCTTTGACTTAACTTCTACTGGTATTACCGCTCCGTCTTTTTCATAGATGAACTCTATCTCTTCCGTGTTGTCCTGCTTCTTGAAATAGTAGAGCGTGAAGCCTCGTTTATTGAGTATGTCGAAGATTAGATTTTCAAAGATGCCGCCTTTTGCATGGCCCTTCAAAGCACCCAGGAGAAGTGCTTTCTGTGTCTCGAACCCATAGAGGTAAGTGCAGAGCCCTATATCTGTTGTATAAACCTTGAATGAATCATCCATTTCATAGGCTTTCAACGGCATTTCGGGAAGGGAGACATTCTTTAACTGAGATATAAGCCCCGCATCCAGGAGCCAGGAGAGAGAAGAAGTGTACTTTCTTGCACTGCCGTTCTTATCAACAGTTTTGTATTGGAATTTGGTATATTCCTTTGCCAGCTGTTTTGGAATTGATTTGTAGAGTGCCTTTATCTTGGGCTTATCAGAATTCTTCGCATAATGTTCTATATCATCCTCATAGGACTTGAATATCTTTTCCTGCGATTTAAAAACTTCCTGGAAATTGTTGCTTCTGAGATAAGTATTGACTACATCAGGCATTCCGCCAACAACCATGTATTCTCTCAGATACTTCATGTATCTCTCATTTATTTCGTCCCTGCCGTTGGAAGGAATTTTCTCTTTTCTTTCAAAATATCCTCTAAGGGAACTTATTGCCTCTTCCGTTACTCCGTTTGCCCAGAGAAATTCCTCGAAGTCGAGGCTGTACATCATTATCTGTCTTTCATATCCGACAGGAATCGACATCTCCTTTTCGTCTTCGCCTTCACCTTTTCTGCGATTGTATTGAATGCCTAAAAGGGAGCCTGAAGCAATCACATCATATCTATTATCTATGGCCAGGAACTTCAGTGCAGTCCTTGCCCTCGGACAGTCCTGGATCTCATCTATGAAAATCAAAGTATCATTCTCGATGAGCTTCGTGTTCGGGACATAAAGTGAAATTCGCTTGTATATCTCCTCGGGATCAAGGGGGCCTGAAAATATGTTTTTCTGTTCACTTGATTTAATGAAATTAAGATAGATGTATTTCTTGTAATTGGTTTTTCCGAATTTCTCGATTATGAAGGTCTTCCCGACCTGCCTGGCACCGTTGACAAGAAGGCATTCATTCTTCTTGGTTCTTTTCCACTCGAGAAGAGTATTATAAATTTTGCGCTTTAACATATTTCTTATCCTGTTCAGTAGTTAAGATAACATAATGCAAGTAATTTGACAATTAAATTGTAAAAAGTGCAATGAATTTGACGATATTTCAGATAAAATACGCAACGAATTTGACGATACATCAGCTAAAAAGTGCAACGAATTTGACTATGTTGCACTAAACAAATGTTAAATTTGTAAAAATGTATACTTTTGCACTTGTCGGTATTCAATACCTACATTATTTTGAATATGTACGAATGTATAATTTTGAATAGTCGAGGGTCTTTATGGAAGAGAAGAGAAAGAAGGCAGAGTACCGCAGTTCAATCAGAAGCAAGCAGATGATAAAGGAAGCGCTTCTCTCATTGATGATTGAGAAGCCGTTTGAGAAGATCAGTATTACAGATATCGTGAAGAGGGCTGATATAAACAGAGGAACATTCTACGCCCACTATGCCAATACATCGGAGGTATTGAAAAGCATTTCGATAACAGCTGTCGACGAACTTGCGTCTGTCGTGAAGAACGGCTATGACTCTGCGCAGATTTTCGATTCTCCCGAAATCCTTCTCTCCGCCGTGACGAAATACCTCTCGTCAAACCCGTCATTCTTTGCAAAGCTGCTAAAGACCGATAGATTCTACGACATCCTCGATGACGTAAGGCAGAAGGCAATAAATCGTGTAATTGCAGACCTCGGGGACAGAATCAACCAGGAGACGAAGATTACACTTATCATAGTGCTCGACTATGCGATAAGCGGTATCATGACACTATATGAAGATATACTTCTTGAAAAGATTCCGGTAACACTTGATGACTCGGTGGAGTACATATCTCGTACACTCCGCCCGCAGCGTATGGCTTTATTGGAAGTTTTTCAGCAGATGCAGAAATAGCCGGGGCAGAATAGATTCATAAGTATGATAGGAACACAGCAGGAGAGGAAACTCTCCGACTGTGGATAGCCCTGTCTCCGCTCCGTGTATTGGGTACGGCCGTATCTTATCCTGTCCAGGAATGCCTTGTACTGGTAGTTATCAGGCTCTTTTCTAATTGCTTCCGCTATATCTGAAGTAGCGCCGGCAGTATCTCCAGAGTAGCACTTTGCAACGCTTGAGTAGTAATACCATTTGCCGTTTCTATCGCCAACCGGGATTGTTGAAAGCACATGGAGTGCTTCTTTGAAACGACGTGCGTTGATATATGATGCTGCAGCTTTCATCTCATTGCTCTCTTCTTCCCTTGAATAGCTGCTGTTATATGAATAGAAATTGGAGTAGGCACCATCCCCTGCTCTAGATGAGCCGTAGTCCTTATGGTTGATGATTGCGTCGTATGCAGCGTTTATCTCCTGCATCTTTTTTGCAGCATCCGGATCGGATCCGCATACATCAGGATGATATTTCTTAGCGAGGGTCTTATAAGCCTTCTTGACTTCCTCCTCGCTTGCCGTACTCGATAAACCTAATACTGAATAGGGGTCACTCATATCTATTTATTCTCTTTTTCGTCTTTCTTGAATTTTGTCCACATCCCCGAGTAGAGTATGTTATTCATTATAGAGGTATACTCGTCAAGGGGAAGCTTATTATAGCTTTCAGCGGCGCTTGATGCATAGCCGATGAGAGCTTCGTTTATCGTTTCATATGACTCGCCATCTCCGAGCGGGTTAAAAGCGTTGTTCTTCCTGTCCTTTTTCCTGTCGTCCCAGGCATCGAGTACATATATGAACTTTCCTAGGTTGCATCCGGTGAGGAAAAGGTCTTCTTTGAAGAAGGAATTTTCGTCATAAACGAATATCTCACCGAGTAAACGACCGAAATAGAAGGCAAGTTTATCCCTGTCCTTCACGTTCTTCTTCTCCATCTCGTTGATAAGAGAAAGGTTTTCCTTTATTGCCTTCGTCTGCCTGGGATATTTTTTCTCAAGTTCTGCTATGAAGGGCTCGAGACTCTTTTTTCTCCCTTCTCCCTTCCCTTCGTCGTTTATCGAGTCGATGAGAGAGTAGTAGGAAAGGAGAATCTGCATGTCTGATGTGTAATCCATAGCATTGAGGGTGAAGTATGAGTGGCTTTTGAGAGGGTGTACAACACAGCGCTCGGTGCTGTATTTCCTTTCGTCGCCGTTCAAATCGCCGAGGAGAAGAGAGAGGAATGTCATGTCATAGGAAAGAACCATCCCACCGGCACGTCCGAACTTCTCACGGAGGATATGACAAAGGCCGCAATATGCCTCTTTATATACCTTCTTATCAGCTTTATCTGCTTTGGACGATAGAACGATATAGCCGAACATACTCAGCTCTTCCTGATGAATTCATGTGAACAGTTGGGACACTTGATTCTGATTTTTCCCTTTCCTCGGGGCACTCTCAGCTCCTTACGGCACTTGGGGCAGAAGAAATAGGCGTAGGTTTTCTCGTCTTCCTTTCTCTTGGCCTTCTTTGCTTTCTCCTCTTCTCTTCTTCTCTTTTTCTCTTCGGCGGAAGTAGAAGTGAAGAAGGCAACAAACTTGTCGTTTTCACTCTGTCTTCTCCCAATCTGTGCGGAGAAGGCACGGTATAATGCCCAGAGAATGAGGGCCACGCCAACTGCGATGAATGCGATACGTAGATAAAGAAGAGTAAAACATGGATATGCGAGGATGAGAAGTACTCCCGACACTATGAGTGTAACCGAGAGTTCATCGGCACCGTAATATCTCGAAAACTGACCACGATTATTATACATAGATAAAAGATAACCATCTATTTCCTTTTTTCCAACACTTCAAGGTGTTGTTTTTGTGTAGAGATTATTGACTCAAAGCAAAATGAGAATTATTCTCACTTTCTATGGAATATTCTACCCGTTCAAAGAAGAGGATTCTTGAGTTTTTCTCTTCCTCTCCCCAGTCATCATTTACGCTCTCTACTATCATCGCATCCTGTGATGATATACCGAAAAGCAGTGTTTATCGTATTGTCGAGGCCCTCGAGAGGGATGGGGAATTACGGGTTGTCGGGATGTCCGGTAAGAGGGAAAGGCTCTATCAGATATCGAACAGGATGAGCTGTCCCAATCATATGCATATAAGATGCGTCGAGTGCGGAAAGACTCTCCACATCGATGAGAAGACAAGCGAAGAAATTGAAGCTCTATTAGAGGAGAAGTTCGGTTACAGCGACTGCTTTTCGACGGTATTCCGGGGAAAATGCAGTGAATGCAGGAGGAAGGAAAAATAATGGCATTATTCATAACATTCGGTCTCAGTGTACTCTTTCTTATCGGGGTGATACTGGGTTCGGTAACTAAAGGAAGTGAAAAAATCGAGAGTGTCTCTGTCGCTCTTGCATTCGGCTCGATGTTCTCTGTCGCCGCTTTCGATATTATCCCCGAGATTATAGAAGGGGTCGGGAGCGGTGAGATTATGTGGTGGAAGGCCCTTCTCTTTGTCTTTGTCGGCTTTCTTTCACTTCTTCTCCTTGATAGATTTGTTCCCGAACATGAGGGAAGTGAGAAGTCCAGGGACGGAAATCTTGTGCATATAGGTGTTATGGCGACCCTTGCAATTGCAATCCACAACACAGTTGAGGGAATGAGCGTCTATTCAATTGCGTCCACAAGTATTAAAAGCGGTGCTCTTCTTGCCCTCGGCGTCGCCCTTCATAATATTCCGATGGGAATGCTTGTCTATTCGACTACAAAGAGCGAAAAAAGCCTAAAGAGGTGGCTTACAATTTTCATTGCGTCCTTCTCAACACTCCTCGGTGGCGCGTTGATGATGGCCCTTGAGAGTACGCTCAGCCTTTCTGTCGTGGAAGCACTTTCCGCTATTGCGCTGGGCATGGTGCTCTATATACTCATTTTCGAGCTTTTATCAGATATTCTCCATTCCGAAAACAAGCTTATCTCCCTTTTATGGGTCATGGCGGGATTTGCAATATCATTTATAGGCGCATTATTTGAATAAAACGCTTGACGAGATAAAACGGTAGTGGAAAAAATATATCATTTCTTCATAGGGGTTCTTTATGCCTGAGTTTGTTGTTACCAATTTTATGCAGCTGGAATTTGTATTGAGGATACTACTTTCGTCCATCTGTGGAATGTTCATAGGCTGGGAAAGAGAGAGACGTCTCAAGAGCGCAGGACTTAGAACCCATATGCTCGTTGCACTTGCCTCATCGCTGATGATGGTAATCAGCAAGTATGCCTTTATGGATATAGTCTATCTCTCATCCGTTCAGGTTGATGCCTCCCGTGTTGCCGCAGGGGTAGTCCAGGCAATAGGATTCTTGGGCGCAGGCGTCATCTTCGTTAGAAAGGATAACATAGTGGGTGTTACGACTGCAGCAGGATTGTGGGCGACAGTAGGAATCGGACTTACAATCGGAAGCGGTCTCTATGTTCTCGGCATAGCATGCACGGCCCTCATAATCCTTATTCAGCTCATTGTGCACCGCGGCGAGCATAAGTCATTCAACAGCAACAACGGCTCTGTCGAGATCAACCTTACTAAATATAACCTCACGCTTGAAGAGGCCAAGGAGAAGATCGAGCAATTCGGACTCCTCTTGAAGAATGTAACAATAGCAAAGAACGATAAGGGCGACGTGGTACTTACCGCATCCATAATCTCCGTGAACTCGAACAGTTCTTCCGAAGTTATTAAAAATCTACAGTCTCTCGACTTTATCGACACCATTGAAATCTACTCACTCGACTGAGGTTGACTCACTCAAAAATAAGAGGCTGCAGTGAAGCAGCCTCAAATCTCCTAATAATGAATCTCAATCCCTGTATTCTATTGTAGGTCAAAAAAACAAAAATGCAACAAAAAAAAGACAAGATGGTAAAATGCAACAAAACGCAACGTCTTAACACTCAAAATGCAACAGGAAACGTAAAAATGCACGAAAACTGCAAATTAATCGTTGTTTTCTTCCTTTATGACCCAATGACCGCTGTAACCTCGTCCAACATATTCAACGTTTGGCATTTCTGATATCCTACGTTTAATAGTTCTTACACTTACTCCTGTTTTCAGACATTTTCTTAATTGAAGTTTTCTCATTGCGTCTTATTATCTGAAGTAGTCGGTCGGCTAATTTGTCTTGTCCTGTTCTGCTTTGAGGGCCTTGTTCAAGGGCAATCTTGTCAAAGCTGTAAACCAATATTACAACAAGGAGCGTGCCCGCCGTATTTCAATCATGACTAAAGGCCATGAAACAA
>CAVIUT010000012.1:0-37848 GCA_963646155.1 Eggerthellaceae bacterium | reverse complement strand
TAATGATGAATCTTATTCAATAAAAAATCCGAACGATTTAAATGACGCTTACCATTAGAGGCGAAAAACTTCTTTATCTTACCCTCAACTTTGCGTTTAAGAACATATTCTATTTTTTTCTTCCATACAAAGTAATTAAATGATATTTTGCCCGACTTTGCAGGCATTTCCAGCCTATTTTTGCCCGACTTTGTCAATAAATTGAGTGGATGACTTCAGGAAGGAGCTGTTTTTTACGGCTTAATATCCCCGGCATGCTGTAAACATACTCACTCACATGAGGCCACAAAAAGCGGGAAGTATACTTGCTCTTTGTTGTAAGAAGAACACTCTCCTCCTTGAGCACATCTGTAATCATAAGCATTGCCCAGTCGAGAGAACGTCTCTCTTTGATTGTGTTCAAAGCCTCGAGGTATCTGTCACAGTATTGTGAAAGGTCGCTGAGTGTTGTTACCTCGCACTGTCCTATTGCGAATTTCACGCCCTTTTCGTTGTAGCTCTTGCAATCGCCTTCTATTGCGGCAATCGGATCGCGGGAAGAGAGACGGTCGATTACCGAGAAAATCTTTGTTCCGAAGGAGTGAATGTCATATTCGCCGCATATCGCAGCAAGTGCACCTGCTGCCGACTTATCGACTTTTGTAGTCGTAGGACTCCTCAGAACGAGTGTGTCACTCATGATACCGGTAAGAAGAACACGCGCCGTTGTCTCGTCAGGGACTATATTGTACCTCAGGTACTGTTCATATACGATTGTACATGTACTTCCGAGAGGCTCTGCATCAATGAAGATAGGAAGGCTTGTTTTAAGGGCATCAAGCCTATGATGGTCGATAATCTCAACGACCGTTGCCTCTTCGATTCCCCTTATACTCTGCCCCACCTCGTTGTGGTCGACAAGGATTACGGAATACGACGGCTTTTTAAGAAAACAACGCCTCGTTACAAAACCGCAGAATACATCGTCGTCGAAAACCGCAAGTCCTCTGAGGTTTGATGTTCGAAGTGCTTCCCTTGCGTCATCGAAGTAATCGTTCCTGTCGAGTCTTTTCCCCTGCTTACCCATAATCGAACGCACAGTCGGTGCCATTCTGAGTCTTCTCTCAACTTCAGCTGTTCCAAGTTCAGTTACATAGACATTACCCTTAAACGATGTTAAGTCGATATCCTCAAGAGATGTAGACGCCGTTACTATTATGGTGGCAACCCCGGCAGATAGGGCGTACTCGATACACCTCTTTCTGTAGCCGAGGACAACAATTGAATCTTTCCGCATATCGACGAAACGGCAGAAATCATCATAAGCTGCAGCGCCTGCCAGGACGGTTGCGCTTACCTTGTCATTTGTCTTTTTTATTGTCTTTCCCTCAATTACAGCCTCGATGTTGGAAGAGAGGAAGTCATAATGAGGGATTTCTTCCTTGTTGTCTTTCAAGAACCAGCTTGTTATGTCATCAACGCTTAATAGTCCTATGAATGAGCCGTTATCGTAAACGGGGAATGCAGATGGGTGACTTTCATTGTATGCTTTGACAAGGTTATATATAGGCTCATCAGCTTCAACTTTCTCTGTCGGGAGAAGCATTACATCCCCGACCTTTGTCCTGACGTCACGCATATACGGTAATGGGTCAATACCAAGAAGCGAGAACTGCTTCTCGACGCCCTCACTCATATGACCGCATATTACTCCATGGTAATTGTTTTCTCTGTCTGTGCGGTTTTTCAAGGCTGCATATGCATAGGCTGAACAGATTGAATCCATGTCAGGATTACGGTGTCCGGTAATGTAAATATCACTCATGGAGGAAAGTCTATCGTAAAAGGACAAAACAATACACCAAAAAGGCAAAAAATCTTATACTTATCCCA
Organism: Eggerthellaceae bacterium; assembly: GCA_963646155.1. Taxonomy (GTDB): domain Bacteria; phylum Spirochaetota; class Spirochaetia; order Sphaerochaetales; family Sphaerochaetaceae; genus Ornithospirochaeta. The sequence continues at coordinate 35,976 of CAVIUT010000012.1, read as the reverse complement.
TGCAGAATATTCTTGTTGTTGTAGATATGCAGAATGATTTCGTTTCAGGATCCCTCGGAAAGAAGGAGAATGAAGATATTGTAGAAGGAATAAAAAACCTTGTCCTCAACTTCGACGGTAAGGTTATATTCACCCGCGACACACACCAAAGTGACTATCTCTCTACAGAGGAAGGAAAAAACCTTCCTGTCGTCCATTGCGTGGAGAACACTCCCGGCTGGGAGATAGTGGACGCTCTCAAAGAGCTAAAGGCTTATAAAACAATCAATAAGCCGACATTCGGATCTGTTGAACTCGGGGAGGAATTGAGTAAGCTCGATAAGGAAGAAAAAGTTGGCTCAGTCACACTAGTCGGACTCTGTACAGATATCTGTGTGATATCGAACGCGATGATTATAAAGGCTTTCCTTCCCGATGCACACATCGTCGTCGACGCTTCTCTCTCGAGAGGAGTAACTGACGAAAGGGAGAGGACAGCACTCAGCGCCATGAAGAGCTGCCAGATTGAGATTAAAGGAGAATAAGATGAAGGTAGTTGTTGCTAATGACCACGGTGCAGTGGAAAGAACAAAAGAAATACTCAAACACCTTGAGAAGAGAGGAGTAGAATACACATACCTCGGAACAGCCGAGGAAAAGAGTGTCGACTACCCCGACATGGCTGAAAAAGCAGTTATGGAATACCGTAAGGGAGGATATGACTACGGCATCCTGCTCTGCGGCACGGGAATAGGAATATCTCTTGCGGCAAACAAGATGAAGGGAATACGATGCGCCCTCGTAGAGAATGTATATGCATCTGTAAAGACAAGGGAGCACAACAACAGCAACTTCATTGCATTCGGCGGCCGTATAGACTACCCGGAGCCTGTTCTCGATATGCTCGACGCATTCCTCGATACACCTTTTTCAAATGAAGAGAGACATATAAGACGTATCGAGAAGCTGATGGCGCTTGAAGGAAAGTAATCCTCAGACTCCCGTATGTTCAATGATGAAGGCACTTACTTCATTTATGGCTTTCTTGCCGTCATCAAGAAGCTGGTAAAACTGGAAGAAGCCGTGAACTGCACCTTTATATACGCGAAGTGTACTCTTCGACCCCAGGTCTGTTAAAACAGCGTGGTACATAACACCTTCATCCCTGAGGCTGTCGGCTTCGGCAACGATGATGAGATGGTCAGGAAGGACATATTTTCCTTCTTCATCGGTTTCTACCGCACACTCCGAATAGAGATTCGGCACGCTGAGGGTATCGAGCGCACCCTCAAGCATCAACAGGGGAGAAGCATAAGGTTTCAGGCCGTCTTCCGTTTTCTCAAGGTAGCTTGAGAAAGTATATTCCATCACCTTTATGCTGATCATAGCCTTACGACCGTCAAAACCTCCGAAGAGCACATGAGATGGGAGAAGAACAGGATATACACACAGGTTGGGATATATCAAAATAACACCCACGGGCTCCGTGACACCCTCCTCCTTTGCTCTGATTGCGAGGCCAGAAGCAAAGTTTCCTCCGGCGCTGTCCCCGAGAAGTACTACACGGGAGGAATCTGCACCGTACTCTTCTCCTCTCTCAAGCAGGTAGTTATACGCTTCCCAGACATCCTCTACAGCAGAAGGGAACTTATTCTCGGGAGCAAGAGAATAGTCGGGGGCGAACACAATTGCGCCAGTCTTATCGGAAAGAATAGCAAGAAGATCCTGATAGTTATTATAAGAGCATTGGGTATATGCACCGCCGTGGGTGAAGAAGATTACGGGGAGAATATCGCCCTCTTTATAGTCCCTGGGATAGGAGACCCAGAGAGTCGAGGAAGATAAAGGAATGCTTAACACCTTTCTATCTGTCAAAAGAGGCTTCTCGACCCAGCCCTCAAATGTTCCGTTGTCTGCTGCATATTTATTGAGCGCGAAAAGAAGCATCGCCGAGCCGTCGGAAAGTGTAACATCAGGGTCTGACGTCTTCTTGTATTCCGATAACTCCTCCCTCGTCATTCCAAGCTTCGAGCGGATTATCTCATTCTTGATGGATGTACAGGACGTGAGTAAAAGTGCAAGAACCAATGCGATAATAACAGTTTTCAGCTTCATATTTCCCTCTTGACTACAGTTTAACAGGCGCAGAGGAGCTTCGCCATAATGAATATTATGAAATATCAGCTCTCTTCATTCTCGCCAGAGCAGAAAGGAATCGGCTCCGGCTGTGGTATTTTATGCTCCGCGATTATCTTCTCCATCCATATCATATCGTACCATGTGGAGAACTTATATGCACACTTATGGAATCTCCCGACAAGGGTATATCCCATGGCAGTGTGAAATCGGCAGCTGTCGTTATTAAGGTATTCATCAGGATTATCGGCATATGCGATGCAGGCGTTGAGGTTTGTGTAGTTCCTCTTTTTGAGTTCCGCTTCCAGGGTCGAGTAGAGTTTTCGCCCCACACCTCTTCTTCTCGCCGCTCTATCAAGATAGATTGTGGTCTCTACCGACCACGCATAAGCCCTCCGTGCCTTGAAGGAAGAGGCATAGGCATAGCCGACAATCTCATCCCCATCGACAGCGGCAAGATACGGATACTTACCCCCCTATCTCCCTTATGCGCGTTTTGAATTCCTCTACAGAGGGAACATCATACTCATATGTGATTGCAGTACTCAGTACATATGGAACATAAATTCGAGAAGCCGTTCTGCGTCACTGAGCTTCGCGGGCCTGATAATGATTTCTTCAGACATATTTTAAAAGGAGGGGTCGCCCCCTCCTGAGTTTAAAGAACAACGCCGTCCTTGAAAATCGAAATTTCAGAGTAGCCGTTTTCTTCGTTCTTCGTGCGTTTACCGCTTGCTATATCAAGGATGAAACTTATAAAGTCATCTGTAACTTTTGCACTGTCCTCCTTGAGAAGACGACCGGCATTGAAGTCTATCCAATTGGACTTTTTTTCATAGAGCGGTGTGTTTGTTGCAATCTTTACTGTCGGAACCGGAGCCCCCAGTGGAGTTCCACGACCTGTAGTGAAGAGAATCATATGTGCACCGCTTGCAGTCTGCACTGTTGTCGATACTATATCGTTACCGGGGCCGGAAAGGAGATTGAGGCCTTTCTTACATACCCTGTCGCCGTACTTGAGTACTCCTGAGACAGGAGCGCTGCCACCCTTCTGAACACAGCCGAGAGACTTGTCCTCAAGGGTTGTGATTCCGCCTGCCTTGTTTCCCGGGCTCGGATTTTCATAAACTACCTGGCCGTGGGATACGAAGTAATGCTTGAAGGCGTTGATCATATCACACATCTCGTTGAAGACTTCTCTATTGACAGCTCTGTCCATCAATACCTGCTCGGCACCGAACATCTCGGGAACCTCAGTAAGTATTGCTGTGCCTCCGATTGAGACAAGTGCATCTGTAAAGCGTCCGACAAGAGGATTGGCGGTAATACCGCTGAGGCCGTCAGAGCCGCCGCACTTCATGCCGACGACAAGGCGTGAGGCAGATACAACTGTTCTCTTGTCTTTCTTGATTACCTCAGAGAGTTCTGAAAGAAGTTCCTTACCTCTTTTGAGTTCGTCCTTCTCGTTCTGGCATACCATGAACTTGACTCTTTCTTCGTCGACAGGGCCCAGTAGTTCCTTGAAGGAATCCATCGTATTGTTTTCACAGCCCAGTCCTATGACGAGAACACCACCGGCATTCGGATGATGAACGAGGTCGGCCAGAATCTTACGTGTATTTGCGTGGTCCTCTCCAAGCTGTGAGCAACCGAATGGATGAGTCCATGCATGTACACCGTCCTCGAGGGAAAGGTTCTCGTTACCCCAAGAAGCAAGCTTTTTCGATATTTCGTTGACACAGCCGACCGTCGGGACAATCCAGAGTCCGTTTCTGATTCCGATATCTCCGTTCTTTCTTTCGTAAGCCTTTATACACGGACAACCATCACTGAGTTTCTTCGCCATTGACGCATTGAACTCATCAACTCTCTCTTTGGCGACCTTCTCATCATAGTGGTACTCAGCTTCTTCGCTGAGTGCTGTCTTTATATTAAAGGTATGTACCCACTCGCCTTTCTTGATGTCCTTCTGTGCTCTTCCAATCGGATAGCCGTACTTTACGACAGCCCCGCCTTCAGGAATATCCTCGAGTGCAACTTTATGTCCGGCGACGACGTCGGAGAGGACAGTAATCGTGTTCCCCTCCACAACATCGACTTCGCCTTTACTCAATGGCTCAAGAGCAACGGCAACATTATCTTTGTCATTTATTTTATATAACTTAACCACTACTTACTCCACGATAGTCTTCATAGCTTCAACCATGCCGAGAGTCCAGATCTTCTCAAGGTCTTCCTTGACAAGATTCTCCAGGCCCTCGATAGCACTGAGGTCTTCACCCCACCACTCTGTCTTCTTCAGGACAGAAGAAGCAAGTGCGGATGCCTTTTCAGCAGCAGAAGCATAGGTCTCGGCATACTTTGATGCGAAGAAGTCGATTACATCTGGTGAATCCATAATCTTGTATTCGTTGGCTTCTCTCTTACCGAAGTAACCGTCTTCTCTCTTCTCGCCTTCGTAGAATGCGATGAGGGCAGCAAGTGAGAATACAAGAGTCTTCGGAAGCTTACCATACTTCTTGAGGTAGCCTGTGAGTGACGGAAGGTCACGTGTCTTGAACTTCGATGTGCTGTTGAGGCTGATTGAGAGAAGGAGGTGGACAATGCTCGGGTTGCGGAAACGATTGAGAACGTCTGTTGCATATGACTCGAGAAGAGCCTTGTCTCCGTCCATTGAAGGAATGATTTCCTTGAAGAGTCCCTGATCCATGAATGCGGAAACAAGCGGATCCTTCATACATTCCTCGATTGTTGTCTTACCAGCCAGATAAGCAGCAAGAACTGTCATTGTGTGTGTGCCGTTGAGGATTCTGACCTTACGTGTTCTGTAGAAGGACATATCATCTGTCCAGACGACATTGAGTCCAGCCTTGCCGGTCGGGAGTTCGTCCTCGTGGCTCTTATGTGTGTACTCGATAGCCCAGAAAAGGAACTTCTCTGCAGCATCAAGGAGGTTGTCCTTATAGCCGAGTCTCTCGCAGATTGCCTCTGCTTCAGCTCTCGGGTAGCCGGGAACGATTCTGTCAACGAGCGAGCAGCAGAAATCACATGATGCATCGACCCACTCGATGAAACTCTTCTCGAGCTTCCAGTCTTCAGCATGCTTCAAAACCCACTTTCTGAGCATCTGACCGTTCTTGTCGATAAGCTCGCACGGGATGAAGATGAGACCTTTGTTAACATCCCCGCCGAAAGTCTTGTATCTTCTGTAAAGGAAAGCTGTGACCTTTCCGGGGAAAGAAAGCTGAGGCTTGTCCTCAAGCTTTACGCTCGGGTCATATGCAATACCAGCTTCGGTTGTATTCGAGAAGATGAACTTCAAATCCGGATTGTCAGCGAGCTTGATATACTTATCGTAATCTCTGTAGGGGTTGACACATTCCTTGACAGATGTGATGACTCTGTCTTCCTCGACTCTTTCGCCGTTTTCGACGCCGCTGAGGATTGTTGTGTAGACGGCATCCTGAGCGTTAATCATATCACCCATTCCATTCTGGAGGGGCTGAACCATAACAACAGAACCGTTGAAATCTGTCTTTTCATTCATGACATCAATCTGATAGTCGATAAATGCTCTGAGGAAGTTACCCTCACCGAACTGTACTGCTTTAACCGGACGATCTGTCTTCTTTACAACTTCATTAATTGCTTTCATTAAGAAATCTCCTTTTGTCATATTCAAGAGAGCTCTTTGCTCTATTTGTTAATTCTAGTTCCCCTATATCGATAGGTCAACAAATACTCTTTTTTCTATTCCTTTCACTTTTTGAACAAATCATCACTCATATCAAACGGCATCACCATCTCCTGTCAACAACCATCGATAAACAGGCATCACTTCAATCGTCTTTCCTTCCACTTCAATTGTATCCTCGTCAGACAATGTAAGGAGCATAAGATTGTTGCATCCCGTTTCCTCAGAAGCTTTAAGTAGTGCCTTTATCTCCCGCTTCTGTGTTTTTTCAGAAGAAATATCGTAGGATACCTGAATCAGCTTCTCTACCTTTCTGTTTCTGCAGACGACAAAGTCAACCTCATAGGACTGTAAGCTGTAATAATAAATGTCCAACCCATCGGGTCGGCAGCGCCTCAAGAGTTCAATACATACAATGCTTTCAAGCCTCCAGCCGAGATTCTTCCCCACAAAGGCATCCTGACGCATATTCATGAAAGCGGTATCGACGGCATAGAATTTCTCTTTCGTCACTCTTATCTGACTTTTTGTCGAGTATTTGTGAATACCTACTATCAAATATGCATTGGCTATGTATCTGACATAGTTTTCAGCCGTGTGCATTGAAGACAGCCCAAATTCATTGCAGAGCTTTTTGTAATTGAGGCATATGGGTGCATTATTCAGAATATGCTGTGTCAGTTTTTCAAAAGTCGACTTGTATCTAATTTTGTACCTGTGCTCGATATCATTAGTGACTATGTTGTCAACAAGGGTGTCGATATAAGCTGTTTTCCTAATTTCAGTATAGAGTTCAGGCATTCCGCCTTCCTGGAGGAAGAAATCAAACTGACTCCTCAAAAGTCCCCTCTCTAATGTGGTATCGGTATTAGCTGCAATTCGTTTGTAAAGACAGAATTCCTGGAAAGAGAATGGATAGAGCTCCGTTTTCATGTACCGTCCCGTAAGGTGGGTTGCGAGTTCGCCGCCAAGCAGTTTGGAGTTTGATCCTGTGATAAGAATCTTTATGCTCTGTCTGAGAAGCCTGTTCACGAAGAGGTGCCATGAAGGGACATTCTGCACCTCATCCATGAAGAGATTATCGAAGGAGCCGTAAAGTTTGTACAGGCATTCAAGGATTTTATTCAAGTCTTCCGCTTCAATATTCTCGAATCGTTCATCATCGAAATTGACGTAAGCGAAATTACGGCCGCTGCTTTTAATCAAGTTGAAGCACATAGTGGACTTACCTGACCTTCTTACCCCGATGACAACCTGCGCGAGGTTACTCGACAGATTAACGAGAGATTCTTCTCTTCGTGCACAATAAAAGGAGCTGATTTTTCTTTCCTTTTCTTCCTTCTGCTCTGCCAGAATACGTTCAATTGTTCCTTGAGTCATATATTCAAACTGCACTATTTTAGAAAAAAAGTCAAACTTAACTGCACTATTTTACAAATTTTAAGGCTCTCAAATGCACTATTTTGGAATTTTTGCATCAGTTAACTGCACTATTTTCAAAATTTGTGAGTGCGGAGATATCGAGTTTGTAGATTAAGTCTTCAGGGACGGTTTTTCTCACTAAAAACATGAGCATATACATCGGAAGATAAACTATTTTCCCGTCTACCTTTACATTGGCATTGGAAAAGACGAAGGCCTGGGGAATCTTATAATCGGGATTAGCCATAATCTTAGTCAAAGACGAATGAATGGTATAATCCTTTCCTGATTTTATCTCCAATGGGAGCACCTCTCCGTTATAATCGATTAGAAAGTCCACTTCGCCCTGCTTTTTGCTGTTGAAGTAGAATATGTTTTCGTAGCCGTGCGCCTTCAGCTCCTGAGCAGTCACATTTTCATAGACTGCACCGAAGTTAATATCCTTCTCGTTATTGAGAATCTTAAGCTGTATTCCATTCATGTACATTGAAGATAAGAGGCCGACATCAGAGAGGAAAAGCTTGAAAAGAGTTGCGCTCTGTGAAAGCTTCAAAGGAATTGACGGCTCTCTTGCATTATATACCGGGATTGCAACACCGGCATTACTGAGCCAGACAAAGGAGTTTTCATATCTGTCTATCCTTGCGTTCTTGTCAACATCCTTAAGCACAAAGCGTTTGTTCTTCTCATTCAACTCTGACGGGATAAGATCAAAGACCTTCCTTATCCTCAATCTCTTATCTTCCGTCTCATATTTTGCTATATCTTCTTTGTATCTTGATATTATGCTCTCCTGGACCTTCACAACCTCAGCTATGTTGTTTGTATCGAGGTATTTCATTACAGCCTCAGGCATTCCTCCCACAACAAGATAGAGTCTGAAAAGTCTCATCATTATGTCATGGACTATGGCATCAACTTCTTTTCTGTTTTCAAATGCGCCCTTTATATTCTCCAGAACCGCTCGTGAGACTCCGTTGGCACAAATGAATTCCTCGAAGTCGAGAGGGAACATTTCTATAGAGTCCATATAGCCTACAGGAATGGAACGCACGTTATATAATTCCACACCCAGAAGAGACCCGCTGAGGATATATTTATAACTACCTTCCTGCACAAGGTACTTAATCTGCGTAATACTCTCCTTGCATTCCTGGACTTCATCAAGGAATATCAACGTCTTGCCGGGAATAAGAGTGACATTGCTCAATGCCGACATCCTCGTAAGAATTTCTTTAACATTCTGGGAATCCTCAAAAAGAGTCCTGGCTTCCTTATCCAAAAGGAAATCGATTTTTACAAAATTCTCCACTCTTGTTCTTGCGATATTCTCTATACAGAACGTCTTACCAACCTGTCGCGCGCCAGTCACAAGAAGGGCTTTTTCATCCTTGGAATTGAGAAAATCAACAATCCTAGCTTCAGCTTTTCTGTACAAAATCTTATTCTCTTCCATAACAAAAGATTACTATCATTTTGTCGTACTTTGCAACAAAAAAGGAAAGTTTTTGTCACACTTTTCTCAGTTTTCAGTCCGATTTTTGTCGTACTTTTCCGACATTTATGCAAGAAATCGGCCCGTTTCCGAGCCGATAGATTTTAGGTATGTTTTAACTTATTTATTCATTGCTTCAGCAACAGCAACTGCAACAGCAACGGACGCTCCGACCATCGGGTTGTTACCCATACCGATGAGGCCCATCATCTCTACGTGTGCAGGAACTGATGAAGAACCGGCAAACTGAGCATCAGAGTGCATTCTTCCCATAGTATCTGTCATACCGTAGGAAGCAGGACCTGCTGCCATGTTGTCCGGATGAAGTGTTCTTCCTGTGCCGCCACCGGAAGCTACAGAGAAGTACTTCTTTCCGATTTCATTACATTCCTTCTTGTATGTACCTGCAACAGGATGCTGGAATCTTGTCGGGTTAGTCGAGTTACCTGTGATAGATACGTCGACGCCTTCGTAGTGCATGATTGCAACACCTTCTCTGACATCGTCAGCACCGTAGCAATTAACGGCAGCTCTCTCACCCTTTGAGTAAGCTGTTCTGCTGACAACTTCGAGCTTACCTGTGAAGTAGTCGAACTTTGTCTCGACATATGTAAAGCCGTTGACTCTGCTGATGATCTTTGCAGCATCCTTTCCAAGACCGTTGAGGATAACCTTCAATGGTTCCTTTCTAGCCTTGTTGGCATTCTTTGCAATTCCGATAGCACCTTCAGCAGCTGCGAATGACTCGTGACCTGCGAGGAATGCAAAGCACTTTGTCTCATCGCTGAGAAGCATAGCTGCGAGGTTTCCGTGACCGAGGCCGACCTTTCTGTCGTCAGCAACGGAGCCGGGGATACAGAATGACTGGAGGCCCTCTCCGAGAGACTTTGCAACTTCGTAAGCTGTCTTCTGTCCCTTCTTGATTGCAATTGCAGCACCTACGATGTAAGCCCAGCATGCATTCTCGAAGCAGATAGGCTGGATGGACTTTACGATTGAGTATACGTCAACACCCTTGTCATCACAGAGCTTCTTTGCTTCTTCAACAGAAGCGATGCCGTATGAATTGAGTACACCGTTTATCTTATCAATACGTCTTTCATAACCTTCAAATAAAGCCATAGTGTCCTCCTCACTCCTTTCTCGGGTCGATATACTTCACAGCATCATTGAATCTGCCGTAAGTCTTCTTGGCCTTCTCGAGTGCTTCCTTTGGATCTACGCCCTTCTTGACGTTCTCCATGAAGACACCCATGTTGACATACTCATAACCGATGATTTCGTCGTTCTCGTCAAGAGCCTGTCTCAGGATATAGCCCTCTGCGAGGTTGAGGTATCTTGGTCCCTTAGCGCGGGTTGCGTAAGTTGTTCCGACCTGTGAGCATGTTCCCTTGCCGAGGTCTTCAAGGCCAGCGCCGATAACAAGACCGTCTTCGCTGAATGCACTCTGGCTTCTGCCGTAGCAGATCTGGAGGAAGAGCTCTCTCATAGCTGTGTTGATGGCGTCACATACAAGGTCTGTGTTGATTGCCTCAAGAACTGTTCTGCCGACGATGGCTTCACTTGCCATAGCAGCCGAGTGTGTCATTCCCGAGCATCCGATTGTCTCGATAAGAGCCTCCTCGATGATGCCGTTCTTGATATTGAGCGTAAGCTTGCACGCGCCCTGCTGAGGTGCACACCATCCGATACCGTGTGTAAGACCGGAGATGTCCTTGATCTCCTTGGCATATACCCACTTTCCTTCTTCAGGAATTGGAGCGCAACCATGCTGTCCACCACACCTTACTGTACACATGTTTTCAACTTCTGTGGAATACTTCATGTAATATCTCCTAAAGTGTTATTCGACTTAATGTCCTTGAGTTATTTTAATACCAACGAGGCAATTTTGTGAACTACTCAACTCTCAAAGGTTAAAGATAATCGCGGTAAGTCCCCACAAGATATATTTCGATATCGAGTGGAGAGAATGTGACGAGAACCTTCTTGTTCACAAAGTCATAACCTATGTTGGTTCTGAGTCCCCTCTCCCTTTTTACAGTCGCAGGTGAGCCCAGAGTGAGTGGCGATAGTCCCAGATATATTCCCGCCCCGTTGTTGTCCGTGCGGTAGAATCCCCCAAGGGAGACAACGCTGTTGACGCAGACTCCGCTGACTTTGCTTCCCGTGTTTCTTGCGCCTAAAAGGGCAAACCCGAACTCCGCCATGAAGAGGTTTCTATGCCCTATGTCGGGAACAATCTCGCTCATACCGACAATGGAGAAATCGACTCTCTTCGAAATACCGAACGAAGCTCCGTAGGAAACTGCTATACCCTCCGAGGGGTTGAAGAAATTACCGCACCCGAGCATAAGAGCGAAGTCGAATGTAGAGGCAAAAACGAAGGTAGAACTTAAAACTAATAATAAAAGTACTAAAGCAATTCTCTTCTTCATTTTATACCCCCAGGAAGGCCGTAACCTTCATTATCCTTACGCCGTATGCCTTCTCCCCGTTGAAACCGAAGAGAAAGTAGGGAGATAAAAACTCATACGAAAAGGATGTGTCGACGAACTTGAATGGCGATAATACTCCCCCGAGCATCCAGATGCTGCCGTTCTGCCTGTAGCTCGCCATAAAGCCCGCCGTCGGCTCCCAGAGCACCTTGTTTGAAAACGCATATGAGAAAATGTCGGCTGACGAAGAAAATAGAGGAGTCGAGACAACAAGATCAATGCCGCGGAAAAACTTGTTCCACCCCAAAAGCACATTGGTCTCAACAATGCCGTAATGCTTTTCCCTGATTGGAGCGAAGCCTACAGAAAGCGAGAGAGAGCCGAATGAATCATATGTCGACTTCTCACCCATCTGAGAGAGGGAGTATGTAAAAGCAGGAGAAGCAAAGAGAAATGACGCAAATAGTAAGCATACGATAAAAATTGTTATCCGCTTCATATCAACCTCCGAAATATGTAAAGAGATAGCAGAAGAAGGAGCCGTGGGCCTTCTTCTCGGCCTCTGCGTCCTCAAGCGTCAGGAGTACGGGATTGACTGCCTTTTCCTTTATATTCTTCTTAACTTCTTCCGCCATTTCAGGGCTGTCGATTACAAGCGCCAATTCATGAGACAGCGTCATCGAACGATAATTGAAGTTACTCGAACCTATGACGACATACCTGTCATCTACAACCATCGCCTTCATATGGAAAAGAGGAAGCGTGTTGCCATCGCTGTCGTCAGATACATCATAGTAGGTGACACCCGTCTCGCTTATAAGCTTTTCGACTGCGTACGATCCTCCGGCCCTGGCATAACCGCGCGAGTCAACGGAGCACCATATTTCGGCATCGACACCCTTCTCCACCGCGGCTTTCAAGCTCTCCATCATATTCCCGTCGAGTGTCGGAAGGTACGGACAGAGAAAAATAGAAGAGGAAGCCTCATTTATGAGAGAGCCGAACATACCTGAAATGGAGACGCTGTTTGAGTAGACATTGCGGTTGAAAAGCCATGCATCATAGTCGGCCGTCTCTTCCGTCTCCGTCTCCCTCTTATATTTATCAGCATCCATCTTCTCCACCGAGCCCTCGTTCCAGATAGTTACAAATTCCTCTACAAAGAGATTGCAGAGTTCAGAGGAAGAGAAGACATACATGCTATCCCTCTGGCTCTTCTCGCCGGCCCCCATGGATATGTAGTTGACGTTCATTCCCCCGATGGCAGCAATGCGTCCGTCAATCACCATCATCTTTCGGTGGTCCCTGACGACGAGCGAGGATGGGTTGACAAAGTGCGTGAAGCTCAAAGGCTGGTAGATAAGAAGATTTACACCGCTTTCCCTCAGGTAGTTGAGAGGGGTCATTACAAACCTTGTTTCCGTCATGTCGAGGTTGGATGAGCCGTCGATTATTAAATATACATCAACGCCCGAAAGAGCTTTCTCCTCGAGCTTATTGTATATATCCTCCAATGTCGGGGATGACGATCCGAGGAATGTCGAGATAAGTATGTAGTCCTCGGCCTCATCTATGAGAGTGAGCATCCTCTCCTTCCATTCATCACCGTCAAAGTACATCTCCGGAAGGTCGACTGTGACATGTGTTCCACCGTAGTATTCAAGTTTTTCTTCTATCGTGAGGTCAGAGGAAAATGTGACATCACTTACATAGTCCTTCGTGCTCGAACATGATGCGAGCAAAGAAAGAAGAACAATACTCAATAATAAAAAGATTCTATTTTTCACGCTTATTCTCCGAACTCAAAAGGATGCGGCAGGAGGTCCGAATATACATAGCGCTCAACCGCCCCCTTTGTAGATACCAGCACAACAGGCGTCTCCGGCCTGATGAATTCACTCATAACCTGAAGGCAAACGGCACACGGCTGAGCTGGAGGAAGAGACTCCGATGCAACGACAACGAGCTCAATCCCGACGGCACCTTCGTTTGCAACAGCTGTCGTTATTGCGTTTCTCTCCGCGCAGATTGTAGCACCATATGATGCGTTCTCCATGTTGCACCCGGAGTATATTCTCCCCGTTGCGGCACTGAGGACGGCAGCACCGACCCTGAACCCTGAATACGGAGCATAGGCATTAAGTAAGACTTTTTCCGCTTCTTCTATCGCCTTTTTCTCGACAACGGAGAAAGAGAGTGTGCGTTCGAGCGGAGTAATCCAATTGGCGCCGTACTTCTTCGCTCCTTTCTTTATATGCATAAGTCCTTTTACTGCCTCATCGAGCATCTCGATTGAGTCGAACTCGGGAAAATGCGCCAGGTCTTCGATAATGAAACTCGGGGAAAGGCTTTTCACTTTCTCCCTCGAGAGAGAAGTTGTGAGTGCGCATGCATACGCCCCGCTTCTCTTTGCTGCGATTATTCCCGCTTCGCTGTCCTCGAAGACTACACTCTCCTTACCCTCGACGCCGAGCTTAATCATGGCAAGGGTGAAGATATCGGGAAAAGGTTTATTGCGCTTTATATCTTCTTCCGTAATAACAGCATCAAAGTAAACACAATCAAGTCCGAGGGAGGAGATGTTCTTCTCAACACGCCATAGAGGCGCCGAGGATGCAACTGCGATTTTGACACCGCTTTTCTTCGCACTCTCAAGAAGGTCATTAACGCCCTTCATCCTCTCTCTCTTTTCAAGGAGTGTGGAATATACTTTCTTTGAATATGTAAGAGCATCATCTACATCAATTGATGCACCTATGTCATCAGCACTGTCGAGGAACATCTTTCTCATGCCCTTACCCAGGTTCTTCACGACATCCTCTTTCTTTATCTTCAGTCCTTTTTTCTCGAAATATGATGTAACAAGTTCAACAGAGACAGCTGCAGTATCTGTAAGAACACCGTCCATGTCGAAAATGAGAGCTTTGATCATCTTGTCTCCTTCATCGACTAATAAGTCCCCCGTCCGGGGGAACTCATTGTAACAGGTTGATAACTTATTTTCTATGAGCTTTGACAAACTGTCCGTCACCCTCGAGGCCGAGATAGATGCCGTCGCCCATGATAAGTCTTCCCCTGAGGTATGTCATCTTGACCCTGCCCATGACTGTCATTCCCTCGTAGGGGGTATAACCTGAAGCAGAATGTGTCGTCTCACGGCTTATAGTCCAGATTTCCGCCGGGTCGAATAATACGATATCTGCATCGCTTCCCTCCCTCAAAATTCCCTTCTTCGGGTAGAGTCCGAACTGCTTTGCCGGGCCGGTGGAAAGAAGATTCACTATCTGACTGAGGCTCAGCTGTCCACTGACATGCCCGAAGTTATAGATAAGAGGTAAGAGCTCCTCGGTTCCCGGTATTCCGGGGTATATCGTTCTGCAGTCATTGCTCTCGAGTTTCTGCTCATAGGTAAATGCACAGTGATCTGTTGCAACAACCTGGATTTCACCGTCAATCAATGCTTCCTGGAGCGCTTCGTTGTCTTCCTTAGTCCTGAGAGGAGGAGTCATTACATATAGCGGCCCCTTGTCGCCTTCAAGCTTGGACTTATCGAGTAAAAGGTAGTGCGGTGTTGTCTCGACGATGACCTTCACGCCCTTTTCCCTGAGTTCTCTCACTTCCTCGAGCCCCTTCTTTGATGAAAGGTGAACGATATAGATCGGCATATCGAGTTCGAGTGCGATTTCACCCACATACTTGATTGCAGCCTCTTCAGCCTCGCTCGGCCTCTGGGAAGCATGGTCAATCGGTTTGTATCCACCCTTCCAGGATGCGTTTATGTCGCTGATTATCTTATCATCCTCACAGTGTACACACACCATGAGCCCGAGTTCCTTGCAATACGAGAAGATAGCCTTGAGCTCATCTCTCTTCTCAACCATATAGCCTACATTCTTGTATGTTGTGAAGATTTTGATTGCCCCGACACCGCTTTCCTTGAGTTCCTTCAACTCCTCCTTCAAATCATCCCTGTAGGAGTAGACACCCTGATGAAGAGCATAGTCAATACTCATCGGAATCATCTCCTTGAGTCTCTTTCTGGAGGATGAGAGAAGAGAAACGTGGTCGTCGTCGGCAAAATCGATGACAGTTGTAACACCGCCGTAGGAAGCAAGTTTACTGCCTTCAATGAATGAATCGGCGGTAACGGTACCACGGCTCACCAGATGATAGTGAGTGTGGGCGTCGATTATGCCCGGAAGGACACAGAGACCTGAGGCGTCTACAACATGCGTGCCCTCAGGACAGTCCTCGAGCGGGATATTCCTAGCGATTCTCTTAATGCGTGAACCCTCGACAAGCACATCGCTGTGATGGGTCCACTCTGTATCTACAACAAGACCGTGTTTAATAAGTGTATTTGCCATACTTCAATTGTAACTACACTCTTAAGGAAAGGCAAACAAAGCTTTTTTCTTTTTTACCTGTTGTATGGGAAACACTTTTCAAGGTATTCCAGATCAAGTTCCTTATAAAGAGGATACTTTCCAAGAAGTTCAGCCACACGTTTTCTAGCCTCGACCTTAACTTCCGAACTAACCTTCGCCTTGTTCTTACTCTTCTCGCCTGCCTTCTCGCCCTTTGTCAGGACAACCGGCTCTGCATTCTTCAATACAGATGTGATGATTGAGGCAATCTCTCTCATCTCGCTCTCCCCCATACCGAGGGTTGTTACTGCAGCTGTTCCTATCCTGAGGCCGGAAGTATACCATGCGCCGTTCTTGTCGAAAGGAAGAGCATTACGGTTGAGTGTTATTCCACACTCTCTGAGGACACTCTCCGCCATACGGCCGTTGAGTCCCAGTTCTGACACATCGATAAGCATCAAGTGGTTGTCTGTTCCGCCGGTGAGGACCTTCACGCCGAGTGCGATGAACTCCTCTGCCATTGTTTTCGAGTTCTCGACGATTTTTGCAGCATAGCACTTGAACTCATCCCTTTCTGCTTCCTTGAGGGCAATGAGTTTTGCTTCCATCACCTGCGGAAGCGGTCCCCCAATTACAAGCGGACAACCCTTATCAACAGATTCTTTGAACTCCTCTTTACAGAGCACCATACCGCCTCTTGGGCCGCGGAGAGTCTTATGTGTTGTCGTCGTTACGACATCAGCCCACTTGACGGGGTCGTAGTCACCCTCGAAGACCTTACCTGCAACAAGGCCTGCAAAGTGTGCCATATCGACCATGAAGACGGCACCGACGGAATGAGCTATCTCACTCATAATCCTGAAGTTTATACGCCTCGGGTAAGCCGAGTAGCCGGCAAGGAGGATCAAAGGCTTAATCTCCTCCGCCATTCTCTTTATCTCATCGTAGTCGAGAAGTCCTGTGTTCCTGTCAACTGAATATGAGTAGGCGTCAAATAGCTGAGCCGATATATTCTGTCTGTAGCCGTGTGTGAGGTGACCGCCGGAATAATAATCCAGTCCCAGAAGTCTCTGATTATGTAAGAGCTCTCTGATTCTGTTCCAGTCCTCTCTCTTCATGTCGGAAGGATTTTTAACACCCATTTCCTCAAGTGCCGGAACTTCTACACGACTGTTTAATATAGCCCAGTAGGCGCAGAGATTGGCGTCCGCCCCGCTGTGAGGCTGGACATAGGCGTGTTCGGCCCCGAAAAGCCGTTTTGCAGTCTCAACAGCCTCAGCCTCGATTTCGTCGACGTTATCGCAGCCGGCATAGAATCTATGATAAGGATAGCCCTCTGCATATTTATCGGTAAGGAGGTTCCCCATTGCAGCCTGAACGGAGAGGGACGAGAAGTTTTCACTCGCGATGAGCTTGAGGTTCGTCCTCTGATCTTTGAGTTCCTTCACTGTCAATGCTGCAGCTTCTTCAGATACCCTTGCCACTAAATCAAGTTCGGCCAGGTACAAAGCCATTTCGTCAGTTATATTGCCGTTATTTTCTTTCAGATAGTCCCTAAGTGCGCTCATGAGCACCTCCCCGATACGTAAGGTTGTGTCATTATAGTTTTTTTTGCCTCAAAATAAATACCCCGGAGAAAGAAATCGGAAGAAGAAAGAAACAAAGAAGCTAAACTCTATTCTTCACGCACTCTTCATAATTGACACAACACTCTCACTATGTCTAAACTGTTCAAGGTTTTAAAAATCAGGAGTAAGAATGGCTAAAGAAGAAGCAATTGAAGTAGAAGGTGTTGTAAAGGAAGCACTCCCCAACACGACATTCCGCGTTGAATTAACAAACGGCCTCGTTATTCTTGCCCATCTGTCCGGCAAGATGAGAAAGCACTACATACGTATAGTGCCGGGTGACACAGTAAAAGTCGAACTCTCACCCTATGACCTTACAAAGGGCAGAATCATCTACAGAGAAAGATAAGAAGCGGGCTGATGCCCGTTTTTCTATGACTTAGCTGTCCGAATCCTTTGGGAAACAACTTAAAGATGCAAGATATTGGATATTACCAATCCTGCAAAAACAATCTGTAGATTTGGTCGATAAATTCAGCCTATCACGACAGCAACAACCATAGTTCTTGTGCTCAGAAATTGACGGATGCTGAATTTGAGATAAATTGATTGAACTGAACACGCGCGCGTACATTGATATATATTATATATATGGAATTTAGTGGCAGATTTTGCACTTCCTCCAAAAGGCTCATAAATAGCCTGAAAACATCTACATATTTGAATATGCCATTGAATAAGGGAAAAGACAATAGCTCTACTCTGTAAGCATAGTTGTCAAAAAAGCTCGAAAAGTTCCCACGAAGTGGGTTCAGTTCAATCACTTTAAAAGAGATCGAGATTACTACAAAGACAGCTTTGTCCTGAAGCACCATGCAAAGAACTATAACGACAAGCTACCGCTTTGGGTAATTGTCGAGCTTATTTCATTCTCTGATTTGTCAAAGTTATACAGCTGTATGTTCTACTCAGAAAAAGATCTGATAGCAAAAGCAGCCGGTGTTGGATACAACACTTTAGGCAACAATCTTCATTGCTTATCGTTTTTAGATACAAGTGTGCACACGCAGCACGACTTTACAACACAGAAATGAACCCTCCGGTTTCCATGAATAAGGCAACAAACCGCAAGAACCCCCAGATAAGAGGTAACTCCTTATTTGCCTATTTGTGGATGCTGTCCAAGAGGCTCAACAAGGTAGACCGCAAGAGATTTGTTGATTCTTTGTTAATGCTTATCGAAAGCTACAACGGTAGAATCGATTTGGGGCTTATGGGATTTCCGGCCGATTGGAAGGAGACGATTGATTCACAGACCTCAAAATGATTTGGTTGTAATGTATTTTTTCTCGCCTCTCAGCTGTATCTCTTAAACTTCGGGACAAAAGTTCAATTCTCCTCTTTCTTTTCCTTGAGGATTACCCATAGGGCACCGCCACCGCCCTTTGCAAGGGGAGCCGGACTAAACTCCTGAACGTGTTCGGATTGAGTAAGAAGCGACAGGGCAAGATCCTTGAGAACCCCGTTTCCATTTTCACTGTGAAGTCCCTTTCCCGTGATAATCGATATCTTCCTCAGTCCATGCTGAACGCATTCATCTACAAATGAAGATATCATGGCAGTGCTGTCACTCTGAGTCTCACCGTGAAGGTCAAGGGTGGCCTGGACATCCATACGCCTCAATTCATTGATGGAGAGAGAAGCCTTCTTTTTTCTGCCGTCCCCCTTCTCCTCCATAATCTCGCTGAAGGTCTTTTCCCTCTTGTCCGTCTTCTTTTCATACGTTGATAGAATTGACGAGAATGATGCTGTCGGAGTGTACTTGGGGGAACTTGTTTTAATCTCCTTCTTTTCTTCTTTCTCTTCTACAGGCTTTTCTTCTACCGGCCGCGTATAGTTTTTGTTGGCCCCGCCGATAATCGACCAGGAAACATTAGACGGCACCTCATCCTCAGTGCTTTCAATAAAGAATGGAGAGGATGGCTCAATTGTCTCTTCCTTTACTACTGCCTCATCCTTTATTTCTGCTATTTTCTCGATGCTTTGAGCTTTTTTCTTATCGTAGGACGTGAGGATATCGGCAAAGGAGACGGAGGGTTTATACTCACTCGTCTTCTTCGGTGTTTTCTCTTCCTTTTTATCCTCTGTCTTCTCCTCTCCAGGGACAACACGGACAAAGTTTTCATTCCTGCCGCCGATAACCGACCATGATACATTTGACGGGACCTCAGTCTCATCGTCCTCGATAAAGAATGATGTTTCTTTGACCCCTTTTTCTTCCTCTTTTATAACTGCAGGCTCGGGAGCTGTTGTTTTCTCCTCTTCATTTTTCTTTCTCTTAGAGTTTTCGTAGTCGGAAAGGATATCTGAAAAGGAAGTTGATGGAGTGTAGGATGAAGATGAGCGCTTATAAACCTTAGCCTCCTTCTCTTTCTGCACTTCCTCACGTTTGAAGGACGGGTTTCTGCCACCGACTACCGACCACGATACATTTTGAGGAACTGTCTCGTCTTCGTCGTCGAGAAAAAGGGTGGAAGTACGGAGCATATCGTCGCACTCGGCTTTGTCCGCCCCTTTCGCCCTCTTCTTCTTTTCCTCGTTCTTTTCTCTGTATATACCTTCGTACTCGCTTAATATTGATTCAAAGGAACGTGTTGCCGTGTAGGACGAGAGACCGCTCTCCCTTTTTATCTCTTTTGTTTTAGGCTTTTTACTTGTGCCGTTCTCCCATTCATCGAGAATATCGCCGAAGCTCTTGGAGCTCTGAGAACTCTTCTTTGGCAAAGTATAAGGGTTACCTGTCTTTTCATAGGAAGAAAGAATGTCGGCGAAGGAAAGAGACGGGTTGTAGCCGTGTACAATCTCCCCGGGCTTCTTTGCTCCCGGGCTCTTCTTCTCTTTTTTCTCCTCCTTCTTCTCCTTCAACACGATTGATGCGAAAGGAGAAGAGGATAGGTTTTCTTTTTCTTCTTTATCCTTTATGAAAGATGTTCCCCTGTTCTTCTTTGACACTTATACTTCCCTGATATCCAGAACGGAATCGACTAAGGGTTTGATTGCCTCCCTCAAAACTTCCTTATCTATGCCGTTGACTTTCATTATGATTGTTGAATATCCCATCTCGGTATCGAGGTTCCCGATACTGATTATATTCGCACCCAGTTTATGAAGTGCCTCCGAAACAGTTGCAACAACACCGGGGCGGTCCTTTATGCTGAAACATACCCTGACGCCGTAGTGACGTGTTCCGAAGAGTTCCAACAGGAGTTTGAAAAGATCCGAGCGTGTGACAACGCCGACAAGCTTTCCGTTATAATCGATGACAGGGAGAATCGATACATCCTGGTCGCACATCTTTCTTGCAGCCTGTTCGATGGGGTCATCCGTGTAAACAGTAATGACTTCTCTGCTCATGACATCACCGACTTCAAGCAGTGAAAGCTGATGGGCGAATTCAACCATGCTCAATTTGCCGTTCGGGCTTGCATTGATGATGTTCTTCTCGCTTACAATGCCGACAAGATTACCGCTTTCATCAAGGACTGGGAGACGCTGGACTCCCTCCCTCTTCATTATCTCGCTCGCTTCGAAAACCGGAGTATCTGGGGTACATGTTACCGGGTTCGGTGTCATTCTCTTTGAAACTGTCATACTTTTCTCCTTTTCCCATTTTATGATAATAGTGCAATAAAGAAAAGAACTCTCTATTGAACACTTTCCCCCTCTTTTCTATAATCAAGTCAGTCGGCCCCATGGTTTAATGGATAGAACAAATCCCTCCTAAGGATTAGATGGCAGTTCGATTCTGCCTGGGACCATCAAATGCCCTCCTATAGGGCTTTTTGTTTAACCCGGCCCCATAGTTCAATGGATAGAACAAGTCCCTCCGAAGGACTAAATGGCAGTTCGATTCTGCTTGGGACCATCTTTTCTTGCTCACTCATCCATTCTGTATTACATTCCAATTGAAAGGAAAAAGCTGAAGATGGAAGCAGAAGATATTATAAAAAGCATTCTTGAATGTGTACTCGAGTTCTCGGAGTATGTATTTTTCGGCGCCGTAGTACTCATTATCATCCGCATCATCTTCAAGAACTTTCCGCGCGACATATTCCGTAAGCTGTTACATCTCATCGCATTTTCGTCCCTTGTCGAGATGACGATAGTTGCAGATACGTGGTATTACGCATCCCTCTCGTCTATTCTCTTTGCCACTGTTGTCTATCCCCTCCTATTGATTTTCGAGAAGAAGAAATGGTATTCGGACCTCTTCATAGAAAAGAAAAATGGCGAAGTAAAGAAAAGCCTTATCGAGCTCTTCGGAATGTACAGCGCACTCTCACTTTTCTGCTGGGGAATCTTCAAACGCCCCGACTTTCTCTGTTGTGCTGTACTTATGTGGGGTGTCGGAGACGCTTCTGCCTCCATCGTCGGAAGAAGACTGGGAAAACATAAGGCAGACATCCCATTTGCCGACAGAAATAAAAGCATTGAAGGAAGTACCGCCATGCTCATATCTGCATTTGTGGCAGGTGCAGTCGGTCTTCTTTTAAGCGGTAACAGAGTATGGTATGAAATTGTGTTCTACCCGCTTATCACAGCACCGATATCTGCATATGTTGAACTTGTGAGCAAAGACGGCAGGGACACATACACAGTACCAGTGGCAACAGCTGTTATTCTTATCGCACTCTCATATATTTTCTAGGCGTCTTAACACTCGCTACATCATACTTTTTACTATCTGTAAGGCCTATCAAATCAGCGCTCGGAATAAGCGGCGTAGTCTCCTCCATTTCATCATGGGCAGACAGCGACACACAGATTGACCTTCTCATCAGGAGAAATAACAACGTATTGAATATTTGCGAAATCAAGTTCTACAACACAAAATATACTGTAGACAAGGCCTGCTATGAAAGTTCAAAGAGAGGGAAGTAATCCTCTCGTCCCTGATTCCGAAGAGAATGTCGATACATAATACGCTGCTTACAACATTCGACCGGAACTACAACAACTACAGTTCAATATTCGCCGCCACAATAACAATGGATAAGCTCTTTTCAGAGTGATAAGTCAGGCTTTTTTATGCGAAGTGAACTTACCCTTCTTCTTGGTTTTAGGCTTTGTCTTATACTCGGCGATTATCTCCTTCACCCTTTCATCTGTAAGGGATGAGGGATTCTCCTTCTCTTCCTTACTCAGTGCAACGTTTTCCTTTCCCCACTTTATGTAGTAACCGTAGTTACCGTTTATAAGGAGAGGAGTAACGCTGTCGACAGGTGAGAACTCACGCTCGGCATTACTCTTCTTGTCATTTCCGCTTTTGTAGGCGTCGACAATCTCCTTGAGCCGGTCGAGTGTCAGTGACTCGGGGTCTTTCTTGTCCTTGTTGGAAATCGGGATGTTTTCGTTCCCGTATTTGATATATAACCCGTAGCGTCCACTCTGGAGGGCGATTGGCTCGCCGTCGTGCTCACCCTTTACTAGATGAGCGTCCTTTGGCTCGATAATCTGATCAACCGTAACTGAAAGCGGATCGCTGACCTTGTAGTTCTTTCCGTTGTACTGGGCATAGAAACCGTAGGGGCCGAGTTTGAGAGTAACGGCATTGTTGTCCTTATCGAAGCCGATGGTTTTAGGCAGCGAGAAAAGCATGTCGATATACTCCTCCGTTGCATCCTTCGCGCTCTTCTTCATTGCTTTCGGCCATGTGACGGTCTCACCGTCAGATAGGCGCTCGAAGTAGTCGCCGTAGCGTCCCTTCTTCAAAGCATAGCGGCCGAATAGAATCTCGCTCTCCTCCTCGGGAGGGAAGACAAGAGAAGCTGCGTCTTCATCACTGAAAGTTCCGGGAAACATCTGGGGAGGAATCGAGCGCATCAATGCCTTTCCATTCTCGTCCGTGAGGGATGTCAGGATATAAGGGCCGAACTTGCCGATTTTGATTTCATATGTCACCGTCTCGCCGTCATGGGTGAACTGGTTCTTCAGCCCCTCAAGCCTGAGACTTTTCGCCTCCCCCGCACTTATAGTTTCGCCGACATTCCTGAGGTCTTCACTTAGTCCCATCTTTCCTCTCCTTTCCGAACCAGAACTGCGAGAGATACTCTTCCTTTTCCTCTTCGCCGCTCGCTATTCTGTCGAGTCCGGCCTCCATATCTTTCGTGAAGTCATATGCTATGTAGCGCGGGAAACTCTTCTCCAGGAAAGACTCAACGAAGAATCCTGTGAATGTCGGGATAAGTGTTGTGTTCTGCCTCACGACATAACCGCGGTCTATCAATGTAGATATTATAGTTGCATATGTTGACGGACGTCCGATTTCCTCACTCTCGAGTTTCTGCACTAGTGCTGCTTCAGTGTAGCGGTGAGGGGGCTGAGTTGTATTTCCCTTAGCCTCTGCATTGATAAGCTTCATCTTATCTCCTTCTTTGAGTGGAGGAAGGGTCTCCTCCTTCTCCTCAACTGTGTCGGATGAAGCCATATAAACACGTCTGTAGCCGTCGAATAGTATAACCGAACCACCTGCCGAGAAACCGTACTCCCCGCTCTGGAGCTTGACTGATGTCACAGCTTTGACGGAGTCCTTCATCTGGGACGCAATCGTTCTCTTCCATATGAGGGTGTAAAGCTTGAGTTCATCGCCCTTCAGGCCTGTCTCATCGGGAGTGCGGAACCTGTCGCCGGAAGGTCTTATAGCCTCGTGGGCCTCCTGTGCGCCGAGTGTTTTAGCCTTGTACTGTCTGACTTCCAGAAGGGCGTCACCGTAGCTTTCCTTTATATACTCTGCTGCAGCATGAATGCATTCCCCGCTGAGTGTGGGACTGTCTGTACGCATGTATGTGATAAATCCATTCTCATAGAGGCGCTGGGCAATCGCCATAATTTCCTTGGCGCTCTTACCCAGTTTTCTCGTGCCGTCCATCTGGAGTGTTGATGTTGTGAAAGGCATTGGAGGTTTTTCCGTCTTCTTTGTCTGAACAACGCTCTTTACCTCAGCGTCCTTTCCTTCAATCTCCGCACTGATTTTCTTTCCCTCTTCGAGTGTCAGTACCTTCACGCCTTTCTTTACGTCTCCCGTTTCCGCATTGAAGCTCTTTGATGAAGCAACACTTTCGTCACCTATTGTGACCAGGGTTGCGGTGAATGAAGGGGTGGTATCTGAATGGGCGGTGACTGAAGCATAATCGGAAGCTTTGAAACGACGACGCTGATTCTCCTTCTCCACGATAAGCTTCAAAGCCGGAGACTGCACACGCCCCGCCGAATACTTTCCGCCGAGTTTACGAGAAAGAATCGGGGATATGCCGTATCCCTGAAGACGGTCGACGACACGTCTTGCCTCCTGTGCATAAACAAGATTCATGTCTATATCTCTACAGGAGGAGAAAGCTTCGGTTATTGCTTTCTTCGTTATTTCATGGAAGACCATCCTGTAGACCGGGACTTCAGGCTTGAGAGTGTTGTATAAGTGCCAGGCAATGCTTTCCCCCTCGCGGTCCTCATCACTTGCCAGCACAAGTTGATCAACTTTCTTGAGTGCGCTTTTGAGCTCTGAAATGAGTTTCTCCTTACCCTCGACTATCCTGTAGTCAAGTTTGAAGCCGTTATCTACATCGATGCCGTAAATTCCCTTGTCCTTCGGGTCGGGACTGGGATTGAGATCAACGATATGGCCCAGAGAAGCCATCACAGTGCAGCTCTCCGGTAGATATTTCTTTATCGTCTTTGCCTTTGTAGGCGACTCTACGATAATTAGCGTCTTCTTATTGGGGTCGGCAATCAAAATGCACCCTCCTTACTAATCTATACATGTAAGTGTGAACTTACCGTCGCTTCCCTTCTCCGGATTCTGGAAGAACTTTCCCTTTGCTATATCCTGGTCAGCGTCCATTGAGAAAGTTAATTGTTTGTTGCCGTTTTCGTCAAGTGAGAATTCATACTCGACCGCAACTGTAATATGGATGTTGAATGCCGATGCAATCACCGTTGTGTAGATATAGTCCTCGCTTGCCTTAATCTCTCCCATCTTCCATTTTCCGGGCGGAACGATTGTGGTGTTCATCCTCTTGTTATTCTTCTTGAAGGCCTCGGCCTCGCTTGAGTCCTCATCGTAATCATGCCACTCCGAGTATGTCGGAGACGACGGTTCTACAAGTGGAAAGACTCTATACTCACCGTCATCAAGGATGAGATACATATTATATAGGTAATCTTCATCAACGCTCTCGACACGAAGTGTAAGGTCCTTGACCTTTCCCCAGTTGGATTTGTTTGTGTTGTTAATCCACTGATATGTACCGTCCCAAGATGCAGAGAGCGACAGCGCTGTAAGAGTAAATAATGTGAGTAGTAATAATGCTTTTTTCATTTATCCCCCCGAGTGTGGCCCTATTCTATTACCACTATAAGAAAAATAAGTCTAGTGGAGACAATGATTGTTTTTACTGTGGAGTTTGGCAATAGAACTTCACCAAAGAAGAATAGTGACTTAGAATTCAAAGTATGAAAAAAACAGCCGTTCTTGTATCTGTACTTGTTCTTCTTCTCTCCTCCTGTGTAGTAACCGAGGATATAACAGCCTCGACAGGCTTTTCCGGCACATCCACGACCGACGTGAGTGTTGATCCCTTTTTCCTCTCGGTTCTCGAAGATTTGTCAACACTCTCGGAGAGTGAAAGCGGAAGCGAGATAATGGACAATGCAATAGGAGGTTTTGCCTCTGCAGTCAATGACTCCTCGAGTTCAACCGACGTTACCCTTACAACCGACGGGGACGGGAAGAGATATATCCTGACATTTGATTACATATCACTGGCAAAACTCATGAAAGACCTCAATAACGGCGATAACAACTCCATATTGAAGATTACATCAACTTCTCTTTCATTCAATCTCAACATGGGGAACTACAGCGAAATAAAAGAAGTAATTCCGTTCTTGAGCGACAGCAACTTCGAGGTCTACGGCCCGGAGTACTCCAACGGCATGACTGAAGAGGAATATATCGAAATGATTACATTCCTCCTCGGAGAAGAAAGCAGAGACGCCCTTGAGAAGAGCACAGTCACAATAAAGATTACAACTCCCGGCACCATTACAAAGGTCGAAGGAGCCGAAAAGACGGGAGAGAAAAGCGCATCTTATACATTCCCCGTCATATCATTCTTACTTTTAAACGAAGCTCTCTCATTCTCCGTCAACTGGAAATAAGGGCGTGAAAAAGCCCCCGGTGAACGGGAGCTCCAGAAGAGTATTCACATTTTCCGTTTTTGAGGGTAGCCGCCAGAAAATGCTCAAGAAAGAGGGCAATTTGGAATGTGGCCTTTTCCTTCCTGTTATCACCCGGAATGTGGCCGGATGCGAAGACTCGTCTATCAGACTTAGGCTTACTTTGAGTAGAACTCTACGACAAGCTGGTCATTGACTTCGATTGGGATTTCCTTTCTCTCAGGAAGACGTGACAGTGTACCTGTCCAGTTGTCCTGGTCGATTGTGAAGTATTCACCCTTGAATGACTTTGCGCCCTTGAAGCAAGCTTCGAACTGTGCGTTCTTTCTTGACTTCTCCTTGAGTGAAACTACGTCCCCTACCTGAAGCTGGTAAGAAGGAATGTCAACCTTCTTTCCGTTGACGAGAATGTGGCCGTGGCTGACGAGCTGGCGTGCAAGTCTGATAGAATTGGCAAAACCGATTCTGTAGACAGCATTGTCAAGTCTTCTCTCGAGAGAGATGACGAGAGCATCACCTGTCATCATTGAAGACTTGAGAGCCTTCTCATAATAACGGTGGAGCTGCTTCTCCATGACGCCGTAGTAAGCCTTCAGCTTCTGCTTCTCTGTAAGCTGCTTGCTGTAGTCAGTAGGCTTTTTTCTTTTTGCGAAAGCTGGACTTCCAGCTCTGTTCATTGCCTTAGGGTGTCCACATACATTAACCCCAAGTCTTCTGCACTGCTTAAATCTAGGAGTAAAATTTCTTCCCATGATTTAGACCCTCCAGTTAGAATTTTTTCTTTACGTCGAAACTCGACTCGTCTAATCTACTTCAATTCAAGGTAATAAGTCAATTTATAAGGTGGCAGAACAATGCTTATTTTTTCTCTGATTTTACGGCAGGAAAAGGAGAAAACGAGAGCTACCAACATCTTCATGACGATATGGGAAGGAAGTCTGCTTATTCGTACTATTCCACATTAATTCTAATAAGTTCAGTCCCGTTCATATTTCATTCTTCAGCTTTGATGCCCTCTTCGGTGTTGTAAGACATATATCCTGAAGCTTCCGCCCAAGCTCATCATCTTTCGCAACCATAAGAAGGTCGTTTTCAAGCCTCAGGGAATGAAGTACCGATGCATATATCCCCATGGCAACGGAGGGAGATCCCTTCTCAACATTGTGGAGGGTTGCACGGCTTATTCCCGCACGCTCAGCCAATAGCTCTGCCGGGATATCTCGCCTCAGGCGCGCAAGTTTTATGTTTTCCCCCATCTGGGTAAGTACTCTCTGGACCTTAGGTAACAGAACAACTGCATTTCTTCCCATATATCACTCCATAACGCGCATAAATATCATCAAAAAGCTTCAAATAGTATATAAATATTGACATTATTAATCATAGCTTATTGATGAGTCAGCTTAAATCTTTTTCATTACTGAATTGAGGGAAAGAGTTATAATCAAACCATGAGCAGAAAGAATTGGCTTGGTTTGATTATAGTCGGTCTCTCGGGGCAGATTGCCTGGACTGTCGAAAATATGTACTTCAACGTATTCATGTACAACACGATAACCCATGATGTGTCGGCAATAGCGGCGATGGTTTCGTCCTCGGCCGTTGTCGCAACAGTGACGACACTAATAATGGGAGCACTATCCGACAAACTCGGAAAAAGGAAAATCTTCATAAGCCCGGGTTATATCGTATGGGCGTTCTCCGTTCTTGCCTTTGCATTTGTCAACGCTTCTCTCCCGAAGTCTGCACTTCTTGTAATCATACTCGACTGCATTATGACCTTCTTCGGTTCAAGTGCTAACGATGCAGCATTCAATGCATATGTGACGGAAAGAATTGAAGAGAAGGATAGGACAAAGACCGAAGCCGTCATACAGATTCTTCCGATGGCGGCACTTCTTATTGTCTTCGGTCTTCTCGACCCATTTACACAGAATGGAGAGTGGCCTCTCTTCTTCTCCATCATCGCAGGGGTAATGCTCGTAGCGGGGGTCTTATCAATCTTCCTCTTAGACAAAGACAGGGGCGAAAAGAAAGAAGTAAACATCCTGGAGTGCCTGGCATTCGGTTTCAGAAGAAAAACAATAAAGGATAACCCGTCACTCTACATTGTACTGATTGCTTATGCTTTAAGCGCCCTGGGAATGCAGGTCTTCTTTCC
The DNA here is from genome assembly GCA_963646155.1 of Eggerthellaceae bacterium. Taxonomy (GTDB): domain Bacteria; phylum Spirochaetota; class Spirochaetia; order Sphaerochaetales; family Sphaerochaetaceae; genus Ornithospirochaeta. Next base: position 7,482 of record CAVIUT010000012.1, on the reverse strand, counting down.
GTACCTTATAATTTATATGGAGACCTTCCTCGGCTTTGAATCAAACTACGCCGTTCTTCTCGGTGCCGTTCTCATTCTGGCATCCGTTATTACCGTCATAGTAAGCCTCCACGTTGAGAAAACAGGACGCGAAATAAGCGCCGTGACTTCCCTTATCACGATGGCACTGGGCCTGGGAATGATGTTCTTTGCGCGCTCATTTCTCTTTACACTCCTTTCGGGTATTGTGATGATGAGCGGCTACCTTACATCAACTACCATACTCTCCTCTCTTCTGAGGGATTATACCCCGAAGGGAAGCGAGGGTGAAATACAGGGAATAAGGATGATTTTCCTTGTCATGCTGCCGATGGTTCTGGGGCCGTACATAGGAGCCGCGGCCATAAAGAACTCCGCACTCACATATGTCGAACTCGGAGTCGAGAAAACTGTCCCGACACCGCTTATATTCCTTCTTGGAGCTATTGTAGAATTAGCGGCAGTGATTCCTGTAATTATACTCAAAAGGAGGAAAGCATGATTCCGTTTCCCGAATACCCGAGACCACAGTTCGAAAGAAAAGACGACTATCTCATCCTCAACGGAAAGTGGAAATACGAAATACACGATAGAAATGACAAGATTATAAAGAAGGGCGACATTCTCGTCCCCTACTCCCCGGAGAGTAAACTCAGCGGTGTGGGGCACATACTTCTCCCCGATGAAACGCTTATATATGAAAGGTGTGTTGACTTTCCTTATCCTTTCGATGAGAAGAAAGAGGACCTTATTCTCCACTTCGGAGCTGTGGACTACTCCGCGCGGATTGTCATCGACGGGGAAGACGAGGCCGAGCACGAGGGCGGCTACCTTCCCTTCTCCGTTACAATACATAAGAGCTCGTTCAAACTCTGTGTAATCGTTAAAGACCCGACAGATACAAGAGAGGGCGAAAGAGGAAAGCAGAAAATAAAGAGAGGCGGCATATGGTATACCCCGCAGTCGGGAATATGGCAGACGGTATGGCTTGAGAAAGTCAAGAAGGAACATATAACAAACATCAAGGTTGTTCCAGATCTCAACGGGTTTTCCATAACAATGAACACAACGGCAGGAGGAAAAGGGGAACTTACTCTTTCAGGCGACACGATAGAGCTTGAAAACGGCAGGGAGAAATACATTCCCGTTCCATCCCCAAGACTCTGGAGCCCGGAGGAGCCGTATCTATATCGTTTCACCCTTTCTTATAAAGAAGACAGAGTCGAATCATATACTGCACTCAGGACATTCGGTGTGAAAGAAGACGAAAAGGGCGTGAAGAGACTATTTTTAAACGGAAAGCCCTACTTCCATCACGGTGTTCTCGACCAGGGCTACTGGAAGGACGGACTCTATACTCCCCCGTCGGAAAAGGCAATGGAAGATGACCTCTTACTTCTCAAGAGCATGGGCTTCAACACTGTAAGAAAACACATCAAGATAGAGCCCCCCAGGTGGTACAGTCTATGCGACAGAATCGGACTCATCGTATGGCAGGATATGCCGTCGGGAGGCGGAAAGTACTCGCCCTTCATCATTTCCGCACCGCTTATCATCGGGTCTCACCTCAAGGACAACCACTACCGCCTACTCGCGCGTCGTGATGAAGGAATGAGGGAGAAGTTCAAAAAGAACCTCGCCATAATGGTAGAGCACCTTTTCAACGTTCCCTCGATTGCGGTGTGGGTTGTTTTCAACGAAGGCTGGGGCCAGTTCGACAGTGTGGAGATATCGAAAATGATTGAGGGTATGGACAGGACGCGTACGGTGGACTATCACTCGGGATGGCTTGACCAGAAGAAGGGGCCGTTCAAGAGCGAGCACGTCTACTTCAGGCCGTACAGGTTTAAAGAAGACAAATATAAGCGCTGTGTCATACTCACCGAGTTCGGTGGATACGGTCTAAGGATAGAAGGCCACACCTTTTCAGATAAGACCTTCACATATAAGGGTTATAAGTCGAAAGAAGAACTCACCGATGCCGTTGTGAAGATGTATGAGATGGAGATAATCCCCGCCAGAGAGAAAGGACTCAGCGCCTCGATTTATACACAGCTGTCAGATGTGGAAGACGAGCTCAACGGCCTCGTCACTTATGACAGAGAAGTCGTCAAGCTCGACGTAACTAAGATGAAAAGGATGTCCGAAAAACTTCTCAGACATTGAACTTGAAGAATACGATATCGCCGTCCTGAACGACGTAATCCTTTCCCTCGAGTCTCATCCTTCCGTTTTCCCTTACCTTCTGTTCGCTTCCGTATGTTACAAGGTCGTCGTAGTTATATACTTCGGCCTTGATGAAGCCTTTCTCGAAGTCGGAATGAATTATTCCTGCGCACTGAGGGGCTTTACTGCCTTCCTTGAATGTCCATGCCCTGTCCTCATCCTTACCGGCTGTAAAGAATGTCCTCAAACCCAGTGCATGGTAGGCAGCTCTGACAAGGTTATTCAATCCCGATTCCTCGAGTCCTACAGCTTCCAGAAATTCCTTCTTCTCGTCCTCGGTCTCGAGTTCAGCGATTTCAGCTTCAATTTTTCCACATATTACAACAACCGGAGCATCACCATCATCGGCAGCAATTTTCCTCACAGCCTTTATGTAGTCGTTGTCGCTGTTAATTGAGTCCTCGTCGACATTACATACATAGATAACAGGCTTCAGTGTAATAAGGTGGAGGTCGTAGAGAAGTGCCTTCTCATCCTCGTCCAGACCCAGCCTTCTTGCCGGGATTCCGTCACCGAGGGCTTTTATCAAGCGCTCGTAGAGAGGAATCAGCTTCTCGTTCTCCTTTGCTGTCTCCTTGTTTATACGCCCCATCTTACTCTGCTTCTGATAGCGCTTATCGACTGTCTCCAGGTCGGAGAGTGCGAGTTCTATATCTATTGTCTCGATATCACTTGCGGGATCGATTTTATTGTTCACGTGGATTATATCGCTGTTGTCGAAACACCTTACGACATGTGCAATAACCCCCACTTCCTTTATGGCGCCGAGGAATCTGTTTCCCAGGCCCTCGCCCTGGCTCGCCCCTTTCACAAGTCCAGCAATGTCGACGAACTCGACTGTTGCCGGAACAACCCTCTCAGGAGGGATTAAAGAGACAATTTTATCCAGCCTCTTATCTGGGACATTCACCATCCCGATATTCGGGTCAATAGTACAGAAAGGATAATTTGCAGCTTCAGCGGGAGCTGAAGTAACAGCTGAAAAAATAGTTGACTTACCGACATTCGGCAATCCGACAATACCACAATTAAGACTCATCTTTTTTCCTCCCCCACATTATGCAACAAAAATGTTTTAATTGCTATCATTGCCATATGGATGAAAAGAGAGTACTCCTCGTAACGACAAGAGAAATCGGGGAGGATGAAAGGAGCGTTTACTACAGGGAGATGGAAATCAGATCCCTCGTGGAGAATCTGGGCCTGTTGATTGCTTATCAGAAGAGCTTCACGCTGAAGGACAACATCTTCGGAAAGGGCCAGATGGAGGAGATAGCCGGAATTGCCGTGGCTGTAGATGCCTCATCTGTTGTTGTCGACACATTCCTCTCACCCAGGGAAGAAGAGAGGATGGAAACAATAGTTGAAAGGCCGGTATCTGACAGGGAGGAAATAATCCTCATGATCTTCGCCCGGAACGCGCACTCGAAGGAAGCTGTAATACAAACGAAGAAAGCACGGCTTTTATACCTCAAGCCCCGCCTTGTCTTCCGTAATGCGTCATACTCCCAGCAGCGCGGAGGAGTCAGAGGCAGCAAGGGTGAGGGAGAAAAGGAAATCGAACTCAGGAGGAGGTCAATCGACAGCGAGATAACAAAGCTCAATAGGGAGCTGGGGAGCATAAAGAAAATCAGAGAGACCCAGCAGAAGAAGAGGCTCTCTTCTTCCATTCCTTCATTTGCACTTCTCGGCTACACCAACAGCGGGAAAACAACAATACTCAATTACCTCTCATCCAATTGCACCCCGCCGGAAGATAAGCTCTTTGCAACCCTCGACACGACAAGTCGTTCGTTCACCCTTCCCTCAGGACACGACATAATCGTATCTGATACGGTAGGCTTCATCCGTGATCTTCCGCCCTCTCTCATCGAAGCCTTCAGTTCGACACTTGAGGAGGCGTTGAATTCTTCGGGGATCATCATTGTCGCAGACAGCTCGCATCCTGACGCCGTAAAATGCCTGAAGGTGACACTCGATACGGTATCTTCTCTCGGCGGGAGGGATAAGATCAAACTTGTGGTACTCAACAAAATAGACTCCCCATGTGATGATATATCACTCTCAGCGCTCCGCTCATCGGGCTATGAGACTGTCGAAACAAGCTTCAAGGAAGGAAAGGGAATAGAAGATTTCATATCAGAACTGGAAAATATAACATCCTCATTCTACATTCCTCTGACGCTGCTACTTCCCTTCTCGTCCCCTCTCTTTTCCCGACTCTCGAAAGAAGAGAAGATAATATCTGTTGAGTATCTGGACGACGGAATCAAGGTTGAGTGCGAGGTCAGAAAAGAGGAGAAGGGACGATATATTCCATATATCTACAAAGAATGAGGGGCCCAGAAGAGCCCCATAGAGATAATCTCCATTCAGAATCAGAAATTGAATGTATAAACTGCCCCGATAACACCATAAGGCACAAAGGAGGCACTGAAGCTGTTGTTGATATCGAGTCCAACACCGCCGCCGAGCTTGAGGAACATTGTAATAGGCACCTTGCTCCATGTATACTCTGCGCCTACGACGAAGAGAGCATCGAGCCCGAGATAACCTTCTCTAACACTGAAAGCTGCAACAGGGCCGAGGGAAAGAGAGATTGTCTGCTTCTTTGTAAGAGCACCGGTATCGAATACGATATCGTAAAAATTATAGAAAGCACCTACGTCTGCAGAGAATGAAACCCCCTGACCTCCGACAACCTTTGCGGAGGCATCGACAGCCAAGTCAAACTTTCCATAGCCGTATTTGAATGCAAGTCCGTTGTGTGTACCCAGTCCAAGACCGAGTGCAATTGAGTTCTTCTTTGCTGTTCCCGTTGTGCTTGCAGCAGCGAGGGAAACGACGGCAAGAGCCGCAATAAGAACAAATGCGATGATCTTCTTTTTCATCATCTTTATTTCTCCTTTTTCAGCATCAGCTGATTCACCGTGTATAATCGTCCAAAAAAGCAATCTTGAAAAGGGAGTTCTCCCTTTTTCCACACCTCTTTTTTGTGTTATTCTTGTGAAGAGAAATGTCCAGTTTATATTGTTTAGATGATACAGAATTACAGAGTGTATTGAAACTTGAAAAACCGTTTCAAGCGAGGATTGTCAGGTCCTTTCTCGATAAGGGAGTAACCGACTTCGAGAAAATGACATCATTGAGTCTCAGCGACCGTACGCGCCTCTCGGCCATGAGGCCTTCAGCGCTGACGACAAAGGTTGAGAAGAAAGTTGAGAGCCCGGATGCCGTAAAACTTCTCTTGTCCCTCGAGGACGGGTATGAAGTGGAGTGCGTAAGACTCAGCGACGGCAAGGGGCGCTACACTGCGTGCCTCTCAAGCGAAGTGGGCTGTGCAATGGGCTGCACCTTCTGTGCTACCGGAACTATGGGCCTGAGGCGCAATCTCAAAAGCGGGGAAATCGTCGAAGAATATATACAGCTCGAGAAACTCGGAGAGCACATTACTCATATAGTCTTCATGGGGATGGGAGAACCGCTGCAGAACTTTACAGAAGTAATCAAGGCAATAACGACCCTCCACAGAGAAGACGGCCTCAACATATCATACAGGAGAATTACGATATCGACATGCGGTGTCGTTCCGGGCATCAAAAGACTATCGGAATTGAATATCCCTGTAAAACTTGCTGTATCTTTAGTATCTGCAAATAATGAAACACGCTCGAAAATAATGAGGGTCAACAACAACTATCCCCTCTCGGAGCTGAAGAAGGCACTTGTTTCCTTCCAGCATAAAGGAGAAAAGCGCATTACGCTTGAATACTGTCTTTTAGGAGGAATAAACACCTCTAAGGAGAGTGCAGAGGAGCTCCACCGCTTTACTAAAGGCCTTGATGTACTTGTAAATCTCATAAGGTGGAATAAAATACCGGCCCTCCCCTACAACAGCCCCGACGAAAGAGAAGTGATTGCATTCACAAAGGAACTCGAGAGGCTGAAGATTCCATACACCATCAGGCGCAGTAAAGGCCAGGATACAAATGCTGCATGCGGTATGCTGGTGACAAAGGGAAGTAAAAATAAAGAATAGACCCTTTGAAAGAGACATAATAATATCGACAAACGTTAAATTACGGACATAGATGAGGAGAAATATCCCGTAAATGTCCGGATTTTCTTCTTCAACATCCTATAAATTAGTGAAGACAGATTAAAAACACCGGGTTATAATCTCAATATGGACTCGAGGGAACTATTTAAAAGTAATTTGATTAAGCTGCGTAAAGAGTTGAAATGGACACAATATGACCTGGCTGCCCGCACCGGGTTATCGACAAAGCAGATTACAAGGCTGGAGGCAGGTGCATGTTTTCCATCAAGCAAAACTCTGGACCTGTTGGCAAAGGCATTCAGCGTTCCAGTCACATCCTTCTTCATAGATCCCAACGACCCGTATGCCACTATTGATGTTTCGCCGTTCTATGAATTGAACAAACATATTTCCACCTTTTATGTCACAGCCATAAAAGAGACGGCAGATGAGCTTACACTAAGGATGCAGGAGCTTTTGAAAGAAGGCAGATTCGACAGATTTGAATTCGAGAAATTGATTGCCCCTGATTCAATAAAGGAGCTTATGACAGGAATCGGCCGGAAAGTCACATCAGATAATCTTGCCGAAAAAATAGCCCAGAAGCTGGCAAAGAAGCTTGTTCTAGATACCAACAGGAAACTCAGCGAACAGGAAGAGGACGCAAAAGAGAGAAAAAAGCGGAAAAATCCGTCAACGTGACATATCTACCATCAGTACCAAACAGCAGAGACAAAGTCAGTCAGCGCCGTTATTTAAATTACACAGCATAGAGAGCTTCACACTTTCTGAATTCATCAAGGCTCATACTTGCTTCTTCTGCTGCAATTTCTTCAGTAAGTAACCCTTTCTTTGCAAGAGATACAAGGCTTTTAACTTTCCAATGGCTATTCCTTCCTCCTTGATGAGCTCCATCGTTTCTGTTTCGTTATATTCAGTTATGCAGAATGCGCTCATTTTTCTGTCCTTTCCAAGAAAATGGATAAATCAGGAGCAATAGAGCGCTTCATACTTTTTGAATTCATCAAGGCTCAAATTTGCCCTTTCTGCAGCTTGTTTCTCAGAGATGAAGCCATCTTTTATAAATCCGACAAGTTGTTTGACTTCTCCCTTTATTTCTCCAATGGCTATTCCTCTAGCTTCACCTCTAGCCTCTCCTCTAGCTTCACTTTCCTCTCTGAGTAGTTCCATCGTTTCTG
>CAVIUT010000011.1:0-39242 GCA_963646155.1 Eggerthellaceae bacterium | reverse complement strand
TGAATATATTTCGAGTGAACACGGAAGAAATTCAGGTATAATTTTGCTTAAAAAAGCATTTTTTTCTAACAGAATCTTTTAGAGGGAGTATATAATTGTGTAACCTGAATAAAGAAAGGATAAAGAAAAAAATCCACTCCTTACTTTGAGGATTTTTAGAATATTTAAGGAGAAATCTTATGACAAAAGAAGAAATGATGGAAAAAGAAGAAAAGGCATGCCCATGTGGTAGCTCTATGTCTTCTGCGGACAGAAAGGTTAATGAAGTTTCAGATGATAATTTGGCATCTGTTTCAGGTGGTGTTATCGTCGATAATAAGAAGAAAAAGAAAGATAACTCTTCAGCAGTAATATTTAATTAATATATAAGGAAGAAATATGAGAAAAGAAATTTTGGAAAAAGCAAAGAAAGCACGCTCAGCTGAGGATCTTATGGCAATGGCTAATGCTGCTGGAATCGAACTTGAGAAGTCAAAGGCAGATGGGCTTTTTGCACGCCTCAGCAAGTGCGGTGAGATTTCGGATGATGACCTCTGTGGTGTTGCAGGTGGTGTTGCAGGTGATTTTTCGGAGCAAGATTATCAGGATTTACTGGACAAGATGGACAGGGTTCCAGTCCCAGGTGAATTTAAAAACACAGAAGGTGGTGGCTGTGTATCCAACATAAAAGCGTGAGAATGGCAGTGTACAAAGAAATTTCTTTGTTCTAGTGAGGATTGTAAACTTTATACTATAAGAAGTAATATCCTAATCTTTGAATGATTGAATTCTCATTCTTTCATCAATCCCCTCATGATTTCTTGTTGTGAGGGGAAATTTCTTTAAAAAAAGTTTGGCTTTTGTTGAGAACCCGTTGACAGGAAAAATACGGCTCTGATTCTCTCTGCAGTTTTGCTCATATCCTGGCTTAGTGGAACCTCTCTACGATTGAAGATGAAAGGAGCTATAATCTGACGAAAAAGAGGAAGGAGATATTGACAGTACTTTCGCTTTGATGAGACTGTAATTGACGAGATTCGCCTCTCTCTGCAGTCGATGCAAGGACTGGAATTGTCTTATCTCTATTTTATTCTACTGCGCCAATAGCCGTGAAAAAAAAGCTCATGCTTTTGCAGTAGAGAAGAGTGAAGAATATTAGAAGAAGAGATCTTTAATAAAGATTTCAATTCCTATGAGGATAAGAACAATACCCCCGAATACCGTTGCCTTGCTTTTGAGCTTTTCCCCCGCTTTTTTTCCGAGCCAGAGACCGCATGCGCATATAAGGAATGTAACAACCCCGATGATGATTGATGCAACTACTGCTTCAAAGGGAGTGTAATCTGCGATTGCAAAGCCGACGGAGAGTGCGTCGATGCTTGTTGCTATTCCCTGAATGATGAGGGCCTTGAAGGTGAGTTTAATTCTAGTCGAATTCTCCTCTCCTCCTCCCTTCTTCGCCTCTATAAGCATTTTGATTCCTATGTAGCAGAGGAGTACCAGTGCTATATAAGGAATAAAAGATTGAAAGAGTGTGAAGTATTGGCTGATTGTGTGTACACAGACCCAGCCGATGAGCGGCATTGCTATCTGGAAGAGAGCATAAGTAAGCGCAACATAAAATTTTTTGCGCCCTGTCATATCCGGCTCACAGATGGCATTGGCAATCGAGACGCTGAATGCGTCGACAGCAAGCGCGGCACCCAGAAGGATGCTGTTTGTAATCAAAAAACCCCAGTCCATAATTTCCTCTTTTGTCCTGTGATATAAAAATATGTGCTGAAAAGGGACAGAAAAAGACCATGCCTTAACAGCATGAGTCTCGGAATTACAACAAGCCAGGAAAAATCCAGTGTGTTGACTTGTTCGCCAGGCGCTCCTACTCCCTCGAAAAGGAAAGTTAGCAGAAACAAAAGTAAAAGGCAAGAGGAGAAAACGACAAAAGAAGAGCCGGCTCATAAAGAACCGGCCCGGGGAAAGGGGGACCTTATTTGTAATCAAATGTGCCGAGAAGTGTTGTTCCGTTGGCGTAAAGCGTAATCTTCGCCTCCTCGAAGACTGCGCTGATGGTTTTTCTTTGTTTCAGGATTGTGACTTTGTCCTCATCCGTCCTGATGGTTTTGTAAGCTTCTCCATTGAGGAGAACAATTACACTTTTTCCATCGTCCCCGACAGAGAAGGTAATATCTGGAATGGCAGATGTCTCTGAATATATCCACTCCTTTTCCTTCTCTTCCTCCTTTCCTCTTTCTTCGACGTAGCTGTCGACATTAGGACTCGGAGTGTTTATCCTGCACCCGCTTACCAGCATCAGGGCGAGGGCGAGAACACCCAGAAATAGGATAAGCTCCATAAAGAAATGGGCTTTATCCGACCTTTCAAGTCCTTTTGTTCTTTCTTCGAGTCTTACGACATCCTCATCCTTTTCGTTTAGAGCAGCCATATGCCACCTCCTTTTCGTTTCGGCTCGTCCAAAGCCGTGATAATTCTAAAAGCTCGTGGAAAGATAAAATAAGGTATACAAAGAGATTATTCCTCGTAGAAGACGATTTTCGTCTCGTCGGAGAGGAGTGTGAGGGCCATGTTATTTCCGTCTTTACCTTCTGAGAGGAAGATCGAGAAGAGAGTAGAGCCGAGAAAGCCCTGGATTCTTTCGTCCCTGTAGCCGAAATGAAGGGTGCGGTCACTATCTTCACCCTTGAGAATCAATATTAAAGCAGTGCCGCTCTTTTCGCTTTCTGCGCTCTCTGCCTTGAAGCCTGAAAGAAATTGAGCAAGGGTCTTTTCGTCACCTTTCTTTATCCTCCACGTTCTCCCGTTGATTTTCGTCAATACGCTCTCGTAATCCTCTTCTATTATGTTTTCAGGAGTTACCGCGTTTATAAGAGCATAGAGGAATAGAAAGAGAAGTGTTACCACAGCCATCGATGTAAAGAGCGCGAGCACAACACGCCCTCTTGTGGGAAGGTCTTTCAGGGCCTCCTTCAGACTTTTCGTATTCCCCGTCTTTTTATCCTCTTTCTTTCTTCCTCTCTTATCTGCCATGACAATAAGGCTAAAGGGGAAGAAGAAAGAGAAAGAGGTGTATAATCGGCAATAAGAAAATTCAGGCTTCAGGATGCACAAAAGAGAATAAATATCTAGAAATAACGGTATTTATATCCACATGACTGGATAAAAATACAGATTTTTCTCGTTTTATGTTGACAGAGATGTATATTTATTAATAATTAATGCAAATTTATTAAAAGAGGTATACATAAGATGGATAAATCAAAAATCAAAAAGATAGTACTGGCATATTCAGGTGGACTCGACACCTCGATAATCATTCCCTGGCTCAAGGAAAACTACAACAACCCTGAAATCATCGCAGTTGCAGGTAATGTTGGGCAGAATGACGAGCTGGAAGGACTCGAGGAGAAGGCTCTGGCTACCGGGGCAAGTAAGCTCATTGTCGCAGATCTTGTTGACGAGATGGTTGATGATATCATAATCCCGGCTTTGAAGATGGATGCAAAGTATGAAACATACCTGCTCGGAACTGCTTTTGCTCGCCCTGTAATCGGAAAGAAACTTGCCCAGATTGCAATAGAGGAAGGCGCGGACGCAATCTGTCACGGAGCAACAGGTAAGGGAAATGACCAGGTAAGGTTCGAACTCGCTATCAAGCGCTTTGCTCCCGATATGCCGATTATAGCACCGTGGAGGGAATGGAAGATTAAATCAAGGGATGAGGAGATTGACTATGCCGAGGCACATCACGTCCCATTGAAGATCAGCCGTGAAACCAACTACTCGAAGGATAAGAACCTCTGGCATTTAAGCCATGAAGGACTCGACCTCGAGGACCCTGCACATGAACCCGATTACGACAAGAAGGGATTCCTCGAAATGGGTGTTTCTCCCGTCAAGGCTCCAGATAAGCCTGAATACGTAACACTCGGCTTCGAGAAGGGTGCACCCGTTTCAATCGACGGCGTTAAGATGAAGGCAAGTGCAATTATTGCCGCACTCAACGAAAAGGGCGGAAGGAACGGCATCGGCATCATCGATATAGTTGAAAACCGCCTTGTCGGAATGAAGGACAGGGGGGTATATGAAACTCCCGGCGGTTCTATTCTCTACTTTGCACACGAAATGCTCGAGATGCTTACTCTCGATAAAGATACTCTCCATGAGAAAAAGAAACTCTCCGTCGTCATGGCTGACCAGATTTACAACGGAAAGTGGTATTCAAAACTCACCGAGTCTCTTGTCGCCTTTGCAAATGCGGCTGACGAGTTCGTCACAGGGGAAGTGAAACTCAAGCTCTATAAGGGAAACATCATTCCTGCCGGAATGACGAGCCCGTATTCACTGTACTCTGAAAACCTTGTCACATTCGGTGAAAGCGACTACGACCAGAAGGAAGCAGAAGGTTTCATCAATCTCTGGGGTCTTCCGACCAAGGTCGAAGCTTTGAGGGAGAAGGGAAAGCTCTGATGGCAAAGATGTGGGTTGGCCGCACTGACGGTAAGACAGATAAGACTGCAGACATTTTCAACGCTTCTCTTTCCTTCGATTCAAGGATGTATAAAGAGGATATAGAAGGGAGCATCGCACATGCGAGAATGCTCTCTAAGTGCTCCATCATCACGGAGGACGAGTGCAATAGTCTCGTTAGAGGCCTCGAAGAGATAATGAGCGACATAGAGAGCGGAAAGCTCAGTCTCTCCTCCGACGCCGAAGACATACATATGTTTGTCGAGGAGGAATTGACGCGCCGAGTCGGGATTGTGGGGAAGAAAGTCCATACAGCACGGAGCCGTAACGATCAGGTGTCCCAGGATTTGAGGATGTACCTGAGGAAAAAAAGCGGGGAGATAGACTCTCTTCTTTCGTCTCTCATATCGACACTCTCAGATAGGGCCGAGGAGCATAAAGATACGATAATGCCCGGCTATACCCACCTTCAGAAGGCTCAGAGCGTAACATTCGGCCATCACCTACTTGCCTATGCTGTGATGTTTCTCCGCGACAGAGAGAGGCTCAATGACGCTCTGAAGAGACTTAACATATCGCCAATCGGGTCCTGCGCACTTGCCGGCACTACATATGAAACAGATAGGGAAATGGAAGCTTCTCTACTTGGCTTTGACGGGATAACAGAAAACAGCATGGACGGAGTGAGCGACAGGGATTACGCGCTCGAGATGCTTTTTAATCTCTCTCTTATTATGATGCACCTTTCGCGCCTCTCGGAGGAACTTGTTCTCTGGACAAGCTGGGAGTTCGGTTTTGTCTCGCTTTCGTCCGAGTATACGACAGGGTCCTCGATTATGCCGCAGAAAAAGAATAGTGATATGGCCGAGCTCATACGCGGAAAGACGGGAAGGGTCTACGGCTCGCTTATTGCGCTGTTGACTGTTCTCAAAGGTCTTCCACTTGCCTACAACAAGGACATGCAGGAGGACAAGGAGGGGCTCTTCGATGCTCTCGATACAGCCGAGATGTCTCTCTCCGTCATGGATGGTATGATAGCAACCCTTTCTGTGAATAAGGAGAGGATGCTCCTTTCGGCAAAAGAAGGCTTTATAAATGCAACAGACCTTGCCGATTACCTCGTGAAGAAGGGCCTTCCCTTCAGAAGCGCTTATAAAATCGTAGGGGAGATAGTTGCGGATGCAATTGAAAGAGGCTTTGTTCTCGAGACGTACCCTATGGAGAAGTATAAAGAGCATTCGCCTCTTTTCGACTCTGACCTATACGACGCCATCGACCTCAAGAAATGTGTTGAGAAGCGTAAATGTCCCGGTGCCCCCGGAGCTTTTGATAGAGAAATAAATTATGTGAGGAGAAAAAACAATGAAAGCTAGGAAAACACTCATCCTTTTTACTGTAGTTTTAACGGTTCTGGTGCTTTTTGCATCATGTCAGAAGAAGAGCACAGGGCTGGAAAAAGTCAAGAACAGCGGAAAGCTGGTGATAGCGACGAGCCCCGATTTCCCGCCCTTTGAATACCTCGAGGGAGGAGAAGTTGTCGGTATCGAAGTAGATATCCTCTCACTTATTGCCGAAAAGCTCTCCGTCAAACTCGAAATAAACCAGATGGATTTCGATTCCGTTCTCCCGGGCGTTCAGAGCGGGAAGTTCGATGTCGGTGTTTCCGGTATTTCCATAACGGAAAAGAGAAAGAAGAATGTTCTCTTCTCTAACTCCTACTGCCTTGCAGCTCAGGCTATCGTCGTCACAGAGGAAAGCTCTATCAAGAGTAAGGAAGACCTTGAGGGAAAGAAGATTTCCGTACAGACAGGAACAACGGCCGAGAGCTACACAATGGAAATGGGATACACAGTCTCCTCCTTCACTGCAAACAGTGACGCAGAGACAGCACTTCTCCAGGGCAAAGTCGATGCATGGGTAATTGACGACCTTACGGCATACGAGATGGTCGAAGCTTATAACAAGACTGCGGAGACAAAGCTCGTGATTCTCGAGGATGCGATGACAACAGAGCCTTATGCCTTTGCCTTCTCCCTCGATAACACCGACCTCGTTGATGAGATAAACACAATTCTCGACTCTCTTCTTGCTGACGGTACTATCGAGAAAATTTTCGAAAAGTACAACGCGCCGTACACTAAGCCGGAAACAACAATATGATAGGCTGGCTGGATAAACTCAGGGAGACTTTTATCGACACCGGATACTACTCCCTGATGCTCGAGGGGCTGGGAAACACAGCAATAATCACCCTCTTTTCGCTTATCATCGGAATAGTTCTGGGGGCGCTCATTGCATCCATCCGTTATCTTTCGGAAGGAAATGATAAGATGAAGCTCCTCTCGAAGCTCTGCTCGCTCTATGTAACGGTGATCAGGGGAATACCGGTAGTTGTCCTTCTTTTGATTTTCTACTTCATTATTCTCAAGAGTGCCGACGGCCTTCTCGTCGCCTCCATTACATTCGGAATAAACTCCTCCGCTTATATGGCGGAGCTTATAAGGAGCGGCATCAACGCCGTTCCTTACGGCCAGACGGAGGCGGGACGGAGCCTCGGGCTCTCGAGAGTCCAGACAATGCGTAAAATCGTCCTTCCCCAGGCTGTAAGATATATCCTTCCTGCAGTCGGCAATGAGTTTATCGCACTATTGAAGGAAACAGCAGTTGCAGGTTATGTAGCTGTCGTTGATCTTACCAGGGCCGGTAACCTTGTGAGGAACAACACATACGATGCTGTCAATCCGCTTTTGATGGTGGCCCTGACATACCTTGTGATTGTAGTTCTGCTTTCCCGTCTTATGGGAGTACTTGAGAGGAGGGGAAAGAATGATTAGGGTTGAAAATCTTGAGAAGTCATATAAGGATCATCATGTCCTCAGGGGCATAGACTACACAGTCAATAAAGGTGATGTGATTTCAATCATAGGTCCTTCCGGCGGCGGTAAGTCAACATTCCTGAGGTGTTTGAACCTCCTTGAGAAACCTACGGGAGGAAAGATATTCTTCGAGGGAGTCGAACTCACGGACAAGGCTACGAAGATTGACAGGTACAGGGAGAAGATGGGATTTGTATTCCAGTCCTTCAACCTTTTTCCTCATATGACGGTACTTGAAAATATGACGGTCGCACCTGTCATGCTTAAGAAAAAGAGTAAAGAAGAGGCCGAGGAAAAGAGTTTGAAGCTCCTCGAGAGAGTAGGACTTAAGGATAAGGCATTTGTGAGGCCGGTATCTTTATCGGGGGGAGAGATGCAGCGTGTTGCAATTGTCCGTGCCCTCGTGATGGACCCGTCGGTGATGCTCTTCGATGAGCCGACATCAGCACTCGATCCGATGATGGTAGGAGAGGTTCTTACTGTAATGAAGGAACTTGCCGAGAGCGGGATGACAATGGTTGTTGTCACACACGAAATGAAATTCGCTGAATTTGTTTCTTCGCGTGTAGTCTTTCTCAATGACGGCGTTATAGGGGAGGAAGGAACGCCTGATGAGATATTCTCGCATCCGAAGAGCGATGCTCTCAAATCCTTCCTCTCGAAGGTACTATAAGGAGAAAACCATGGATTTAAAAAATAAAAACTTTCTGAAACTTTTAGATTTCACACCGGAGGAAATTGGAGAACTCATTGACCTCGCAATTAAACTGAAGGACGAGAAGAAAAAAGGGATAGCACATCGTAAGTGTGAAGGAAAGAACATAGCACTTATATTTGAAAAGACATCAACACGCACCCGCTGTGCCTTCGAAGTAGCTGCTTCTGATCTGGGCATGCACTCAGTATATCTTGACTCATCATCCTCGCAGCTCGGAAAGAAGGAGTCCATTAAAGATACTGCAAGGGTTCTCGGCCGTATGTTCGACGGTATTGAATACCGCGGCTACGGACAGGAGAGGGTCGAAGAACTTGCCCGGTGGGCAGGAGTTCCAGTATGGAACGGGCTCACAAACGAATTTCACCCGACACAGATTCTTGCCGATTTCATGACGATAAAGGAGAAGTTCGGACACCTGGAAGGCATTAAGCTCTGCTACATGGGTGACGCCAGATTCAACATGGGATCATCGTTGATGGTAGGAGGCGCAAAGATGGGACTGGATGTCACACTGTGTGCTCCTGAAGGTTATTTCCCGCCCGAAGAACTTGTAAAAGAGTGCTGTTCAATTGCATCAACAACAGGCGCGAAGATAACACTTTCCTCCGACCCTTATAGTGCAGTAAAGGGCGCGGATGTAATCTACACGGATGTGTGGGTCAGCATGGGAGAGAGCGAGAGTGTATGGAAGGAAAGAATAGAGAAGCTTACGCCATACCGTGTCACAACTTCCCTTATGGTAAAGGCATCGCCGACGTGTATCTTCATGCACTGTCTCCCGGCTTTCCACGATACGGAAACGACAACGGGAAAAGAGATAGAAAAGAAGTACGGCCTGAGGGAGATGGAGGTCGAGAACGCAGTTTTCGAGAGCAGTCAGTCCGTCGTCTTTGATGAAGCGGAAAACAGAATGCACACGATAAAAGCCGTAATGCTTGCAACGCTCTAAGGTATGTGGGGATGGAGAAGGTCTATCCCCCTTTCTTTTTCTAACAAAACACCGTGAAAAAGATATATACTTATGATAACCCATAAGGTTGGAGGGAATATGGGCAAAGGATTATTGAAGAAAGCAGAAGAGACAAAGTCTTTAGATGAGCTGAAAGCTCTGATAGGAGAGAATGGTTTCGATATGGATGAAAAGAAAGCAGAGAAGATTTATGAACGCGTCCATTCAGACGGCGCGTTGAGTGATGAGAAGCTCGAGGGTCTCTCAGGTGGATTGTTGTTTGGTGCAGATGAGTACGATATAAAGGATTGTCCTAAGTGTTATCGTGTAATGAAAGTCAATCATTGGACTAATAAAGGCAGATGTCCTAGCTGTGGATACGAGGGTAAAGTTCCTGGTAAAAATCTTGTTTGACAGCCACAATCTATAAAGTTATTCACTGAAAAATAACATTGTCCCGTGAAAAAGGTATATACTTATGACAACTCATGAAGGTGGAGGAGAAAATGAAAGAATTTCTTAAAAAAGCAAAAGAAACAGAGACAATGGAAGAATTCAAGGCTCTTCTGAGTGGGAAAGGTCTCGATATTGACGAAGAGAAGGCAGAGAAGTTTTATGCACGCATTCATTCAGGAGAAGAGCTAAGCGATGCGGAACTCGCAGGTCTTATCGGAGGAGTCGGCATTAATTTAAATATAGGAAATGCTGTTCACACAAAGAGGTGTCCTAAGTGTGGAGCTCTGATGCAGGTAGCGAAGAATGGCTCATCAAGTTGTATTTCTTGTGGATACAAATATTCTTTGGGCACAATTAAATTTTAAACAGAATCAAGTTTTTTGAAAGATTGAAAAGGACGGGAAAGGATTGACTATCCTCGCCTTTTCTAACAGCGCTATGTAATAGAGTAGAGGAAGAGATGAACGAAGAACTGTTGAAGAAAGCAAAAGAAGCAAAGACTGTAGAAGAGCTGAAAGCACTTGCCAGGCTGAATAATTTCGATATGGATGATGATAAAGCAGAGAAGTATTTTGCCCGTCTCCACTCGAATGAAACCCTCAGCGATGATGAACTGGAGGATATATCAGGAGGAGCATGCAGAAATAAGCACTATTACTATAAACGCTGTCCTAAATGCCAGACTGTGGTAAAGGTTAATGGCATTGAGGGAGGCTCGTGGTGGTGCCCTAATTGTGGATACCACTATATAAATTAGTAGGCGTTTCTGTCTCATTTCCTTACATTTTTCAGTGTAAAGGCAAATGAAAAAGACAAGAAGAGAGGAATAAAATGGACGAAAAATTACTGAAAAAAGAAAACGGGAATCTCGGAGATGATAAATTAGATGATATAGCTGGAGGACGTGAGCGTGCAGATTATTACACGATAGACTGCCCTAACTGTTCAGCTAGAATGAAAGTTTATTCCAAGGTGCGCATTGGAAAATGTATGAGTTGTGGATACACCTATGACAACTATGGGAATCTGAAATAAGGTATCATAAGCAGTTGCAATAAAAGAGCTTCCCCGGGTTGGAGAAGCCCTTTTTCTTCAATTCCTTTCTTCAGAACTTCCATCCGAGTGCAAGACGTGGAAGCGGGATGGAGATATCGGTGTTGGTTGTTGTGTCGCCATTACCGAACTGCAGGAAGTCCAAATCCATACCTGTTCCTATTCTCAGGAAGAGAGACTTGGCGAGGATAAAGTCGAAGTCTGCAGTCAAGTAGATTCCCATGTGAGTCCTTGTACCATTGAAGATAAAGAACGGGCCGACAGATGCACTGAATATGGATGTTGTGCTCATGTTTGTCATATAAAGAAAACCCGTGCCTACTTTGAACTCGTTCTTGAAATCTGTTCCCAGTAAAACGTTCATTCCGATGTTGTTCGAGAAAAGTAAATCAACTGTTGCCGAAATGTTTGCTTCGATAGTGGAGGTAAGCTTATTGGTGTCACCATTGTTTTTGAAGCTGAGTTTCATTCCGGCATCCTGCATTCCGAGCGCCAGGTCAGCCTTGAGAGATCCGGCAGAAACGAAGGAGAGCGCAAATGCGGCAACAAGTGCCAGTACTAATATTTTCTTTTTCATAAAAAACTCCTTTATTACTCGTGAAAAGATACTCCATAAACAAAGATTGTCCAATACGGCGAGCCTGATTTTTGAGAAAATGACAGGTTTTAAATAAATTTTTATAGATAACTCAGGCTTGCATATTGACAGATGAAAGAGTTTAAATGAACATGTTCATATAAAGAGGAGAAACTTTTTTGCCAAAGGTCATCGAGAAGCTGAGAGAAGATCTTATAAGAGAAGTGAGGCGCTCCCTTGAAGAGGACGGCTACGGAAAAATCACGATGCGCACAATTGCGTCGGCATGTGGTGTCGGGGTCGGGACGGTATATAACTATTTCTCGTCAAAGGATGAACTTGTCGCAACTGTCGTCTGGGAGGACTGGAAGGAAACAGTAGAGGCCTTCAAGAAGAAAACCTTTCTCAGCGATAAGGAAATAGTCAGGGGTGTCTACTCTATGCTGAAGTCTTTCATAAAGGAGCATGAGAAGCTCTTCTCTGATCCTGATGCAGAAAAGAGATATTCCTCCGTATTCGGAGAGAAACACGCTATCATGAGAAAGGAGGTTTCCTCTCTTCTTCTACCTGTCTGTAAAAATAGTGAGGACGGGGATTTTCTTTCTCTCTTTCTTTCTGAGTCACTTCTTTCATGGATTATGACTGATGTGAGTTTTGAGAAAATATATTCGATACTTGGAAAAATAATATAGGAGATACTATGAGCAGTTTTGAAAACTTACGTGTTGTTGACAATTTCTATCAAACATCGCTTTTCTTTCCGATGCCGACGGTAATCATCAGCACCCTCTGTGAAGATGGTCAGACAACCTTGGGACCGTACTCCCTCGTGCAGCCTTACTATGTAGCAGGAAAAGATTATTATGCGATGTTGCTCTGTTGCCGCAACTCTTCAAATACGGCACAGAACATTCTGAGAAATGGAAAGTGCGCAATCAACTTTATCGACGATAAGCCTTCGAGTTTCAAGGAGGCTGTTAAGCTCTCGTGGCCGGGAGATAAACCGGGAGACAAAATGCCGAAGTGCGCATTCAAGCTAGAAAAGGGCATTGTCGAGGAAACAACGGGTGAAAAGAGGCCGATGGTGCTTACCGATGCAATAGAGGCTATCGAGTGTACATGGATGCGTAATCTCGACGGGGCTGATGTAGATAAGGAAGGACAACTTGACGGCTACGAGCCTCCGTACCATGACTTCAATGGAATTACAAGTAAGTTCGGCGCACATTTTATCCTTAGAATCGACAGAATCCTCATGAAGAAGAGATACAGTGATGCGATAATCAACGGCGTCAAAGCCTCAGATTTCCCTCCGCTTCCTGTCGATTACGGCTACAGGGACTCGAAGAACTTCTGGTTCCACAGGAAAAGAAGAATGAGGGCCGAGCTCTTACAGGTTAGAAAAACATCCCTTTCTTCAGTAAGATATGCAGCCGACAGGGCAGATGACACCGTCAAATTCACCGATGATGCACTTGAAACCATACTCGGAGTGCCGAGAGTTTTTCTATCGGTAGTTCTCAAGGGCTGTGTTCAGTGGGCTAAGGAGAACAACGTCACACTTATCACCGCCGAGCATATGAAGATAATCAACGACAAGAGAGCAAAAGAAAAGAATAAACAGGAGGAAAAGAAATGAAGGTAGTACTTGCAGGAGCATTCGGCAATCTGGGAGGAGAAATCCTCAAGGTTTTATGTTCCAAGGGATTTGAGGTAGTTGCCGCTGATTTGAAGGAAAGGAAAATAGAGGGCCTTGAGGGAAAGTATAAGTTTGTCAGTATCGACGCAACAAAAGCCGAGACACTATCCGGTCTCTGCGACGGGGCTGATGTCGTTATTACGACAATGGGACTTACCGGGGCCTCAACCAGATTCACCAGTTACGATATAGATTACAAGGGCAATATGAACCTCTACAGAGAAGCCGGGAAGGCTGGTGTCAAGACTTTCAATTACATATCGGTAATATCGTGTGAAGAGAAGGGGGCCGAGAAAGTTCCGATGCTCCATGCCAAGTATATGGTCGAAGAGGAGCTTAAGAAGGGAAAGATGGATTGGGTCATATATCGTCCGACAGGATATTTTTATGACATAGCAAAGGTCTTCAAGCCTTATGTCGAAAAAGGTGAGATGCAGCTTTTGAAAGGATACGGCTCTGTTAAGGCAAATGTCGTCGACTGTCCCGATTTCGCCGCTTTCATCATAGAGCACATGTGTGACAGTAATAAGAGCTACAATGTCGGAGGAAAGGAGACATATTCATATGTTGAGATGGCAAAAATGTGTTTTGATGCTGCTGGAAAAGAACTCAAGATCAAATGGGCTCCGATATGGCTCTTCGGGGTGCTTGCCAACCTTCCGAAGATAAAGAAGGAAGGAAAGAGAGATATCATCTACTTCTCGAGGTGGACTCTCAGTCATGACCTTGTCGGAGACACGAAGGTTGGAGAACACAGCTTCAAAGAATACATAAAGCACTATTTCTCAAAGGAGGGAAAGTAATATGCCGTGGAATCTGTTGGGAATCCTATTTGGTGCGTGTGCCGTGCTCTGCAGTGCAGGTTTTTATAAGTTCGTGTACTTCCTTTCAATCGGTTACGGATTTGCCATTGCCGGTGGCGCAATATGTGTATTTGTAATGTACATCCTCTCTCCCTCTTCTACGCCTCTTGCGGCTGTTCTTCCTCTTCTTATTGCTTTTGTCATATACGGGGTAAGGCTTTCGGGATTCCTTCTTAAGAGGGAGATAAGCAACTCCACCTTCAAGAAGACGGAAGTTGCAAAAGATACACTATCGTCTAACAGTGAGAAGAAGATGCCCTTCTTTGTCCTTCTGGTCATATGGCTCTTCGTGGCCGTTTTATATACCGCGCAGCTGAGTCCGATGCTTTTCAGGGTTGTGAATAACTCGAATGACATCGCTCTGCCTCTTGTCGGGGTTGTGATATCACTTTTGGGGATAATCCTCGAGTCGAATGCAGACAGACAGAAGTCACAGCAGAAGAAAGAACGGCCTGATATGGTTGCAACAAAAGGACTCTACAAGATTGTGAGGTGTCCCAATTACTTTGGAGAAATCACATTCTGGACAGGAGTTTTCATCGGCGGAATAAGTACATATGCAACTCCCGGACAGTGGATTACGGCCTCTCTTGCCTACATTGCAATTGTATATATTATGTTCAACGGCGCACAGAGACTCGAGAAGAGACAGATGAAGAGATACGGGGACAACAAGGAATATAAGGCTTATACAGATAAGACGCCGATTATCATACCGTTTCTTCCGATTTATCACCTGAACGGCAGAAAGGAGGAGAAATGAAGGAGTTTTCCGTATTGATGTCTCTTATGGATTATATCCCTGTAATCCTCTTCACCACTGCTTCCGTCCTTCTTGTGCGGGACCTCTACAACAAGATGAGTAAGGGTTCCTTTGCTCTTTTTGCAGCAGGTGTCATCGATATTATGACAGCTGGTTTTCTGAAGGCGACATACAAGCTGTTATATGCTCTTCATCTATGTGATTTTCTCTCTTTGAGCAATGTCTTCTTCCCCATGCAGTCGCTGGGCTTCATGCTTTCCGGACTGGGCCTCTTTGCCCTCATATGCTACAGGCAGACAAAAGAAGGGGAGAGAAAAAACGGAATGAGGAAGATTTGCGTCGGCGTCTATGTGGCGATTGCCGCTATAGTTATGCTGGCTCTTGTCTCAGGTATAAAGGGAGCAGGAGAAGCCACAGAGGATATGGTGCCCTACTTCAGCGGAACGGGAGTCTTTGTCACACTGATGATTTTGGGCCTGATGCTGATGGATGTGAGCTTGAGTATAATTGCCTTTTATATGAAAAAGGCCTCGTTAACTTTTCTCTTTGCTCTAGTCTTCATCTCGTCTCTTTGTATGGGATACCTCTCATCAAAGGACTTTGCTTCAGCCTCAATGAACTGGATAGCGGAGGCTGTAAATACAGCCGGTCAGGCCTCTCTTCTTGCAGCCGCCATCATAATGCACAAAAATGACCTTGAGAGTTTATCTCTTCATGGAGGGGAAAGAATACAATGAATATAAAAGAATTTATATCTCTGATTGATGAAAAATATCCACTGACAGAACTCTCAGCTTCTCCATATGAGAAGATGAAGGTAAGCGGAATGACCTTCAATATTTCAAGCTGGAAGGCAGAGGGACTGGGCCATGTATCTGTTATGACTGCCACAGGCTTTTTCGGCCTCATGAAGATGGATACTCTCATCATTGTCCCCGTTGAGAGGGATTATCCTCTCCTCTCATACGACCGCATAAAAGCTATGGGAAATGATACACTTCTTTTCGAGCTCTATGACACTCTTCTCTCCCCCTTCGATGGAACGAAACTGAAAAGAGTTAAGGAAAAGTATTCATCCCTTCCCGAGCGGGATCCGGGAAAGCACTGGTATGACGGTCTGAGGCTTGACGAGAGTGTTTCAAAGAAAAGCAGAAACACCGCATCAAGTGATTTGATGGCAGGGGAATACCTCTCTACCTTTCTCTCCATCGAGAGGGAGAAAACCTCCGACATTGAGAAAAAGAAGGAAAAGAGTGCATATTACGTGGACAATCTCATAAAGAACGGCGGACCCTCAACCGATGTATTCAAGAAGAAGTTCGGGCAAGAGAAGACAGCAGACCTTTTCAGGAGAGTTCTCTTTGGAACAGAGGTGTAATAAGAAAGATAAGCCTTATCGTATCGGGTAGAAAAAAGCCTTTATTCCTGTTACAGTTAGGCGTTCGAAAAAAGGCAGGGCTACTATGAAAAAGATTGAAGAGTACATGAGAAGCGTTCCGGATTTTCCGAAAAAAGGGATTATCTTTCGTGATATGACGAAGGCGCTCAACGACAAAGAGGGCCTCAAGCTCACCGTTGACAGTCTTATCGACTGTATAAAAGATGTCGACTACGACATTATCGGGGGCATTGAATCGAGGGGCTTCATCCTCGGCATGCCCATTGCATATGAAATGGGTAAGGCATTCCTTCCTGTGAGAAAGAAGGGAAAGCTTCCGTGTGAGACAATCGAAGAGAGCTATGATTTAGAGTACGGCTCGGCTACAATCGAAATCGATAAGACGGCAATCCACCCCGGCGACAAGGTTGTGCTTATCGACGACATCATCGCAACAGGCGGCACAATGAAGGCAGCATGCAAACTTGTCGAGAGACTCGGTGGGGAAGTTGTCGCAATACTCTTCTTGATGGAACTTGTCGACCTCAAGGGCCGAGATGTTCTCTCATCCTACCCTGTATATTCCGTAATCAAATACGAAGGCGAGTGAGAAATCCAATAAATGCTGTAATAGAATCGGAGGGCTTTCATTTTTCTGGAAGCCCTTTATAATCGTGGTGTTATGTTTGATCTCTATGGCAGGAAAATAACATATTTAAGAATAAGTGTGACAGATAAGTGCAACTACAGGTGCATTTACTGTATGCCGCCCGAGGGTGTTGTCAAACAGTCCCATTCAGATATCTGCTCATACGAAGAGCTTTTGGCTATGGCTGAGGCTGCAGTAAAGTGTGGCGTGAAGAAAATCAGGGTTACGGGAGGGGAGCCTCTTGTAAGACGGGGTATTGTTGATTTCTGCAGGATGCTGAAGAAAATAGAAGGGGTAGAAGAGCTTTGTGTAACTACCAACGGCAGTCTTCTAAAAACTCTTGCTCTACCTTTGAAGGAAGCAGGGGTCGACAGGCTCAACGTAAGCCTCGACACGCTGCGGCCCGGAAGATTTACTGAAATTACAAGGCTCGGGACACTCTCGGATGTCCTTGAGGGCCTCGATGCAGCAGAAAAGGCGGGCTTTGACAGAACTAAGATAAACTGTGTTCTTCTCGGAGGTTTCAATGATGACGAGATAGCGTCTTTTGTAGATTTGACACGAGATAAGAATTATCAGGTAAGGTTCATCGAGCGTATGCCGATCGGGCTATCGTCTTCCTTCGGCACCTTTGTTCCGGCCTCCCGTGTACTTGAAGTATGCCCTGAGCTCGAAGAGATGGAAACAGACGGAGTTGCAAGAAGATATAAAATAAAAGGATATAAGGGCGATGTGGGGCTTATAACACCGCTCAGTCACCGCTTCTGCTCTGAGTGCAACCGCATCAGGATAACAGCAGACGGACGTCTTAAGCCTTGCCTTCATTCTGACGATGAGATAGCACTCCGAGGACTGGAGGGGGAAGAGCTATTCGAGGCAGTCTCGAAAGGGATTATCTCGAAGCCCGGGAGACACCATCTTGTGGACGACGGTATAAGCGGGACACACAGGAATATGAGCCAGATTGGAGGCTAGTATGGAATTGACGCATTTTAATAAAGAGGGAAGAGCTCATATGGTTGATGTGAGCGCCAAGGCGGAGACAGATAGAAAAGCAATAGCCGAGGCTAAGGTTTATATGGCCCCTCAGACAATGGATAGAATAAAAGAAGGAAAGATAGGAAAGGGCGATGTTCTGGCAGTAGCCCAGGTTGCGGGGGTAATGGGGGCGAAGAAAAACAGCGACATTATCCCGATGTGTCATCCTCTTCTCCTTTCCGGAATCGACATTTCATTCGAAATCGGGGAGGAAGAGAATAAAGACGGGAGCCACAGTGCTGTCCTTACAATAAAGAGTGAAGTGAGGTGCCACGGACAGACGGGAGTCGAAATGGAGGCGCTTACTGCCGTAAGTGTTGCGTCATTAACTGTTTATGACATGTGTAAAGCCGTCCAGCGTGATATGATCATCTCAGACATTCATCTTTTATATAAGGACGGTGGGAAAAGCGGAGTATTCGAGGTAAAGTAATGGCTGAAGTTGTTTCTGTTAATATAAGTGACAGGAAGGGTGTGAGAAAGCATCCTGTCGAATATATCGAAGTAAAGTGCCACCACGGCATAGTGGGGGACGCTCATGCCGGAGACTGGCACAGGCAGATCAGCCTGCTCTCCGAAGAGAGTATAGATACCATGCGCTCCATATGCCCCGTTGAGCTTGATGACGGCATCTTTGCAGAGAACATCAATACAATAGGAATCGACTTGAAGCACCTTCCGATTGGAACAAGACTCAAGGTGGGTGAGACAGAACTAGAAGTAACACAGATAGGTAAGGAGTGCCATTCCGACTGCGCCATAAAGAAGGCGACGGGGCGCTGCGTAATGCCGACAGACGGAATCTTTGCCGTCGTAATCAAGGAAGGAAGAATAAAGAAGGGCGACAGAATCGAAGTTGTCGGTTAAAAAATAAGAAAAAGTCTTCATAGGCCCAAATAAACTCTTGCATTATGCTTAATTGATAACTAATATATTAGTATGTTACAAAAGGAGACAATACTATGAAGATGACATTAAGGTGGTTCGGAAGCGCATTCGATTCCGTGACTCTCAAAGAAATCAGACAGATTCCTGGGGTAAGCGGGGTAATTACAACCCTTTATGATATCCCGGCAGGAGAGGTTTGGCCGAGAGAAAGGGTCAAGGCATTAAAGAAGGAAGTCGAGGAGAGCGGGCTCAAGATTGAAGGAATCGAGAGCGTCAACGTATCGGACGCAATCAAAATCGGATCAGATAAGCGCGATGAGCACATCGAAAACTATATAAAGTCGCTCGAGGCATTGGGCGAGGAAGGAATTGATGTTGTCTGCTACAACTTCATGCCTGTGTTCGACTGGACGAGAACAGACCTTGCGAAGGTCCGCCCCGACGGCTCGACTGTTCTTGCCTACGACCAGAAGGTTGTCGACACAATCAACCCTCAGACCTTTTTCGATAAGACAAACGAGAGCAGTAACGGCTTTGTTATGCCGGGCTGGGAGCCTGAAAGACTCAAGACAGTCAAGACTCTATTCGATGCATATAAGGAAGTCGACAGCGAAAAGCTCTTCAACAACCTTGTTTATTTTTTAAAGGCTGTCGGACCGGTATGCGAGAAATACGGCATAAAGATGGCAATCCATCCCGATGACCCGGCATGGCCGGTATTCGGACTCCCGAGAATCATCACGGGAGAGGAGTCAATCCAGAAGATGCTCAAGGCAGTCGATAAAGAGTACAACGGCCTCACGCTCTGTATGGGAAGCCTCGGAACAAATCCCGGGAATGACATCCCCGCAATTATCAGAAGCGCTAAGGGCAGAATCCACTTTGCACATGTAAGGAACCTCCATCATTATGCACCAGGAGTCTTTGAGGAGGCTGCACATCTTTCGTCCGACGGCTCATTCGACATGTACGAAGCAGTGAAGGCTCTTCACGACATCGGATTCGACGGTCCTGTAAGACCTGACCACGGAAGAACAATCTGGGGCGAAAAGTGTATGCCGGGCTACGGTCTCTATGATAGAGCTTTAGGCGCAGAGTATATTCTCGGTCTCTGGGAAGCCGTAGATAAAAGTGAGAAGAGGGGAGTATGAGGAGTCCCGATAAAAAGGATGTATATTCATCCCTGAGGGAGGAGATAACACTCCTTAAGCTTCTTCCGGGGGCCGAACTCAATACCGAGGCACTATGCGAGAAGTACTGTGTGTCGCGCTCTCCTGTGCGTGATGCACTACTGCGGCTTGAACGCGACAGGCTTGTCGATATCTTTCCCCAGAAGGGGACGAGAGTCTCGTTTCTCTCTGAAGCCATTATCGAAGAGGAGAGGTTCATGCGTAAGTGCGTTGAGCTCGGGGCAGTCGAGAAGTGCATGAAGAAGAGCCGTACGCAGCGAGAATTTGATGCCTTTGTCGTCAAGCTCGAGAGCAATCTTCTTTCCCAGAAGGCTTCTCTCATAGAAGAGGATTACGGCGCATTCTACAAAGCCGATGATGATTTACATCATATCTTCTACACGGAGGCGGCACTTGAGAATGTATGGTCGGTCGTCGACGCACATACGGGTAATGATAAGAGAATAAGGATGCTCTCATACTCCGATAAAGCAATCACAGAAGGCGTAAGGGACCAGCATATAGCACTTGTAGAGGCAATTAAAGAACAGAACCTTGAGAAGGTTCTTGAAGTTGAAAGGGAGCACCTGGAGAAGGTCCAGACGGAGATAAAGGACTTCGAGGCGCAGTTCCCGGCCTATTTTCATTAAGGAGAAATCATATGAAATTGAGTTTGAATGATCTGGATTTAATCAAAAAAAGCGATGCGAAGGTCTATTCCTTCGATCGGGAGAAGGTAAAGGAGAACACAATAAAGAGACCCGAGTGGATACACTTCGGAGCTGGAAACATCTTCCGTATTTTCCCGGCAGCACTCTCACAGAAGCTTCTTGAAGAGGGCGAAATGGATACCGGTATCCTCGTTGCCGAGGGCTTTGACTATGAAATCATTGATAATATCTACAAGCCCCATGACGATTTAACTCTCGCCGTCACACTACACTCAGACGGAAGCGTCGATAAAGAGGTTATCGGAAGCGTAGTCGAGGCAGTCAAAGTCGACCCGACGGCCGAAAAGGACTGGGAGACACTAAAGAGTGCATTCATCAATCCGTCATTGAAGATGGTCTCCTTCACCATAACTGAGAAGGGATACGCAACACACCTTTCCTCTGGTGATATCATGCCGCTCTATAAGGAAGATTTTGCCCATGATCCAAAGGACGCCAAAATGCTTTTGTCCCGTATCGTATACTTCATGTCACTGCGCTACAAGGAAGGGAAAGCACCGCTTACATTCGTAAGTATGGATAACTGCTCGAAGAACGGCGAGAAACTAAGGTCTGCACTCTTA
This sequence comes from Eggerthellaceae bacterium, assembly GCA_963646155.1. Classification (GTDB taxonomy): domain Bacteria; phylum Spirochaetota; class Spirochaetia; order Sphaerochaetales; family Sphaerochaetaceae; genus Ornithospirochaeta. The sequence goes on along the minus strand of CAVIUT010000011.1, from coordinate 18,408 downwards.
TTGATTGCTTCAATGTATGTAGAGGAAGGAAAGCTTGAGAAGGGTTTTCTTGATTACCTCTCCGACGAGACAAAGGTTGCATTCCCGTGGTCTATGATAGATAAAATAACCCCGCGCCCCGACAGCTCGGTACTCGAGACTCTCAAAAAAGAGGGCTGGGAAGATATGGACGCCATCGTTACATCGAAGCACACATACATCGCACCATATGTCAATGCAGAGGAGACACAGTATCTTGTAATTGAAGACACCTTCCCCAACGGCAGACCTCCACTTGAAAAAAGCGGTGTCTACATGACAACAAGAACAACTGTGAACAGAACAGAGAGAATGAAGGTGACAACATGCCTCAATCCTCTCCATACCTCCCTTGCACTCTCCGGATGCCTCCTCGGCTACAACCTCATTAATGAAGAGATGAAGGATGAGGACTTATTGAAGATGGTGAAGAGACTGGGCTACACGGAAGGGCTGCCGGTTGTAACCAACCCTGAGATCATCGACCCGAAGGCTTTCATTGACGAAGTCATCAACATCCGTCTTCCCAACCCCTTCATGCCCGACACTCCGCAGCGTATTGCAACAGATACTTCTCAGAAGCTTTCGATACGTTTCGGTGAGACAGTAAAGTCTTATATCGAGAACAAGATGGACCTTTCCACTCTCAAGGTTGTTCCTCTTGTATATGCGCTCTTCATGCGCTATTGGCTCAGTGTTGACGATGAATGGAAGAACTTTGAGACATCTTCCGACCCGATGGAAGGGGAGATTAAAGAGTGCCTTAAGGGTATTGAGTGCGGTAAGGAGCTCGAGAGCCTTGACGGTGTTAAGAAGCTTCTTTCCAACACAAAAATATTCGGTTTCGATGTCACATCCACGTCTCTATATGAGAGAGTCGTCTCCCTCTTTAAAACGATGATAAAAGAGAAGGGCGGAGTGAGAAAAGCGATTAGGGAAAGTATAAACTAAAACTTAATATATAAGGAATTGAGAGATGAAAACACTGTACGATTGTATAGTGGTCGGTTCCGGGGTTGTGGGATCCGCCATAGCCCGGGAGCTGATGCGCTATAACCTGAAAGTAGGAGTTTTGGAAAAGAATCTCGACGTATGCAATGAGACAAGCGGCCGTAACTCAGCCGTTGTCCACGGCGGTTTTGCGAACCCCACAGGGTCTTTGAAGGCGAAATGCTGTGTCGAGGGAAACAGAATTATGGGTGAGCTCTCCGATGAGCTTGATTTCCCTTTCAAGAGGTGCGGTAAGCTCCTTGTCGGTAATACCGAAGAGGACAGAAAGAGCCTCGAGAGGACACTTGAGCAGGGAAAAGTCAACGGTTCGACGGGCTTGAGGATGATAGATAAGGACGAGATGCTCTCCATCTGCCCGTATGTCACCGGATCCTTTGCCTTACTTTCCGAGAGCAGTGGAATCATGGACCCGTTCCTTTACACGATAGGACTTGCCGAGAACGCAAAGAAGAACGGAGCTGATTTCTTCTTCAATCACCGTGTAATCGGGATTGAGAGAGTCGACGGTGTTTACTATGTAAAGACCAACCACGGCGACTTCCAGACAAGGTGGGTCATAAACGCAGCGGGACTGGGAGCGATGGAGGTATCTGCATTCGTAGGTCTTACAGATAAGAAGGTAATCTACTCGAGAAGTAACTACATCATCCTTAATAAGAAGATGGGCAGAATGCTTCCTCTTCCTGTTTACCCCGTTCCAAGCAATGTTTATATGGGAATCCACATCACACCGACAGTCGACGGCAACGTCACAATCGGCCCGGATGCGGAGAACACGGATGATCCGACCTATTACGGAGTACCGGAGGACAAGATAGAGTCCCTTGCTACAGAGGGCGCTAAACTCTGGCCTCACATCAGTCCCCGCGACAGAATCAGAATCTTCTCCGGCATACAGCCCAAGGCTGTTGACGAGAACGGCGCTGTCATCGACTGGCAGATAGATATTGACGATAGAAGAGCACCGAACTTTGTTTCTCTCATCGGAATCGAGTCCCCCGGCCTCACAGGAAGTGTTCCTCTTGCACGCTATGTCATCGATATGATGAAGGAGAGGGAGAAGTTTACACCCAATCCGAACTTTGACCCACGTAACAAGAGGAGAGTCAAGTTCAATGAGCTCTCTCTTGAGGAGAAGAACGCTCTTATCAAAGAGAATCCGGACTATGGAGAAGTTGTCTGCTCGTGTGAGGAGATAACAAAGAAAGAGGTAATCGATGCAATCCATAATCCTCTCGGAGTCTGCACCCTCACAGGCATCAAGTACCGCACCCGTGCAATGATGGGACTCTGTCAGGGCGGCTTCTGTCAGATGAAGATATATAAGCTCATTGAAGAGGAACTTGGAAAGAGAGGCGAGGACATAAGATACTCTTCTCTCGGATCATGGCTTACAGATGGTGAATTGAGGAAAGAAAATGAGTAAGAAAATTGATGTTGTAGTAATCGGCGGCGGCCCGGCAGGCTTGAGCGCAGCTCTTGCTCTCTATAACAGCGGTGTGAAGGATTTAGTCATACTCGAAAGGGAAGCTGAGCTCGGTGGAATTTTGAGACAGTGCATCCATGACGGCTTCGGACTTGAGAGATTCGGTCTCAATCTCTCGGGGCCTGAATACGCATCACGCTTCGTCACTCAGATTGTAGAGAAGAAGATTCCGTATATAACCAATGCCACAGTCATGAGAATAACCGATAAGAAGGAAGTAGAGGTTTCCACAAGAGACGGCGTTGTCGTCTATGAAGCAGAGGCCGTAATTCTTGCAATGGGATGTAAGGAGAGGAGTGCCGGAAGCATTGCCCTCCTAGGGGAAAGACCCAGCGGTGTCTACACTGCAGGAACAGCCCAGAGCTATATGAACCTATACAACAGAATGCCGGGTAAGAACGTAATCATCCTCGGTAGCGGTGATATTGGTCTCATTATGGCGCGCAGACTCACACTCGAGGGAGCGAAGGTCAGTGCAGTCTTCGAGCTCATGCCGACACCGAACGGACTACCGAGAAATATAGTCCAGTGCCTCTACGATTATGATATTCCCCTTTATCTCAGCCATACGGTCACAAAGATTTACGGCAGGAACAGAATCGAGGGTGTTGATGTATGTGAAGTCGACGAAAAGAGACAGCCGAAGAGAGAGACTGCAAAGTACTATCCCTGCGACACTCTTATCCTTTCCGTCGGTCTTATTCCTGAAAACACACTTCTCGAGAATGCAGGGATAAAAGTAGACCCCGCTACAAGCGGAGCTGTTGTCGACGAGCACTATATGACATCCATTGAAGGTGTGTTCTCTTCTGGAAACGTACTCCATGTCCATGACCTTGCTGACGCAGTTACAAAGGAGTCTGAAGAGCTTGCTGTAGCCGTCAAGTCCTATATCGACGGAACACTCGATAAAGAGAGAGATGTCGAAGTGAAGAAGGGAAGGGGTATCGGACACGTTGTTCCACAGCATATCTCATCGAAGGATAAGTTCACTCTTACCCTCCGTGTTAGGGAGCAATTCGCGCCTGCTGTCATTGCACTTACCCAGAACGGGGAGGTGATAGCAAAGAAGAGAGTCCAGAAGGCGATTCCGGCAACGATGATCGATATGGAAGTCGATGGGGCGAAGATTACAGAAGGTGAAGTGGAGGTAAGTGTACTATGACAAAACTCTATACATGTATATGCTGCCCCAACGGGTGTGATATAACAGTGGAACTTGATAACGGTTCTCTTGTCTCCTTCAGCGGAAACAAGTGCAGGAAGGGTGAAGACTACATAAGGCAGGAGCTTACATCCCCTTACCGCACAATCGCATCCTCTGTTCTTGTCAAGGACGGAAAAATGCCGCTTGCATCTGTAAGGACGACAAAAGCCATCCCCAAGGACAAGATTTTCGCTGTCATGGATGAGATAAGAAAAGTCGTACTTACCGCACCTGTAGAAGAAGGAGCAGTGGTCATTAAGAATGTTCTTAATCTCGAGAGTGACATAATCGTCACAAGGAGCGTGAAGAAAGCATAAAAGCTATCACGATAACACTATTAGAGTGCAGGAAAGTGAGAGGAAGACTACCTTGTTGTAAGAGCCTTTCTCAGCTTTTCTGCTTTTTTTATTTCGTCTTCAGAGTAGAGATCATCCCCCGTAATATGGAGAAGATTCTCGCTCTCTTCCTCAAATCCGTTTGACGAGGCAAATCCCATGCCGGTAAGAGGAATATTCGTCTCCTCCATCTTCTTTATCTCGTCATTCTCCATTTCCTTCTTCATTGGGACACCAAGATATTTACATGAGATGGTGAAATAGCCGGGTTTCTGCTTGATTACGACATCGTACTTCCTGTTCTTGTTCCGGCTGTCAAACCAATATGTTCCGATATCGAGAAAATCAAGGGTAGGGTTGTTTCTGACAGAGAGGGACACGAAGGAAGAGACTATATTTTCAAACCTATGGGAGATGAAGGTCGAAACGCCTTCTTTTATCTTCTCCCACACAAAGTCTGCTCCGTATTTGTTGATTGAGTACATTTCAGGAAGAACAAAGGTGTAGAAGAATCTCACAAGGTTGTCCTTAATTGTGTAAAACGTCTTCTTTCTGTCATCTTTCTGATTGACCGGAGTTATTTTTTCTATAATCGACATCTCCATAAGCCTTCTGCATTCCTCTGCGACGACGGAACTTGTCGTGTTGAGAGCAGATGCGATTTTGCTGTTTTTCTTCTTTCCGTTACCGAGGGTGTAAAGAATTTCTTCGGCCTTCTCAATCTTGAATATCTCCTTTAACAGCGTCTCCTTCAAGACGATATAAACGGGAGAACTCTTCTCGAGGAGCAGATTCTTGATGTTCCATTCAAGTCCTTTCTCGGCGCGTAGATAACTCAGGACGAAGGGAAGACCTCCGAAAACCGAATAGAAGGCAATCTTCCCGTGAACGGGAAGGGAGGGATAGAATGCAGAGGCCTCAAGGTAGTTGAAGTTCTCGATTTCAAGAGAAAGGGAAAATCTGCCGTAGAGCGGAGAAGAGTAGGTGGAAAGACTTTTCATCACCGATATATACGACCCGCAGAGGATTATCGTGATGGAGGAGGGAAGAGAGTCGAGAGAGAGTTGCAATATGGAGTCGAAATTGCCGTCCGTGTAGCTCTTCTTCAAAGCCTGGTACTCGTCGAGAAGTATAACGGTATCTTTACTTGTTTCTGCGAGCATTGTGACAAGCGTCGAGAAGTCTGTGACATACTTCAGATAATCGAGCCCTGTCTCTTCGGCGGCGATGGATGCGAATATCTCCATATTTTTCATAAAGCTTACTTCGGCGCATTCCATATTGATAAAAATGCCTTCGTAGTCCTTGAGCGCCTCTTTGATAAGGGTCGATTTACCGTATCTTCTGACGCCCCAGATGAGAATTCCTTTGGCCTTGTCGCTTTTTTTATTGATGACGCTTCTTATCGCATTAAGCTCTTTTTTCTGTGATAAAACATAACTCCATATAATACGAGAAAAAGCAGACTGTCGATATTCATTGAAAACTTTTGGGCAAAAACTTTTCAGCAAAATGCCGGAGTAATCATACTGTTTGTCCTTATCTTTGATTACGATGCTCCCCAATCATTATCACCAATCTTTGTTTTTTTAAACTCCATCATTTTCTTGATATCTGTTCAGTGTTGATGCCGTAGTGAGTAAAAGCTTGTTTTTGTCTTTGCTGTTTCTTAACTCAATAAACACTGTTTTATCCAATGAGTGTGCGTTAAAGTAATGTGTAATCAAAAGACAATAATCACCTATGGACAATTTAGAGCATGTAAGTATTACCCGTTTCGGAGCACGCGGAGACGGCTCCTGGGACAATTCAAAAGCCTTCGAAGAGGCTATAGGCTCCGGTTCACGTGTAGTTGATGTTCCTGCGGGTATCTGGCTTACAGGGCCTTTGACGCTGAAATCGAATACGACGCTCAATATAGAAAGCGGTGCGACAATCAAGTTCATCGATGATCCTCATCTCTATCCTCCTGTCTTTACACGCTGGGAGGGCCACAGATGCTACGCCATGCATCCGCTTGTTTATGCTGAGGGCGCAGAGAATGTCTCTGTAACTGGCCCGGGTGTTATCGACGGCAGCGGAGAAAAGTGGTGGAAAGGCCTGAGAGAGAGACGTAAGAACGGCCAGAAAGGGCCTGAGAGAGACTACGAGAAGCTCTTTGAATCCCTTAATCCGGACTACCGTAATCAGCCTTCCGGCGGTGGTGGGAGGGAATTCCAGTTCCTTCGCCCGGCATGTGTCCAGTTCAATTCATGCCGTAACGTCCTTCTTTCGGGAGTAAAGATTATCAACTCCCCGTTCTGGACTGTTCATCCTGTATTTACAGATAAGCTTACAATTGAAAATATTACCATCCTCAATCCTTCCGACAGCCCAAATACCGATGCGCTCGATATCGACAGCTGCACCGATGTACTTATAAAGGGTTGTTATATAAATGTTGGTGATGACGGTATCTGTATCAAGAGTGGAGCCGGCGATGACGGAATCAAGGCAGCGCGTCCGACATATAACGTCCGCGTTGAGGACTGCACTGTAATTTCTTCCCACGGCGGCGCTGCAATCGGAAGCGAGACAGCTGCCGGAATAAGAAATGTCACATTTGATAAATGTAATTTCATCGGAACAGACAGAGGAATAAGAGTTAAGACAAGGCGCGGACGCGGTGGCACAATTGAGAATCTTGCCTTCAGAAACATCTCGATTGACGGATGCCTCTGCCCGTTTACATTCAATATGTATTATAAGTGCGGAGCTAATGACGACTCGCTCTTCTCTCTCGACCCGCAGTTTGTTACTGATAATACACCGCTCATAAGGAATATCCTCATCGAGAATGTATATGCAACGGGATGCAAGAGCTCTGCGGGCTTTATCGTAGGTCTTCCCGAGGCAAGAATTACGGGCCTCAAAATCCGCAACACGTCGGTCAGTGTCGACCCCGAGAGCGAAATCGAGCCGCATGTTTCCGAGATGTACCGCGGTATTCCTGATGTGAAGGAGAAGGGAATAAGGGTGCGTTTTGCCGACGTAGAGCTGGAAAATGTGGTCGTCGGAGGCGTGGAAAAAGTCCTCGTTGAGGAGTAAAAATTATGTTGCACTTTTCTGACAACTCTATGAATTGTTACGACTACAATTTGCGGGGGGAGGAAACTGTGTTAAGAATATGTTAAACGGGTTAACGTGCGAATGGAGAAGGAGAATACTCTAAACAGGTACAAGGCAATAGACATCACAATCTGGGTATTGTTGCTTGTAGTCTTCGAAACGGTTATTGCCAAGGCCGGGTCATCCTGGTTCAAGGAGCAGCCGTATACTCTCTCTCTTGTTCCTGCATTGACTTTGATTATGTATATGAGGTGGTCCGTTTACGGGCTTCCTTATTCAGCACTCGGGGGACTTGTCCTTTCTCTCGCCTATGGGGCTGACGGGAAAAGTATCCTCGTTTATGCGTTGGGTAACCTCTTTTCCATAGTGGTTTATATCGTTATGAAAAAGGTTGGTAAACAAAAGGTGGCTAACAGCGCTTTTCTTTCTGTTGTTTTTGCTGTCTTCATGGCGGTGATGATGCAGTTGGGAAGGGCTCTGGTCTCTTTACTAGTGGGTTCGGGTACCGGCTCCTTTGTCTCATTTTTCCTGACGGATGTGCTCAGCGGTTTTTTTGCCCTGATAATCATCCTGATAGTAAGAAAGAGGGAAGGGGTGTTCGAGGACCAGATTTTCTATTTAAAGAGACTTAATAGTGAAGAAGAAGAGGAGAAGAGAAATGAAGGTGAAAGCTTCTGATTATCTTGTTTATGACGAACAGACCAAGACCTATCACGAAGATAGCGAACAGAAGGTAAGGGATGATGTCGAGAAACACTACTGGCTTCATGTCGGGCGTGCCATTGTCAAGGATTGGAGGCTCTATGTTATGCTGCTTCCTATGCTCCTGGTCTTCCTGTTCTGGAGATATTTCCCGATGTATGAGCTGTTGGGATGTTTTAAGGTATCGGATGAGGTATTACCGGTATCTGAACAGCTTTTTTCGGGCTTTTCGTACTTCAGAAGACTTCTTGTAGGAGGAGATGCACTATCGACAGAGTTCTGGAGAGCACTCAGAAACACATTCCTCCTCTCGTTCTACGGACTCTGCTTCGGCTTCCCTGTTCCTATTATTCTGGCTCTCTTCTTCAACGAAGTCAGATCGAACATCGCACGCAGCGTCTATCAGGTCCTCACATACCTGCCGAAGTTCATGTCGACAGTTGTCATGACATCTCTTGTGACCATGCTTGTCAAGCAGGGCTCCATCACGACAAGTTATGGTATTATTTCACAGCTCCTGGAGAAACTGGGACTCATAAGCCATGAAGTTGCTTCAGCCGGCCTCTTGAACAACCCGAACTTCTTCAGAGGAATCTATCAGCTCAGCGGTATCTGGGAAGACGCAGGATATTCATCCATCGTCTACTTTGCCGCAATCATTGCTATCAGCCCGACAAGCTATGAAGCGGCACAGATTGACGGCGCCGGAAAGATGCAGCAGATGCGCTATGTCGTCATTCCGTGTATTCTCTCGACAATCGTCATCATGCTTATAACAAGAATCGGTTCTCTTCTTTCCATCGGATACGAGAAGGTACTTCTTCTTTACAATACCAATACATATGTGACAGCAGATGTTGTTTCGACATTTGCCCAGCGCTATGGTCTGGCAGGGGCGGCAAAGGGAATTGCTTCAGCTGCTGAAATGATGAACAACGTAATCGGTATGCTCCTCGTAATCGGAGCCAACACCGTTGCCCGCAAGGCATCTAACGTATCACTTTATTAAGGAGGGAGATGATGAAAAGAAAACTTGAAACAACAGAATTAATCTTCAAGATTATCAGCTATACCCTTCTTACCATCTTCGCTCTCAGCTGTCTCTATCCTTTCGTCTATGCTGTTTCGTCTTCCATCAGCGGAAGAAGAGCCGTAGAGTACTCGGAGGTTCTTCTCTTCCCCAAGGATATCCAGTTCGAAGCATTTGGTAGGATGTTCAGCTCGAATATGTTCTGGAATGCATATTCCAATACACTCTACATCACGCTCTTCGGTACTATCTGGGCTCTCGGATATTCAATCCTCGGTGCATATGCCCTCTCGAAGAAAAGACTTCTCTTCAGGAAGACATTCAACTTCTTCCTCGTCTTCACAATGTGGTTCAGCGCAGGTATCGTACCTCAGTACCTCAACTACCTGAACACAAAGAAGGTCTTCAATGCTGTGGGTATCACAGATGACAAGTGGCTTGTCATCATAGCAATGGGTATGGCAGCAATGAACATCATCCTTCTCAGAAACGCATTCGAAGGAGTTCCTCAGGATATCGAAGAGGCGGCAATCGTCGACGGCGCAACGGAATTCCAGGTCCTGAGCAAGGTCTATATCCCGATGAGCAAGTCCACAATCGCAACCGTCGCTCTCTTCTTTGCAATATCAAGATGGAACGGTTACTTCTGGGCACGCCAGATGATCAGCAACTCCAACGAACATCCTCTCATGGTTTACATCAGACTTATGCTCGAGGAGTATACAGACCCTGAAGCTATGGCAGGCTGGAATGAAGTCTTTGCTTCCGACAGCATGATCTACGCTCTTATCGTTTGTTCAATAGTCCCTATCCTCGTTATCTATCCTTTCATTCAGAAGTATTTTGCTAAGGGTGTTAACGTAGGTGGAGTCAAGGAATAATTGAAAAAAGGAATTTTCGGAGGAAAAAAATGAAAAAAACTTTAGTTTTTGCTCTTTGTGTTTTTCTTGTATTAGGCATGTTCACGAGCTGTGGAAAGCAGGAGATCTCTACAACCACAACTGCTGCAACAACTACTACATCAACCACAACAACTGCTGCTGCAACGACTGCTGCTACAACGACTGCAACAGCTGCAGTTGAAGAAGAGCCTAAGACTCTCACATATAAAGAGGGTACAGTTCTCAGAATGGCGACCGGTTATAACAGCAAGAAGACAGGATTGTTCTTCGATTCTGATACAGCCGGTGATGGAATCGAACTTGCAGGAGTTACATACCGCTCCGGCGACCTCAAGCCGACCTGGGTTGAAGTCGAAAAGATTCTCGGAATCAAGTTCGAAGATAAATATCAGGGAAACAGCGCTACAAACGAGCTGAAGTACTGGGCTGAAAGACTCGGGGACGTTGATCTTGTTTCCGGTAACGCAGTATCTCTCAACGACTATGGTGTAAAGGGAAGCTTCGTCAACATCGCTGAGTACCTTGACTATATGCCGAACTTCAAGGCTTACCTTGACGCTAACCCGATTGTCAGACTTTCAATCACAGGCGACACCTCAACTGGCGCTATCTACTTCTCACCGTACTTCGACGGTGTCAACGATATCGAAAGAATGCCTCTCATGAGAGTCGACTGGCTGGTGAAGCTCCTCGATGGAGAAGGCGACTTCACAGCTGAGAAGTCAGCTGACCTTGCTTCTGCTGTATATGAACCTTATATGCCGACAGAGGGAAAGGTCACAGTTGATGCGGTAAGCTTAGACGGCACAAAGGTCATCTCAATTACTAAGAACTATGACAAGGCTGGCAACATCATCGCAACAATGAACGCAGCTCTTGCTAAGGGAAGTGTCAGTGGAGTGGACGCTGTCAACATGCTCCGCAAGTACATCGACGAAGCTTATGACGGCTACTATGGAACGACAAGATCCAACCTCTTTGCCGGCCAGAACGCAGCATGGGATGCAGATGAGCTCGTAGCACTCCTGAGATGTGTTGTTGCTAACGCTTATACTCTCAACGGAACAGACACTATCCAGGGTCTCTTCAGCAGAGAAGACAATAACAACCAGAGAAGAGTTGACCTCTTCAGATTCGCAGGCACACTCTTCGGAGTAAGAGGTCTTGAGTCAAGACAGGATTACCTCTACTTCGACAGCGAAGGAAATATCAAGGATGCTCGTCAGGAAGCAGATACCTACGTTGCACTTGAGAGAATGAACGCAATGGCTAAGGAAGGCCTGATTGCTAAGTCCTTCATCGAGAACAGCAAGGAGAGCTCTTCTACAATGCTCGAGAACGACCTCGGCTTCATGAGCTACGACTACAACCAGACTCAGGCTCTCCTCAACGATACAAAGCTCCAGGAAGGCGAAAAGTACATGGCTGTTATGGTTCCTGTTGCACGCTGGTACGACGGAACAGACGCTGACGGCGTTTATATGAGATTCACAGAAAGCTGGCGTTCTGTTAAGACAGACGGATGGGCAATCAGCAAGGAAGGCGTTGCGGGCGATCAGGACAAGCTCTTTGCAGCTCTCGCTCTCATCGACTACGCATTCAGCGAAGAAGGTCAGATTCTCATGAGCTACGGCCCGGATGAATTCATCAAGACAAACGCTGATGGCAGCTATGTGACGTTCAACTTCAACGGTAAGGAAATGCCGGTTATCGCTGACATCACAGAAGAGTACCTCTGGAAGTATGCTAACGGTAACTACACCAACTTCGCCCGCATGTATCTCGGATCAACACTCTCATTTGCTAAGAGCCAGGCATTCGAATATCAGTGCACAACAGAAGTCGGTAAGGAAGGTGCTGGTAAGATTTCGGTTGCAATCGCTCTCGGAACAATCAAGCACACAGAGCTCGCAGTCGAGGACAACATGTGGTACACATCAATCCCGACAACTCTTCCGAGTACAAAGGTTGAGGTTGACCAGCTCAACACATACACAGAGCTTACCAACCAGTTCAGCACATCTAAGGGCGGAAACAACATCTTCTGTACACAGATCTGCTCGGGCTACACACTTGACGGCGCTACAGATGCTGCAACCAGTGCAGAGAAGGTTGCTGGAGAATGGAGTGGCAAGCAGTACCTTGCACTCAAGCAGAGAGCTTGGAACCGTGATCTTGATTTCTACAAGAGTTTAAATAAATAAAATAACAGACTTTAGGGAGGGGGATTCCCCCTCTCTAGAGATAAAAAATTAGGAGGAACGATTATGTATAAGAAACAGATGACATTTCAGAACATAATCTGTTACATTGCACTTTTAGCCGGTGTCGTAGTCTTTATTTATGCATTGGGTATAATGACAGACCTTTATGATACTCTTTATACGACTATGACCAATCCGAACGATTACACTGAGACATGGGTTCCCGGCTCGATTGTCTACTACAACATGCAGGGTTTCAACAGAAGTCTCCTCGTATGTTCGCTCATTTATCTCATACTTGGTGTCTACCTCTTTATTTCACAAACAAATAAGAGAAGAAAGTACTACGTGGGTAATTACATTGCAGTCGCATTGTTTGTCATCTTTACCTTATATCTCGTAGTATGGTCACACATCGAGATTGAGATTTACAAGGGCCAGTGGCTCCAGCTCGACTTCGAGGCGCTCAAGGAATATGCCGAGCTCTTCAACTCGAAGTACACTGAGTCGACATTCTGGTTCGACATTCATTACTGTGTAGCACTTGTTTGTCTTGCCTCTGCAGGACTTCTTGTCTACAACACAATCTGGAAAGTAAAACTCATGAAGGAAGAGGAAAGACTTTTGAAGGAAGGAGAAAGAGCATGAAAGAAATAGACGACGCTTTAATCCAGAAAGACCGCATGCGTTATATAAAGAATAAGCTGAGCTCGAATCTGTGCCTCCTCGCCATTCTTCTCGACGTATTCTTCTTCGTTTCAATCTATAAGAGTGATGTCAGCACATACTACTACAACATTCTTGTAGGCGGGTCCATCATATATAATCTTCTCTTTATGCTTCTGGCATTCCTCTCCAGTGAAGGTGTCAAGGAGTACAGTGAAAAATATTCGTACATCATGATATTCCTCGGCGTCATGCAGTTTGTCAGGATCTTCATAATCCCGATGAGAGCACACAGTGCAGTCGTCACAATCCAGCAGACAGAGAGAATCGTCATGGAGAACGGACAGTTCATAAGGTGCCTTATCTACTTGATTCTTTCCGGTATCTGCCTCCTCTACGGCGCTCTTGTCGGAATCAAGAGATCAAGAACACTTAAAGCTTATGTTGCAACACTGGGCGAAGAGAAAAGGAGAGACTAATGGCAGAGCTTAAACTACAGCATATCGACAAGATATATGACAATAAGGTTCAGGCCGTCTTCGACTTCAACCTCGATGTAAAGGACGGAGAGCTCATCGTTCTCGTCGGACCTTCAGGGTGTGGAAAGAGTACAACACTCAGAATGGTTGCAGGACTCGAGGACATATCGAACGGACACCTTCTCCTCGACGGCAAGGACATAACTCAGACTCCCGCGAAGGACAGAGACATGGCGATGGTATTCCAGAACTATGCTCTCTACGGCCATATGACAATATATGAGAACATGGCATTCTCCCTCACCCTCAGAAAGGAAGATCCGAATGTCATCCATAAGAAGGTTCTAGCAGCTGCAGATATTCTCAATCTGACAACACAGCTGAATAAGAAGCCGAGTCAGCTTTCCGGCGGGCAGAGACAGCGTGTCGCCATGGGAAGAGCAATCGTTCGTACCCCGAAAGTCTTCCTCTTCGACGAGCCTCTTTCTAACCTCGATGCTAAGCTAAGAGGTTCGACAAGACGTGAGATTCTCCTTCTCCATAAGAGACTCAAGGCAACCATGCTCTACGTCACACATGACCAGACAGAGGCTTTGACTCTTGCCGACAGAATCGTATGTATGTCGATGGGACATGTTCAGCAGGTAGGAACACCGCTCGAGCTTTACGATACTCCTGCCAACCTTTTCGTTGCCGGATTTATCGGGCTGCCTCCGATGAACTTCTTCACAGTTGCCGTTAAGGGTGACAAACTTGTTGGAAGAGGCTTCTCTGTTCCTCTTAAGAGCGACGATGTGTCACTCCTCTCTTCTTACAACAACAAGGAGATTGTCCTTGGTGTAAGACCTGAGAACGTTGTTAAGGGTGATGATATAACAATCAAGGTTTCCTCCAACGAGAACCTTGGAATGAACACACTTGTTCACGGCCACATAATGAACGGCAAGGACCTTGGTGACAAGATTACCGGTAAACTCCGAGGATGGCTCGATTACAAGAACGGTGACGAGGCTAAGATCTCCTTCGACAGAATGCACTTCTTCGACAAGGAGACGACAAAGCGTATTGTTAAGGAGGAGAAGGCATGAAAGAGAGAAAAGGATTCAAGGAGTGGGGTAGAAAAAAGATTGTAGCCCTTAAGCGTAATCCGCAGCGTATTGCTCTGGTCGCTTATCTACTTACTTTCCTCTACTATGCTCTCAACCTGACATGCATCAGTAACACTACAAGCCGTATCCAGGGCTCGGGAATGGGACTCTGCGGGTTTTTGACAATGCTCGGCTCCATGCTCAGTCTTGTCTGCTTCCTGAACGCTTTCCCGCACAGAAAGGGTGTCAATAAGCCGATGCTTATTCTCCTTTTCTTCATGACTGGTGTTGTTCTTTTTGCTGACTTCCGCTATAGGGCAATCATCTACGCAGCTGTCAACAACAGCGTAAATCCGATTGTCGTTACGGAAAGCACAATGTACATAAAGACTGCGGCAGATGTTCTTTCCAATCACATAGTCTTCTTGATTATCTCGCTGCTTCTGGTTGTTCTTCTTCCTGTATATTCACGTCTTATCAGAAAGATTAACACAACTGTCGAAGTCGACAGCTATGACGACATGGAAGCTATAGATATCTCGGGAGATAACTGATGCCGGGAAGGGAGGATGACTACACTGAAAAGAGTAAGGCCATCGAGACTCTGATAACAGCTGATAAGGAGAATACACCTGAGTATTCTCCTGAGGAGCTCGCTAAATACAAGAGTCCGCAGAAGTTCAAGCTCTCGACGGTGAGTAAGGCGCTTCTTTTAAAGTGCTGGTTCAGTGGAGCCGTCTGCTACTTCATAGTCTGGGGACTCGGAATGTATATTCCGTCCTCACTGGATTTGTATTTCGTCACATCCCTTGCAATGGGTTTTGTGGTCGACATACTTGAGAACAACATATTCCGCTTCATTGCAAAGGAAAACGGGGAATATGATAAGTGGATGATGTTTCCCAAAAAGGGTTACGTCTCTCTGATTTGGAATGTGATATATTCGTTTTTGGTTGTTTTCGCCGTTTATATCACATACGCGATGATTAACATCATCCTGTTGAAAATAACCGGGAGGAGTGACGTTGTCCTGTTTGCAATGGAACCCCTCACATTCGGGCTTTTCTTTCTCGCCTATGACCTCTTGTTCATCAAGGTTAAGGGGCTGGTGAAAAAGATTGTCAGGGATGCTAAAAGAAAGGCGAAAGGAGACGAGTAATGCCATACCTTATCTTAAAAGACATAAACAAAATTTATCCTAACGGATTCCATGCTGTTCATGACTTCAACCTTGAGATTGAAAAGGGCGAATTCATTGTGTTTGTAGGATCTTCAGGCTGTGGAAAGAGTACAACGCTGAGAATGATTGCAGGACTGGAGGACATAAGCAAGGGAGAGTTCTTCATCAACGGTGAAAGAGCAAACGAAAAGGGACCGAAAGCCAGAGGAATTGCGATGGTATTCCAGTCATATGCTCTCTATCCTCAGATGACAGTTTACGACAACCTTGCATTCGGTCTGACACTTGAAGGTATTGATGAGGATATAATCGAGGAGAAGGTAAAGAACGTAGCACAGATTCTCGGCCTTACCGATTATCTTGATCGTCTTCCGAAAGCTCTCTCCGGCGGACAGAGACAGCGTGTTGCAGTCGGCCGTGCAATCATAAGAAAGGTAAACATCTTCCTTATGGACGAGCCTCTTTCAAACCTCGACGCTAAGCAGAGAGTCACGATGCGCTCTGAAATTACAGATATCCACAAGAAGACGGGAGCAACAACAATCTACGTTACACACGACCAGACCGAAGCTATGACAATGGCTGACAGAATCGTCGTCATGAAGGAAGGGTACATCCAGCAGGTCGGAACACCTCACGATCTCTATTTTGACCCGGTAAACGTTTTCGTTGCAGGATTCATCGGCGAGCCTCCTATGAACTTCGTCCGCGGACCTCTCAAGGGCGGCAAGATGAAGATTGGCGCTAACACAGTTGACCTGGCAAAGAAGCTCAGTGCAGAGAACCTCAAGAAGTATGAAGGGAAGGAAATTGTCTTCGGCTTCAGACCTGAGGCTGCAGTACTCAAGGAAGAGGACAACAGCTACAAGCTTGAATCTACAGTAGAGCTCAGCGAGCTTCTCGGCGACAACACCAACGTCTACATCGACCTCGATGGCGTTAAGTCCATC
The DNA here is from genome assembly GCA_963646155.1 of Eggerthellaceae bacterium. GTDB lineage: Bacteria > Spirochaetota > Spirochaetia > Sphaerochaetales > Sphaerochaetaceae > Ornithospirochaeta. Next base: position 2,042 of record CAVIUT010000011.1, on the reverse strand, counting down.
CTGAAGGTCAATCCTCACGATACTCCCGAGATTGATTCCCGCTTTACATTCTATGTTCCTTACGAGAGCGTATATCTCTTCGACGGTGAAACAGAAATGGTTATCAAATAAGAAGGACGGTTGTTTTTTTATACGAGAGGTTTATTCCAAATGGAGTAGGCCTCTTTTTTTCCGAATTGAAAATGAAGAAAAGAGCCTCTTTTAATCAGGATGAGTATTGCTGACTGGACACCATTTGAGTGCACATCGAGCCCCTCTCAACTTAATCGCGATCTTCACTCCAATTAATCGTATTGTATACATTAAACCGTCCGTGAACCGAATTTCCGTAATTGAGTTTTTTCTTTTCTAATTGATATGGCGTCCTATGGCATTGACGAGAAAGACTTCATGTGTTAAGAAGAAATTACCCGATAGGTAATTCCTAGTTGCTACGGTTAGGAGGGAGGACTTGGAGCTGGTATATGCATCGGATAAGGTCAAAAGCCAATGCACTAGTTTAAAGGTGGCAAAAAAGCTCTTTGGAGGGGATGTGGCACTGGCAACAAGTCTTCTTGCAAGAATAAATGCGCTGGAGAAGGCTGAGACTATAAAAGATATCATAGTTCAGCCTACATTCCATTTTCATAACCTCGGAAAGAAGAAGGGAAGAGATTTGGAAGGATTCTTTGCTCTCGATGTTAAATCAAGAAGAGAACAATGGCGTATTATTCTTCAACCTCTTAATGAGAATAAAGAACCATTTGATCCATGCTACATAGATCAGATTGCAACATGTGTGAGGATAGTGGAGATAAAGGAGGTGAGCAAACATTATGAGTGATTATATTGAATATAATGATAAGATTGCCTTTCATCCGGGCTACTACATTAAAGAAATTGTAGATGAGAGCGGCTTGACTCAGGAGGATTTTGCGAAGAGGCTGGATACAACGCCCAAAAATCTGAGTCTTTTGATCCGTGGCCAGCAGAGTCTTTCGATTGATATTGCAATGAAGCTATCCAGAATGATTGGAACGAGTGTCTCTTATTGGCTTAATCTGCAGAACGGGTATGATGCACTCGTTGCAGAGTTCAAGTCCAACGAAGAACTTAAAGAGGAAAGATTGGTTTTTAAGAGCCTTGATTATAGCTACTTTCAAGAGCACTTTGATCTTCCGGAACTACCTAGAAGAGTAGACGAGCAAATTAGAGAAGTAAGAACTTTCCTCAATGTGGCGACGCTTACTGTGTTTAAGAAGAAAGACATGGCGGTAAGTTTTAGGCGTGCTACGGGAGAATTAACGGAAAAAAATATAATAAAAGCGAATATAATGGTAGAGATAGCAGCAAATATTGCATTGAAGACGGAGGCGCCGAAGTTCAATAAATCGCTTTTTGAAGAAGCTGTAGTATATGCACTTACGCTGACAAAAGAGCACAGTACATTTTACCCTCTTATTAAGGAGGCCTTTAAGAAAGCAGGTGTTGTTTTTGTTGTTCTTCCCAATATTTTGGGCTCAAAAATTAATGGCGCGACAAAAAAAGTTGGCAATAACGTGATGCTGATGGTGAACGACAGAAGGCTCAATTCTGATACCTTCTGGTTTACTTTGTTTCATGAGATTGGACATGTGATGAACGGGGACTATGGAATTTCATTTGATTCGGAGTGTGGCGAGCAGGAGGAAACTGCGAATAAATATGCAGAAGACATGTTGATACCTTATGATAAGTATCAACTTTTTATTGCTGCAAATAGGTTTGACAGTCATTCAATACGTGAATTTGCAAAAGAGATAGATCGTGATCCGGGTATAGTTCTTGGAAGATTACTAAAGGATGGGAAAGCCAATTACAATGACATGTCCTTAAATTCACTTCGGCATCAATACAAAGTTAAAATGGCTTAAATGCTAGTATGGGAAGGTTAATCGTTTCCCGGAATAAGGAGCATGTGTTCTGTTCTGCTGAAGAGGCTCATTCTTGACTTCTTTGGATTACCACATATGAACTACCACTCCCATGCGGTGACTTCGTCGTCCTATGGAAATGGTATCTAA
>CAVIUT010000010.1:0-39867 GCA_963646155.1 Eggerthellaceae bacterium | reverse complement strand
CCGTTACACTGAAGAGCGTGTTCATCCTACGATACTTGTTCATACTTGACGGTATCGTACTTGGAAGATTTACAAGACTTAAAGGGACGCTCCAGAAGGGTGTTTTCGGTCGAAGAGTGAAAATCTCTCATTTATAGGGTCAAAGGTCAGAAATTTCACTATTTTTTCACTATTTCTTCACTATTTTTCGTTTACCACTCTGAATGAACTGTGTGTGACATGGCATATGCAGTCGGCAAGTGCGTCGGCAGCATGGTCGGGCTTCGGAATTTCCTTGAGGTGTAATATGCGCTTCACCATATCCTGAACCTGATTCTTCTCGGCGTTCCCGAGTCCTACTACCCCGAGTTTTATCTCTTTGGGTGAATAAAGATAGGTCTTTATGTTCATCGAAGAAAATTTATATATGACAGCCCCGATAACCTTTGCGACAGGAATTGCCGATGTGATGTTTTTTGTAAAGTAAATATCTTCGATGCTGACTGCATCGACAGCATATTTTTCAGCAAGTGTCCCCAGATCCTGAGCTATTGTATAAATCCTCTTCTGTATGGTTTCACCGCTGGAAGTCTCGATTACTCCATAAGAAACAGGCCGGTATGTGCGACCGTCATAACTGACGACACCCCAGCCTGTATTAGCGAGTCCCGGATCAACTCCAAGAATATTCAATTCTTAGTCCTCAGCAACAAAGTCATCAGGAAGATCGAGGTTTGTTGAAACCTGCTGGACATCATCCAGTTCCTCGAGCCTTTCGACAATGCGGAGAACCTTATTTGCCTTTTCGCTGTCGAGTGTGACTGTCTGATCCGCGATTCTCTGGACGTCTGCACTCTCCTGCTCGAAACCAGCTGCCTGCATAGCTTCGAGGACTGTTGCAAAGTCAGCCGGAGTTGTTGTCACTTCGATTACATCATCACTTGTAGAAACATCCTCGGCGCCGTTCTCAAGTGCAATCTCGAAAATCTGATCTTCTGTGTATTTTTCTGTTGAATATGTTATGACACCCTTTGTCTGGAACATGTATGAGACACATCCTGTAGCGCCCAGTGATCCACCGAGCTTTGTAAGAGTACTTCTTACATCACTAGCAGTTCTGTTCTTGTTATCTGTAAGAGTGTCGACTATGATAGCAACTCCGCCGGGAGCATAACCTTCGTATGTTAATTCGTAGAAAGTGGAAGCACCAAGTTCACCACTTCCCTTTTTGATGGCTCTTTCGATGTTATCCTTAGGCATGTTTTCTGCTCTTGCCTTGAGGATAGCAGTTCTAAGTCTTGCGTTAGACTCCGGATCAGGACCACCCATCTTTGCACATACTGTGATTTCCTTGATGAGTTTTGTGAAAGCCTGTCCGCGTTTAGCGTCTGCAATACCTTTCTTGTGTTTAATAGTTGCCCATTTGCTGTGGCCAGACATGTAAATACCTCTATAGTTTTAGAATACCCAATGAACTTAACACACGCGGTATTTTTCAGTCAATATATTATGAAAAACAAAGAAACGAAAGTGTCACAAAGCCAGCGATAGTGTAAGTATAACAGTGTTGAGCATCAGCATCCCTTCCTCTGTCAAAACGAATGAGGATTGAGTATCTTCATACCATGTTTTATCGAGCATCTCTATTCTTTCCGAGTACGTTTCATCGAATGATGAAGAGAAACGATTATTGTATTCTTCCTTATCTATCCCACCATCACGCCTCAGCGCAGTTATAAGATAGCTTTCCTCCGTCTCATTCCGAGTCAATTTCTCGCAATTGAATTCAGGCTTTGATATAAATGAATCAAGGTCTTCGGTGTTCCTCATCGACACACCTTCACTCCAGCCCAGATAAGACTCCGCTGACGGCCCGAGTCCTATGTACTGTCCTAGATCCCAGTAGACACTGTTATGTCTGCATTCAAAGCCCGTACGGGAGAATGCACTGATTTCATAGTGTCGGTATCCCGCATCTTTAAGTTCTTTCCATCCAGAGAGAAGAAACTCCCTCTCCTTCTCGTCACCTAGAGGAACTGCTTTCTTCATCAAAGGGGTATTTTCTTCGAAAGTAAGGCAATAGAAGGAAATATGGTGGGGGTTGTACTTTATAACTTGAGTCAGGTCGTAAATGGTATCGCGTTCATCCGTTGTCGGGACTGCTGTTATTATATCTGCATTCCAGATAAAGGGTGAGGACGAGAGGTATTGCAGAGCTTTTATGTTATCGCTGAGGCGCGCTCTTCTACCCAGGAATGACAGCGTAGCGTCATTCATACTCTGTATTCCCGTGGAAATGCGGTTGACTAGAGGATAAAGAGAATCAAGAGAGGTGGAAATATCTTCCGGGTTTATTTCAAGCGTACACTCCTCTGCTTTCCCGTAGCGTGATGCAGTCTCGATGAGCGCCTTTATCCTCTCCTCTCCGAGCAATATCGGATTCCCGCCCCCGAAATAAATTGTGTAGAAAGGTTTTTTAATATCTTCAACAAGAACCTCAAGCTCTTTTTTTAAGACATTATAATATTTATCCAGGATTTCATTGTCGATAATAGATGAGTAGAAAGCGCAATAATCACAGCGCTTACGGCAGAAAGGCACGTGAATGTATAAGCTTAAAGGACGTGTTGGAATGTAGGCGTCAATCATCTGTGAGTACTGCGATTCTATTAAGGGGCCAGAAACGTGCAACAACAGAACCGTTTACATCGCTTTCGCTGACAGGGCCGAAGTATCTTCCGTCCTGGCTGTTATCTCTGTTGTCCCCGAGTGGAAGAACGGAGAAATCCGGAACATATATACCTACATTATATTCTTCTTTCCCGGCGCGGACGGACATATCTGACGGGTCGATAAATGAAAGCTCATCGTAGTATGCACGGTTGAATTCATAGAGGTCGAATTTGTAGTCGTAGTCACTTCCCTGCATAGGCTTATAGATTGAAAGAAGGTACTCCGGATAGCTGAGGTCACTGTCGAGGTATGCCTCGATTCTTGCAACAGCCTTGAGTGCATCATAGAGAGATGTATCTACACTGCGGGAAGGAGCGGGGGAGAGATTATTGCTCTCTCTGAACTCCTCTTCCTTAACATACTCACCCGTTCCTGCTGCCTTTATGTAGACGTTGCCGTCAACAAACTTTACCCTGTCGCCGCCAAGAGCTGCGCACCTTTTGACGAATAGGCGCTCCCTGACATTACCGTCGCTGTCCTTGTCAATATTAACAAGTGACAGTGTTCCCATGTAGACAGCCTGGCTTAAGATATCGAAAACGGGACCGCGGGACTCATATTCAGGGTTGTAGAATGTAATTATATCGTCCCTCTGAACACGCCTTGCACTCTCGAAAAGCTTAGGGCCTCCGGGATATATTTCAACGCCGTAGCTTGTTTTGTTTACAACAACCCTGTCCCCGACAAGAAGGGTTGAAACCATACTGGGGGAAGGAATGACGAAGAGTTGAAAAAGAAATTGATTTATTATGATTACCCAGAAGACTCCGAAGACGAGGGCATCAAGCCACTCGAGCGCTTCCGAGAGGAATGTACGCTTCTTTGTTTTGTTGTATTGTTTTTTAGCCTTACGCTTTGTCAGCTTCTTCTCTGTTGTCTTTTCAACCCAGCATAGGAATTTTTCCATAGAGACAAAGGTACACTTCTTCTCATTAATTGACAAGAGAAGAGTTGATGTTTACTTTATTGCTATGTTTAAAAAAGTGAAGCTGAGCGATGTCGAGCCCGTTGTTCTACCCTATTGGCACGGAATTAGACCGGCATATTATATATTATCTCTTTTCTTTCTTTTTCTCCTTGTTGTATTCTTCCTTCTCTGCCTTCTACCGGGAATTGTGGGTAATACGTCATATATATCTGTTGACTCGACTCTTCCCGTATTTGCTCTCTATGAAGACGGCACATACCTTTCAAATGGATACGGCTCTGTCATAGAAACAACTTCGGGCGTGCACAAATATGAGTTCTATTATGAAGGCATCAAAATAGGAGAAGAGGAAGTTAATGTTCCGAAGCACTATTTCTTCACACTCTTCCATCATTCTGTTTATTCATTAAAGCCTGAGTTCACATTTACAGATGAAACAAGAGAAAAGGCAGAGGAAGTGTTTTTGTCCGATGTAGTTTCGTATTCCTCGATTACCGACTACAGCACGAATTTGAGATACCCCACCCCTTTTAAAACATATGCTGTGACGGCAACACTTATGGGTGTGGATGACATAAGAGATGCCTGGCTCTATGCAATATTGCATATAACATCGCTTACAATGTACGAGGATTACACGGCGGCAGAAAGAATACTCTCTTCTTCCGCTGTCAAGTACACATCTGAAGAAGAGGCAGTAGTAAAGTCATATCTTGACACCCTCTACACTACAGGAGAAAGTGAAGTTAAGAAGGATGATGAGACAAGCGGGATTAAAGTAAGTAAGGACGGAAATTTCTATAAGTATGAAGGCGGAAAAATCACAATCGGCAGCGATACACTCACGTCCTACCCATCGAGTAACACCCTACCCGTCACACTCGACTACTCCACCTTCTATATCTCCGGTGCTCTTGTTACCGAAAACGAGTATGCACTCTTTGTCGAGGAGAACAAGAAGTGGAGTAAGGATAATATCTCCGCTCTCATTGAAGAGGGTCTTGTAGACTCTAACTACCTTTCAGACATCAACCTTTCCCTGAGGCGCTCGAGACCGATTAGATATATAAGCTGGTATGCTGCCGAGGCTTATTGCGAGTGGAAGAGTCAGAAGGACGGCGTGGAGTATTCCCTCCCGACAATAGAAGAGTGGACAGCCTCTGCCATCTCTGCAGAGGATAAGGCATATGTTACATCCCTAAGCTACACAGAGCGTGATTCCTCGACTCCGACTGGCCTTATGGGACAGCTCTGGGATATGACCTCTACTGTATACATCCCTCTCATGCGTCTTATTGACGAAGAGACATATGCGCGCTTATCTTTACTCTATCCTTATGACGATGTAATTGTCATGGGCGGCAGTTACGTCAACGATAATATCACAGTAGATACTGTCGGCGTTGTGGACAAGGCAAGTTCGTCGCCTTATAACGGGTTCAGGTTGGTAAAACATGAGTGAGAATAAAAATATAAAGCTGATACAGAAAAACAAGAAGGCCTACTTCAACTATGAGATGATAGAAGAACTCGAGTGCGGTATCGCTCTCGAGGGAACCGAGGTCAAGTCGATAAGGGAAGGAAAATGCTCATTCTCCGACAGCTATATAACGGCAAAAAACGGAACGCTCACACTCATCGGCTTTTTAATTCAGCCTTATACCCACGGTAATATTTTTAATCACACTCCCGATAGAAAAAGGCAGCTTCTTGCACATAAGGCCGAGATAAAGAAATTCACGCGTAAGGTCAACGAGAAGGGGCTGACGATTGTTCCGCTTGAAATCTATCTCAAAGGTAATCTTGTCAAAATGAAGATTGCACTCGCAAGAGGAAAGAACGTACACGACAAGAAAGAGGCAATCAAAGAGAGGGACGCAAGAATAGACGCGCGCCGTGAAGTAAGGGACCTCAACAGATATTAGTCAAAAACAGCTTGATTTGATGTTGTAGATGAAGTAGCAGATTTTCGCCCCCATCTCCTTTGCGCCAACCTCAGCCGATCTGTTGAGCCACTTAACAACAAGGTTCACTGCTCCTCCTATCATATAATTGTAGAAGTCTTCGTCACTTATGAGAGAGGAATCGACCTTCATGCTTTTTATCTGCTCTCCAAGGCATACTTCGATAATCGAGCTGATAAATTCCAGTCCGCAATAGTCTTTATATAGGAATGCAAAGAATTCACCCTTTTCCTGTACAGATTCAAGAAAGTATGTGATGAGGTGCTGTGCATTCTCGCCATCCGCCTTCATCGCTTCTATCTCGTTAACAAAGTGCTCGAGGTAGCTTTTCTTGACATCGCTGTAGAGTGAATAGACATCAGTGTAATGAGAATAGAAAGTATTACGGTTAACGTTAGCAAGAAGACAGACTTCACTTATCGTGAGATTTTCTATTTCCTTAATAGACAAAAGCTCAATTAAAGCCTCTTTAAGCTTCTGTTTTGTTTTGATTACCCTGACGTCCGTCCTATTTGCCATAAATCCCCCAATTTAAAGCAAAGAAAAAATTGGAGGTGAGGAGACTCGAACTCCTGTCCTAACAGTCTATCCATAAACGTCTACGAATATAGTTCTGCTTCTAATCTTAGTCACATACTAGGTAACAGGACAGACGGTGTATGTGAAGCAACCCCTGAGATTTTTCTGATGATACGAGGTGCTCTCACCAGATAAGTCTCCTTTGTAAATGAAGAGGGTTTACCAGAGACTTAATATTCCCTCTTTTTGCTTACGCTACAATCAAGCAGCTAAAGCAAATGCTTCAGATTCGACTTCATAGTCTTCTTCTTTCTTAGCATTTAATTGTTTTTGCCGGTTTAACAAGTCAGCGCTTGATTCGCAGTTTATAGCCTAGCAAAGCCAGTCGAAACCAAAACACCCCCAATAGATGTTTTCTTCATTAAATATAATATCTCCGGAAAAAAAAGAAAACAAACTAAAGTTATAAAAATTCAATAATTTTGAAGGAAATTGTATGTTTTTTCTCCCCATTCCTTAAGATCCCGGAAAATTAGATACGCGCTGTCGTCAAGATATGTCTTATCTCGATTGACGATTACGACCTTACTGCCGCTTCTTTGAGCGAGGTATGGAAGCTGTGAGACGGGAGAAACAACAAGAGAAGTTCCCAGTACCATTACAAGTGAGCAGCTCTCGAAGGATGAATATGCCCTCTCGAGAATATTCGGGTCAAGCCCTTCTCCGTAGAAGACGATATCGCTTCGGATTAGTCCTCCGCAGTCGCAGTGCGGCCAGTCGCGGCCATCAAGTCTTTTTCTTGTTTCATTGAATGTGAACTTCTTTCCGCATAGCGTACAGGTCGAGGTGCGGAGTGTCCCATGGAGCTCATATACCTTCTTCGAACCGCAGTCGGTGTGGAGGGAGTCGATGTTCTGTGTAAAGATTCCATCGGAGAGCATATTCTTATCTTCCAGTATTTTCAGTGTCTCATGGACTATACTCGGCTTATAGACAGCATTGCTGTACCAGCCGTCGCGGGCCCACTTATAGAACTCCTCTGGATGCTCCATAAAGAAATCTATGTCGAGAAGCGATTCGACACTGAGTGAGCCGAAGGATTTAGAGTATATTCCGTTAGAGCTTCTGAAATCCGGGATACCAGATAGTGTACTTATTCCGGCACCGGTTAGAACAACAGTACGCTTAGACGATGTAAGTAAGGAAAATAAAGTATCGTAATCAGTCAATTTCATCCCCCCTGAATGTGTTGCCGCTGAGAGTAGTGGCCTTAACACGGATTATATCACCGATATTATGGTTTTTGTCAGGCATTACAGAATAATAGAAGTTATGCTCGTCGCGGCAGAGGAAGCGGCTCTCGTCATCGCGAGAAAGAGAGGTTATAAGACATTCCCTTTCGAGCGGAAGGGAATTCTCCCTGATTATCTTCTGCCTTTCGAGCTGCTTTTCGATAAGCCTCTCCAGCCTCTCGGTTTTTGTCTTGATATCTATCTGACCGTCCATCTTTTCGGCGCGTGTACCTTCCCTGGGGTTGTAGTAGTACATGAAAGCCTCACTAGGGTGCATTATCTCCATCATCGAGAGTGTCTCTTCATACTCATCCTCAGTTTCCGATGGAAAGCCGACAATTACATCAGTTGAAAGCGTCAAGGATGGAATAATAGAGTACATCTTCTCAACTAGTTCGATGAACTTCCCGCGCGTAGTGTGCCTGTTCATCAACTCAAGAATTCTAGAAGAACCAGACTGCATCGGAAGATGTATGTGGGAGCATATTCTCTTGTTGTCTCTAATTGTTTCAATTAAATGAGATGAGAAATCTTTTGGGTGCGGAGACTCAAACCTGACAAAGTGGATGTTATCTAGGAGTGGAACAATCAAATCGAGCAGGGTCGGAAAGTCTATTTCCCTGCCATTGTACGTTGATGAATAGGAGTTGACGTTCTGCCCGAGGAGGGTTATCTCCCTCACTCCCCTGCTCTCAAGGAATTTAACTTCTTCAATTATGGATGCGGTATCCCTGGAGACTTCCCTTCCTCTTACATATGGAACTATACAATACGAGCAGAAGTTGTTACACCCGTTCATAATCGGAATATAAGACGAGAACTCCCCTTCCTTATAGTAAGATGAAAGAAATGAATACTTCTCGTCCCTCTCTTCTTCTCCGCCCTGTAGGTACGATGCAATCTTGTCCTTATCTTCGTTTGTTGCAACAAAATCGACAAAAGGAGCATCTTTCTTGAACTCTTCTCTGAGGCGCGATGCCATACAACCCGTCACAACAATTCTCAGCGGCCTTTTCTTCTTGATTGCCGAATAAAAACCGAGTCGCCCCCATATTCTGTTTTCAGCGGTCTTACGCACAGAACAAGTATTTATGATTACGGCATCAGCCTCATCGGGGTTATCTGTGCTCTCGAGTCCCCTTCCCTTAAGTAGTATTTCTATTGCGTTGCTCTCTGCCGTATTCATCTGGCAGCCATATGTTTCTATCAGGTATTTCTTCATTTTCCTCTTCTCTTCTCGGCGCATGTAAGCGTATTCATCATGAGGGATGCAACAGTCATAAGACCGACTCCTCCGGGAACGGGTGTAATCATAACACTGCGGTTAATAAATGAGCCATAATCACAGTCGCCTTTAAGGACATATCCTTTTTCGCCTGCGCTGTCTTGAACCCTGTTTATTCCTACGTCTATCACAACAGCACCATCTTTAACAAAGGAAGAATCTATGAATGCCGGTTTGCCCACTGCCGTGATTATGATATCTGACGAGAGTGTAATTTCCCTGAGATTGACGGTATGAGAATTGCAGAGTGTGACAGTTGAGTCGAAGCCGGGATTACTCAGAAGGATTGAAAGTGGCTTTCCCACAATTGTGGATCTCCCGATTACACATACTCTCTTTCCCTTTGTTTCTATATTCCAGTTCTTAAATATTTCAACAATGCCGAGAGGTGTGCACGGGACGATGGAGTCCAGGCCTAGAGCAAGACGCCCCATGTTGTAAGGAGTAAAACCGTCAACATCCTTATCCTTACTTATAGCATTAATCACCCTGTCCTTATTAATGTGCCCCGGAAGTGGAAGCTGCACGAGTATTCCATCTATGTTATCGTCCGCGTTCAACTTCTCTATGAGCGAAATCACATCACTCTCCAGACAATCTTCACTTAAGGAATATTGAAAATGCACAAATCCAACGAGCGAACATTTTTTTGCCTTGCTTTTAACGTATGACAAACTCGCCGGATTATTTCCGACAAGAACAACAGCAAGCGACGGCGCTCTATTTCCTTTATTTACAAAGGCTTGAGACCTTTCTTTAACGCCACTGAGCACCTTCTTCGAGAGCTCTTTACAATTTAATTCAACCACGTTTCAAATGATACAGAATAGATTTGGGTAAAACAATACTCAATTTGAAAGTTAAGGCGATTTGGAGTATACTCGACGCATGAAAAGAAAATCGATTCTAATTATTCTATTGATTCTTATCCCGCTGTTGGCGCTTTCAGCCGAAGACTTTTATGATACCTCCTCCCAGGTATTCACAATTACGGCAGGTGTCGACCTCCCGTTCACCAATTCATATAAGAAAGATGACGGCACATTCACCACAGGTTTATGGTGGGGCGAAGACGGAACGCACTTTAATATCGGGGGATATGGCTCCATTGATTATGAAGTCTTTCTGAATTCCAAGATATCCATCGGAGGAGAAGTCGGCTACCAGTTCAACAGATGCGCTAACGAGCGTCTCTTTACTCAGGTTCCCCTCCTCTTCAGAGCAACATACGTTCCTCTCCAAGGCAGATTCGAACTCCCGATTTCACTCGGAGTCGGTTTCAACTATCTCAGCTATAATGATAAGAGCATGTTTGCTATGAGCTTCTCACTCAATGTCGGCTGCAGGTTCTTCTTTACAGATCACTGGGGAATAGGACTCAAGAGCGGAATCAACTTCGTGCCCGAGCTTTATACAAAGAGTGAGAAGAACGGACTTCACACATCTATTCCATGCCTCTTATATGTAGCATACAGGAACTAGGAGAAAAAAAAAGAATGAAAAAGATATCAATTATATTAACCGCACTCCTTGTGCTCTTTGTATCTGTATCATGTAACATGGACTCAGCTACCGGCCTCTTTGAGGATGCCGGAACTTCAGCTAAAAAAGCTAGTTACACAATTCATAATGTTCTCCTGAGATTCAGTGACAGCGAATATCTTGTCGCATCCGACGAAGGTATATTCGTTTTCGACGGCTCTGAGGTCGGTTCATCCTATGGCACAGGCATCAACGCTAGAAACGTTGTCTATGCAGCAGGAACAAAAGATGACTGGTACTGCATATACTATGATGAGTCAGCAGAGAAGTATTATAAAATCGGATACAATACAGAAAAAACTGAATACACAGCTCTTTCAAGTAAGTATAAAACTCAGGGAATGTATTCATATGAATATATAAACAGCAAAGATGTAAAGGCTCAGGTATTCAAGAACTCAGAAGACAATAAGTATTACATCTTCTATGCAGATGACAGCTCAACTCTCCTTACTGACGAAGCACTTAAATCCCTCTCCACTTACTCCTATACAAGTGTGACCTACATGGGAGATGGACTCTTCTCCGGTGTTGATACTAGTGGAAAATACTATTTCACGACAAGCACTGATTCAGACGCTCGTTCTTTAAACAGCAATTCTTATATAACGTACTTAGACGGTATATTCCTCAGTGAATCAAATGCATTTTATAATAAAACAGCTAAAATTAATTCGGCTTCCGGAAATACAAAAAGTAGAGTTGCAACCAATTTGACAAACGGTAACCGCTACTTCATGGTGAAAGGATTGAATTATGCTTATTATGTCGATAGCTCTGATAAGCTCATTGAAACCTCAGTTTCAGGATTAAGTTCCATCGAAGTTGTCTTTGTTGCTGAGGTTGTTGACGGTAAATACATCAACGTAATTACAGCACAGAACGGTGCACAGTGCATTAACCTCGTGGACAAATCAGTTACTTCTTCTTGGAAATAGTGCGGGTGAAGGATGTTTATGAAGGGCCAGAGAAGTCTCTACTTTTCCGGCCCATTTCTCTGCACCGGTTCACATAGCTACAATCGATATCTAGAGTTCATGTAGGTTTTATTTCCTTTTCAACAAAAGCAGAATGAAAAGCATAAGGACAGCTGTCAACCTATGGAACTAAGAACTAAGAATCTATGAGTTAATCCTCTTCAAATAGATAGTACTCAATGCTGAAGAAGAGCAGAAGCAATAATTGTATATTTGAAAGATAAGTCTTAGTCTTCGCAGATCTCGTGAAGGATACGCTTGACCTCTTCGTCTGTGTAGACTTCTTCTATCTCGTCGTGTGTCAGGCCGATGAACTCATGGCATGTGTAATGAATCCAGAGATAGTCATCCTTGCTCTTCAATACATGCTTACGGCAGTAGTAATCGGGCTGGATTGGAAGTTCAGGTTTTCCGTCCTTCCATTGATATAAAGAAATCTTGTAGTCATATACTGCAACCTTAATATCTTCCCTCGGAATACCGTTTGCCATGATTGTGTCGCATAGGGAATTGACTGTGAGTCCTGTGTCGAAGATATCGTCAACAATCAAGACCTTCTGGCCTTTCTTGAGGTTTTTCGGAGACCATGTCCATCCGTCGATATCGACCTTATTGGTGTGCTCGACAAGCTTACCGTATGAACGGGCAACTACTGCTGCATAGAAAGCAGGTGTATGGTCGATTTTGGAAAGCTGAAGTTTATAGTACTCGCTGATTACGTTTGCAAGGTACGCACCCCCGCGGAGGGAGTCATAGATTACGTCAGGAATGAACTTATCCTCCGTATACATCTTGTGCGCAAGCTTAATACCTGCATCGCGGATCATGTCGCATGTAATAAAATCCTTCTTCGGCTGTTCCATAAATACCCCCGTTAAATTTCAGTAAGAATCTCCAGTCCTTCGTCTGTTATAGCAACCGTATGTTCCCAATGGCATCCATATGAACCGTCTTTTGATTTGACAGTCCATTTATCCTGAGCAAGATAAAATCTGTTGCTTCCACCCATCATCAACATCGGCTCGATTGCAAATACCATTCCTTTTCTTATTCTAGGATTAGGCATTCCCCTGTCAATATAATTCGGAACTTCCGGGTCTTCGTGGAGGTTAAACCCGACTCCATGACCACAGTAATCCTTCAATATGCCGTAGTGATTCTTCCTAGCAAGATTCATCACGGCTGCTCCTACATCCTGAATCCTGGCACCGTTTTTTGATGCAGCCTCAATTCCAAGATATAATGCCCTTCTTGTCTCCATGTTGAATGTATGCACTTCCGGTGATACCTTCCCTATCTCATAGGCGTGAGTCGAGTCGGAGATGTAACCATCAAGTGTAAGACACACATCAACCTTCAAAAGGTCACCTGATGTGAGAATCTTACGCTTACTCGGTATTTCGTGGATAATCGAGTCATTGACCGATGTGCACGTAACATTGTTGTAGCCGCAGTAACCTTTGCATGACCCCTTTGCATGATGCTTATGCATGAAGTCCTCGCACATTTTGTCGACATCCCAGGTTGAAATGCCTTCCTTGATATACTCCCCTACATACTCGAACATCTCGGCAAGGAGCTTCCCTGACGAGCGGATTTTGTCTATCTCGAAATCATTTTTGTATTGAATCATTTTTGCCTCTGACAAATGTATCCAATATTCCGTTTATAAACTTGAAGGATACATCGTTACTCAATTCCTGTGATAGCTTCACCGCTTCATCGATAACGATTGTGGGGTGTGTCTCCTTATCATATAAAAGCTGGAAGAAGGAGATACGTAATATTGACCTATCGACTCCATCAATCATTTCGATAGGTCTTTTCGAATAAATTTTAATAAGAGAATCGACTTCCTCAAGGTGAGCGATTGTTCCTTCAATCAGGAACTGTGCATAAACCTTGACGGCAGTATCAAGAGATTCGACTTCTTCCTCATTCAAGCCCTGGAAAAGAAACCAATCACCCTCCGGAGGGAGATTGGCTCTTATATCCAATGAATATAATGTTCCAACAGCTATTTCTCTTGCCTTATGGCGTTCTACTTTAATACTCATTGTTCTTTATATAAAATGTTGATTTTAGCCTGTGTTCTAAGGTCAGCTACAAGTGCGTTGTATGCATCTATATAAGCATACTGGCTGTTCTGGTATGTAAGTCCCTGATAGATATAATCATAGACTGTAATACCGTAATCCTCGATTGTATCTGTAAGAGCAAGAACCTTCGGATCCTGATGTACTGTACACTTTACTATGCAGTAGAGATAAGGTGTTTCGAAGACCCCCTCGATATCTCCCGCCTCCATCAGCATAACGGCATCGACAAACTCATCGCCCATGCTCTGACGGGTTGAGTCCGAGTCACTCATAAAGCCCCAGTCGCCGCCGGAAGATTTACTTGAGTCGTCCTCGCTGTAGCTCTGTACAGCCTTCTCGAATGAGAGGGAACCTGATGTAATCTGGGAGTAAACACTCTTGAGTGTAGACAGCTTCTCGGCATTCTTCTTGTCGTCATCTGTCTTCTCCATGGCAACAACAGAAAGACGAACCATCTCAGGCATCATGAAAGTAGATGAATTCTGTCTATACCATGCCCTGATTTCCTTATCAGTCGGCTCGGCAACATCTGAGAGGATATCACTCTCTTTGCCCTGGACATACTGCTGTGTAAGATATTGAGTCTTGAGATAGCTCTTGTAGTCTGCAACTGTTCCGTAGCTCTCTTCAACAAGGGAGGCAAACTCATCATCTGTTATAGAATAACCCAGCTGGGATTCGATACTCGACTTCTGCTGTGCATATAAAAGCTCAACGTCGCTGTCGGAAACGGAATAACCGTCCCTGGCTGCACCCTGCTCTACAAGAATTTCGTCGATAAGTGCATTGAGCACATCAAGCTTGGTAACCGTTGTATAACCGGCTTCCTGATATGTGGTATACTCGCTGTTGAGAGTATCCATTGTAATAACCTTGTTCTTTGTAAGATTCACAGTTGCTGCGGGAGAACTGATTGTAGCAGCCGAAAGTGAGAAGGAAAGTAAAAGCACAAGAGATACAACAAATAATAATCTTTTCATAATTTCAATAATTCCTTTCTACATTAATTGTCTTTATAAATGACTCAACCTCTTTGGCTGATGATACATCCTGACTTGTCTTCAGAATGACACCCTCCCCTTCGATTTGAGACATGAAAGAACTCATCGCACCACCTTTGAAGAGCGTGGAGGAAGAGAGAATAAGACACGCCCTCTTACCGGAAATATTCCCGCAGTTCTTAAGGTAGGTTCCAAGCGAAGGGCTTATCTTCTTACTGAAGAAGGAGACAGGCTCCGCTAGAAAAATAAGATAATCGTAAAATATGAGTTTTTTATCAGCATCCAGTGAAGTATTTATGATATCTGAAGAATATCCCCTCCTTTCAAGCGAGGAGGAAACAGTACGGGCATATTCAATAAGGCGTGTACTTTCCCTGTCCTTAGGAGAAACTACTATACCTACTTTCATCTCGATACTCCTTAAAAGAAAAACCGACTCCCGGGTAAAGGAGCCGGCCGATTGAATTTAAAATCAGTTAGATGATGTGCTTTCTGTCTCGTCAAGCCATGTCGTACCTTCGACCTGTGTTGTCTCGGTAGACTTAATCATCGACTGAATCTCATCTTCGCTTGACTTATTTACAAGTGCAACAACGAGAGAAAGAACCATGAAGAGGATGGCCAGAATGGCAGTAGCCTTTGTGATGAATCCCGAAGTCCCACTGCCGAAAGCAGAGTCGGAATTACCTCCAAAAACACTTCCAAGTCCTACACTGTCCTGTCCCTGGATTGTAATAAGGAACAGAAGAAGGAGGGCAACGATACAAAAAACAACAATTAGGACAATTCCTAAAACACCCATTTCTTTACCTCTTGTTATTTGTTGTAAGCCATAATAGGAAGGAACTTATCAAGTGAGAGACTAGCCCCACCTACGAGCGCGCCGTCGATATTTTCCTTGGCCATCAATGCCTTAACATTTTCAGCTTTTACTGAACCACCATACTGTATTATCAAGTTTTCTGCAATATCTTTTGAGAATAAATGACCAACAGTCTGACGTATGAAGAGGTGTGCGCTGTCTGCATCCTCGGGGGTTGCAGTCTTTCCTGTTCCGATTGCCCAGACAGGCTCGTAAGCGATTGTAATAGACTTCATCTTATCGCCCGATACACCCTTGAGGCCTACTGAAAGCTGGCGTGAAAGTACTTCTTCAAGTTTTCCGCCTTCTCTCTCTTCGAGTGTCTCGCCGACACAAAGAACAACATCCATATCATTTTCGAGGGCAAGGAGTACCTTTCTGTTGATGAATTCATCGCTCTCTCCGTAGTACTGACGCCTCTCACTGTGCCCGAGGATTACTGTATTTACCCCGATATCCTTGAGCATCAAGGGGCTTACCTCTCCTGTGTATGCACCGGATGTGTGGTCAGCCATATTCTCTGCTGCAACGATAACCGGGCTGTCCTTAAGTTCCTCTGCCAGGAACGGGAGGTCAACAAACGGAGCTGCAACCATGATTTTACAGTCACAGCCGTGCTCCAAGTAAGCTTCTTTGAGAGCGCGGCCGTACTTTACAGCATCCGACGGAAGGATATTCATCTTCCAGTTGCCGGCTATATAGATTTTTCTAGTTTTTTTTTCCAGTGCTGCGATTCCGGGAAGTGTTTTTCCTTCGAGGAACTCAAGACTAGCGCCACCGCCTGTTGAAACGTGGCTGATTTTGTCACTCAGGCCGAACTTGTTGATTGCTGCAACTGAGTCACCGCCGCCGACGACTGAAACAGCATCGCTATCTGCAAGAGCCTTAGCAACAGCCTCGGTCCCCTTAGCAAACTCGGCAAACTCGAAGACGCCCATAGGTCCGTTCCAGACTACGTTCTTAGCGCCCTTGAGTGCATCAACGATGTTCTGGACTGTCTTCTTTCCGATATCGAGCCCCATGAGAGCGGCCGGGATATCAACAGAATCAACATAAACAGGCTCAGCATTCTCGTCGAAGTTCTCTGCACAGACGTGGTCGACAGGAAGAATAACCTTGACGCCCTTCTCTTCCGCCTTCTTCAAGAAATCCTTTGCTGTCTCTACGTAATCATCCTCGACAAGGCTCTTTCCAACTTCATGTCCGAGTACCTTGAGGAATGTATATGCCATACCGCCGCCGATGACGATTGTGTCACATGTCTTGACAAGGGATGAGAGGACGCTGATCTTACTTGATACCTTGCTGCCTCCGATGATTGCAACAAACGGATGCTCCGGGTTCTCAAGTAGTGGCGCCATGAACTTTACTTCCTTCTCAATCAAAAGTCCGGCATAAGACGGGAGATAGTGAGCAACACCTTCTGTTGATGCGTGTGCTCTATGTGCTGTTCCGAATGCATCGTTTACATATACATCGCCGTAGGACGCAAGCTTCTTTGCAAATTCAGCATCATTAGCCTCTTCTTCCTTATACCATCTGACGTTCTCGAGAAGAAGAACTTCCCCGCTCTTGAGAGAAGAGACAAGCTTATCGACATCGTCTCCGATTACATCGGGTGCAAGTGTGACTTTTCTACCGAGTTCCTTCTCGAAAACTGAGGCAATCGGTGCCATCGAGAAGTCGGGGTTCTTCTGTCCCTTAGGTCTGCCGTAGTGGGACATGACAACAAGAGATGCGCCCTGTGAGAGGATATACTCAAGGGTTGGAAGAGCTGCCTTGATTCTTGTATCATCAGTAACAACACCGTTCTTTACAGGGACGTTGAAGTCAACTCTGCAAAGTACTCTTTTTCCCTTTAAATCAGCTTCTTTAACTGTATTTAATACCATAAATAACTCCTATTTTGATAAAAAGGCCCGCTCGTAAGAACAGGCCTATAGAGAATCGAACGACTCTATAATCAGCCGTTAACCTTCTTCATGTGTGCAATGAGGTCGAGGACCTTGTTTGAGTATCCAATCTCGTTGTCATACCAGGATACAACCTTGACGAATGTATCTGTGAGAGCAATACCAGCCTTAGCATCAAAGATACTTGTTCTTGTGTCTCCAAGGAAGTCTGAAGAAACAACTGCATCTTCTGTGTAGCCGAGGATACCCTTGAGGGAACCTTCACTAGCCTTCTTCATAGCTTCACAGATTTCTGAATACTTAGCAGGCTTAGCAAGGTTGACTGTGAGGTCAACAACAGAAACGTCAAGAGTAGGAACTCTCATTGACATACCTGTAAGTTTTCCGTTGAGGGAAGGAATAACCTTTCCAACAGCCTTAGCAGCACCTGTTGATGACGGGATGATGTTGCCTGATGCAGCGCGTCCGCCTCTCCAGTCCTTCATGCTGGGACCATCGACTGTCTTCTGTGTAGCTGTTGTTGAGTGAACTGTTGTCATGAGACCATCGACAATACCGAAGTTGTCGTTGAGGACCTTTGCGATAGGAGCAAGACAGTTGGTTGTGCAGCTTGCGTTGGAAACAAACTGTGTTCCCTTTACATATGTATCTTCGTTGACACCGCATACGAACATCGGTGTGTCATCCTTTGAAGGAGCTGACATAACGACATACTTAGCACCGGCATCGATATGTGCCTGAGCCTTTTCCTTTGTGAGGAAGAGTCCTGTTGACTCTACAACATATTCAGCACCAACTTTGTCCCAAGCAAGTTCTTTAGGATCCTTGCATGCTGTAACTCTGATTCTCTTACCGTTGACGACAAGCTCAGACTTCTCTACATCAGCTTCGATTGTACCATCGAACTGGCCGTGCATTGTATCATACTTGAGCATGTAAGCCAGGTAATCTACCGGGCAGAGGTCGTTAATACCGACAATCTCAACATCCTTGCGGCTCATAGCTGCGCGGAAGACAAAACGACCGATTCTTCCAAAACCGTTAATACCAACTTTCATCTTTTATTTCTCCTTAAATAGAACAAAGATATTCGATAATAAACTATCTTTAACAAGCAGAACATGTTTTAACTTATTTAGACTAAAAATGCAATAAACGGAAAGAGATATCGACTAAAAAAAGACATTTTTGTGTATAAAACAATACAGCGCTTTAATTTTTGCCGAATTAAACGAGAATTTTAAGTTTTTCTCTATTCATGTTCGGTAATTGAGATTTAATGATTTTTAAATGAAAAGGTTCTTCAAACAATTGCATTGATAGAGGTTTTAATAGAAAATAACTATAAATATCACAATCAATAACCCTCATTTCATAGAACTCTATGTGGATCACATGGATTCAAAGAATGGGGAGTCCAGTTTTGTCAGGCGTACCAATTCTGTTATAAAATATGTAACAGACGAAGACAGAGAAAGAATGGCTGAGCTTCGCCGTAAGGACCGAGAAGCTTTGAAATGAGCTACGGAGTTGACAATATTTTAAAGATTACAGAAAAGGACGGAGAGGATGAGTTAAAAGCAACCCTTTTCTCTTTTTCGTGCGGGATTAATAAAGATATCCAGGACTTTCTACAGTTTAAAGCTATTGATTTTGCCAAGAAAAGAATGTCTATCACTTATCTTGTCTGATAATTTCTTAAATAAGAAAGAATAGCACTTGAGAAATTTGACTATAGTTCCCTGTGAGTTTTTCTAACAACATCATCCCTTTATCGGTATCTCGACAGGAGCTTTGAGCTTGAAAAACTTCAACACGTCGTTTGACTTCCTCACAAACTCACATGTTATGACCTTGTCATCATAAACCTTGCACTTCTGATTGCGGAGCGTTGAGAGCACTCCCTCGGGAGTCATGGTTGTATCCTTGAGCTTCTCCTGAAGCATTTTCACTATAACCGAGGCAATGAAGGCAAGTATCAAATGGCCTCTGAAAGTCTCCTCTGTCTGAGTACGTAATGGCAGCATTTTCGTGTTGTTCTTACACAAGTCAAACACCTGTTCAATCTGCTGTCTTGTGTAGTATTCAGCAAGAACCTCTTCCTTCTTTATCGGTCGTGATGAATATAGTACAAAGAGGCCACCGTTCATTCTGACGAAGTGAATGTCCGCTGCAGAGTAATCCTTTTCAACGGCCTTCTCCAATGCTTTGGATGTTTCAATACTCTGCATTACAAGGTCTCTACCGAGATAGGCATAGGCGATGTTGCCTTCTTCAGGAGATGGTTTTTCGTCATCGGCAAGTATCCTGCTCCTGCCATTGGAAGCAAGGAGAACCCTCTTCTGAACAAGATAGACACACCTACCGTTATATTTGACAAGATTCTCTTTCTTCTCCAGTTCAGGTACACATTCCTTTACGAGGTCTTTATAAAGGTTTGTCTTCTCGGAAAGCCTGGATAGGAATGAAATCTTCTCTTTATAAAGCTCCGCTGTATTCTCGGCAGTAAGGTATCCTGCATCCGGGATTGCGAACTTAGTATCTATATTACAAGCTTTCAGCTCCTTTATCGTCCTTGTCAGAGTGCTCACATCAACTACATTTCCCGGAATATAACGGAAGTATATCGGGAGGTTCGTTTCCCTCTGTACTACGTAAATCAATCTCACTTCATTGGAAATCTTCCCGTTATGATTGCTGATTGCAGTAAGAGGAAAATGAATACTGTCGGGTAAACCGGTGGAGTCTATAAGTACATCCTCGCCATCTTTATTCTTATGTACTACATCCTTGAAATAGGTGGCAAAGAAATCACGGTAGGACTGTTCATCTCCTACTGCTTCCAGAAGGTCGCTTATTCTCTGGGACGTGAGATTGGCTTTCGGGTAAAGAATGCGGGCATAACTTCCTTCCAGCCACTCTTCGCCATAACAGTTCGCCATGGTTGAAAGTACATAGAATGTAACCATCGCCCTGACGGAGTCTATGTTGCCGTATCCAAGAGAGCCTATCGAATCATAGAGCTTGATCTCCTTGATGAAATTATCAATAAACCAAGCATCCCCGAAGTCGAGTATGAGCTTCTCTTTTCTGTTCTTCCTCTTTATCTCAGGAAATAAAGAAGCGTCAACATTGGCGTATGTGTCTGTAGCAATATCATAAGAGAAATATCCTCTTTTTCTGTTATGGTAGATATGCTTCTCCTCATCTATGACACGACCCAGCGACACCTGGATTGAGCGCACCTTGCCGTCTTCTCTCTTCCCCGAACATATCTTTGCGTACTTGATTCCATTCTTTAAATCATACCCTATCGTCATACAAACCTCGTTGTTATAATATTCTAAATTCTAAAAACATTATAAACGGGATTTGCCGTCGAATAAAATAGCTTAGCCTGAATAATTTTAGAAAATATAAAAGATTATGTGAAAAGGTGGACCAGATGTCCGCCTTTGGGTTTACTTGTTATTAGAATATTCAAAGGGAACTATAGTTTAATGTTTCCCGTTCATTTCACCGAGTATCCTCTCCTGCTCGATAAGCATGGGCTCTGTTGAAAAATCATTTGTCTTATGATCCATGCCTCTGAGGTGGAGGACTCCGTGGAGAAGGAGTCTCTCGAGCTCTTCGTTATAATCGACACCGAGCTCGTCGGCATTCCTCTTCATGCTGTCGATAGATATGAAGATGTCACCGAGTTCCTCGTCGGGGGACGGGAAAAAATCCTCCCCGTCGGCAAGACGGAACGAGAGGATGTCAGTCGGGGCGTCAATATCTCTATACTTTTTGTTGAGGGCCCTTATTTCGTCGTCAGTAACAAAAGTTACGGAGAAATCTCTCTCCTCTCCGAGGTATTTCAAAATACGTCCGAGTTTATTCTCTGCATATTCCCGCATTGGGAAGTCTTCCGGTTCAAGCTGGTACATACATCACTCCTTATCGTCTTTGTCGTAGCTGATTCTATGGTGGTCGCGTCCGATGAGCGTCGGAATGAACGAAGCCTTGATGAGCTTGAGGTCGTTCATTGTGAGGCCGGAGTTATCGAGCTGGCCGTGGGCAATCTTTTCAATGATTATGGTATTGATGAATTTCTCGTACTTCTGATGGTTCGGCTTCTTGATTGTTCTTGTTGCAGCTTCGACGCAGTCTGCAATCATGACGATTGCACTCTCCTTACTTGAAGGAGGATTACCGTCATACATGAAGTCTTCCTTGGCAACTGTATTGTTCTCGCCGGCGTTTTTAACGGCTTCGTTGTAGAAGTACCTGATTATGTCGTTGCCGTGATGTTCGGCGATAATGTCCAGTACTTCCTGCGGGAGTCCTATCTCCTTACCCTTTTCAGTACCAAGTCTTACGTGGGATTTGATGATTGACGACGAGAGCTGATTAGATATCGTATCATGGGCATTCTTATCAGCCTGGTTTTCAACGAAGTATTCAGGATGGACCATCTTTCCTATATCGTGGTATCTTGCGCCGACAAGGGTGAGTTCGGCATTGCATCCGACGGCCTTAGCTGCGTTGTAAGCGAGGTCGGCAACTGTTTTGACATGGTTGTATGTACCCTGGGCAACGGTCGAGAGCTGTGTAAGCGTTGCGTTGTCTGTATATGCAAGCTCAATCAATCTCTCCTTTGTCGGGATATTGAAGGCCTTCTCGAGAATCGGCATGACGATTGAATAGAGTATGAATGAGAAGATTACATTCAATATGATTCCGGAAATAAGAAAAAGCGAGGTATATAGTCCCGATGAATTGAGAAGTGTCAGAAAGAGCGTCACAACAATCATTATTCCTGAGCACTTGAAGCATGTCGAAATGATATCGAAACGGCCGTTTGAGTTATGAACGAAAGTTATGACGACAAGGCCCGATATAACATAGTAGATAATGCTGAAAAACGATGCATTGGGCCAGAGAGTGTATAGTGCCCCGAGTGCAATTATGTTCGATATCCCGTACTTGAATGAGTTCGTTATCGAAACTCCCACCATTGCCACTACTAAAAATGGAAGTAATGAGTCGAATGCAGAATACCCGAGGTCGATAATCCTCCAGGCAAGGAAGAAACCGATGAGGAGCGAAATGAGTATAATTGCCAGCGAAATTATCGTATACTGCGCTTTTCTATATTCATATGGAATTAGATTTATGGAATAGAAAAACCAGGTATTGAGGATAAGAAAAACTATGAGGAATCTCGGGAAAGCCGATGTAAAGCTCATTGTGCTGACACGCTTGGAATTGAGAATATCTATTGTCGATATCGCATCCTCCGTCACAAGGGTATCGACCTTGAGGATGTAGTCACCCTTTTCAACAGTGACTACAACTGGCTCGACGGAATTACGCGCAGTCTCTCTGAGGGACTCTGTATATATCTCATCATAGAAGATGTTGCTCTCCTTGACGGCATCAACAATGTCGGCGATTATCCTGACTTCCGTCGTATCGAGCTGGGGATACATCTCCACGATGTATTTATATGCCCTTCCCGATACATCCCCTTCATCCGTCACATCCTCGACACTTCTCTCTTCACCCTTATATGTATACGGTAGTTCCTTTGACTCGTTTATATACATGGTGTCATATCCCTGATTCACCATATACATTAAATCATCATGGTTGAATATGCCCCTCTCTACGAAGTATGATACTGTCTCCCTGAGAACCGAGGCATTCTCCTCCCTGTCATCCCCATTTCTCAAATGTTCGAGAAGTGACGATACACCTTCAAGCGACTCATCACTGAACTGGACCCCGTCGACAATATACGAGTAGATTTTATCGGCTTTATTAATCATCCTCAGGGATGCGCTGTAGGAATATGTAAAATAAGGAATTACTTTTCCCTCGGAAGCCTTACGCTGTCTTTCTGTCTCCACTTCATTTATATACGAAAAGCTTATCGGGGAGATTAAATCCTCGTCACTGAGTTCATTGAGCGAGTAATCTCTTGTAGTCCGGACGGAGAAAAGCACGTTGGAACTCAAAAGAACAGGAATGGAACTTCCGGTCAGGAATGTAAGCACGAATAATATGATAAAGACAGTAAGTTGACCCTTTGAAAATGATTTGAAGTTATTCTTTCCCAGTCTGTTATTCTTACTCATCGTCGCCTTCCTCTATAGAATAAGCTTTAACAATATCACGCACAAGTCTGCTCCTGACTGTATCGCGATGAGAGAATCTTATCATAGAAACAGAATCAATTCCATCAAGAATCCTCATGGCTTCGGTAAATCCGCTCTCACTCTTTCTCGGAAGGTCTATCTGACTCGGGTCCCCGTTGACGATTGCCGTACTGCTCTCCCCTATACGTGTCAGGAACATCTTCATCTGGCCCTTTGTCGTATTCTGCGCTTCATCAAGTATTACGATACTGTTATTGAGGCTCCTTCCCCTCATGTATGCTAAGGGCGCTATCTCGATTGTGCCGTTCTCTTCAAGGCGTTTTATCTGCTGTGGATTAAGGAGGAGATCCATAGCATCATAGAGAGGCCTGAGGTATGGATTGAGCTTCTGCGACAGGTCCCCCGGAAGGAATCCGAGAGACTCTCCCGCCTCTACGACGGGACGCGTGAGGACAATACGGTTCTTGCGACCCGAGAAAATCTCCTCGAGGGCATATGCGACGGAGAGAAAGGTCTTTCCGCTCCCGGCAGGACCGGATGCAAAGATAAGCTGATTAGTAAAGAGCGACGATATGAACTCCTTCTGTTTCTTTGTCTTGGGCCACACACTCTTACCGAGAACTGTAATGGAATCCTTACTTGTTTTTACATCTCTCTTCTCTTCTTTTTCCTCGCCCTCCTCGTCTCTCACAGCCTGGAGTTCCATATATATCTCACCCTCCGAGAGTGCGCCTCTTTCTGCTGATATTTTCTCAAGCCTTTTCATGAGAGGGATGAAAAGATTACTGTTACGCCACAGCGTAAGGGTGTTGCCTTTTACCGTAATATCTGAACCGAGTATGAGTTCAAGGTATGAAAGGTACCTGTCATTGGGTCCTAAAATCAATTCTGCATTGTCGCCTGTAAAAATATAAGTCTCTGCCACTATTCCCTCGTCCAGGTGCCTGAAGCATCCTTAGACCAATTTTCCTCGGCCTTCAAATCCGGCATCGTATTCCATGATAGATATATAGATAAACTGGGCTGCAGTGAATAGACTGTTTTGCCGTTGTCACTGCCCTTCAAGAAGCTTGTTGTGTATTTGACGTTAAGATTCCAGTCAGACATGTAATGAACCAGTTCCAGTGAAATGTTCTGCATGATGAATGATGTGTTATTTCTTCCATCACCGAAGAAGTCAAAGCTCCTCTTGAGGTCGGCCCAGAGCAGCGGGAAGGAGAATGAGTCGTCCTCATAGTATTGACTGAACCTGTTGTTCTGGCTCTTGACTGAGAATTTTATATCTAGAAATTCAGCAATGCTGAATGTGATGTTTGGAGTAATCGTAAAGTATGACTTTGTCCTGTCCTGATGGTTTATGAAGAGATTGGAGTCCAGGCCGAACGATAGATATAACCTTCCCTTCCAGAGCTGGAAGGACTTACCTGAGAATTTTGATGTGAGGTTGATTGACTCAAGCTCCATCTTCTCGCCGCCCCGTCTGTTGATGACTGTGAGGGTGAGATAGTTGAGGCTGAGAGTAGAATTAATTTCGCTTATAAAGCCATCGGTTACACCGCTTCCCTTGATCTTCTCCTCCAGGTAATACTTTCCGCTTTTACTCTTTACGCGCGCCGTTGAATTGAATGTGAAGGGCTCGATGAACTCATCGGATGTTTCCATATCTTCAGTCTGGTAACCCATATTGGATGAGAGGACGAAGTATGTTGATGAGTAGGAAAGAACAAGGGAAATGAGGTTGCTCTCAAACTCCTCATCGTCATTCTCCTTGAAGAGCCAGCTGAGAGTCGCATTGAAGCTGTTTTTACTCCACTTAATCGACGGCGTGATTGCTCCATCGAGAGGAGGAAGAACATATGTAAGGTTACCGGTAAATGATCCGATAGGAGTAGAGAGGGTTTTGCTCCATACAAGGGAATGGGTCTTTATAAAGTCCTTCGTGAAATCGAAATCCTTGCTCTCTGTAGTTTTGTCTGTAGTGTCAGTCTCCGTAACCGTATAATCAAAAGGTTTGAATGAAAGGTTATAAGTGAGGCCTATGAACGGCGAAGAGAGCGTGAGAGTATTGAGAGGAGTGAATGTTGTTTTACGGCTCCACGTCTCTTTCACATAGTCATCACTCTCCGTATAAACAACGCTGTTTGTGAATACATCACTGACAGTGAAGAGCGTCCCGATATTACCCGAGAGTGTTACTCTCGAGTAAGTAGTGCTCGTCAGTTTCCTGTCACTGTCTGAGTCCGTCGTAGTATTTCTATTAACCTTACGGCTCCAGTCTTCCGTGAGTGTATACCCCAGGCTCAGCTTTGATGACGTGGAGGATGAAGACGACTGGAGTTTTTCCGGATATGGAGAGATAAGGAGTATCTCCTCCTTCTTCTCCTCCTCTTCTTCTTTGCTTTCTTCCGTCTTATCTTCCTCTCCAA
Source organism: Eggerthellaceae bacterium (assembly GCA_963646155.1). Lineage (GTDB taxonomy): Bacteria > Spirochaetota > Spirochaetia > Sphaerochaetales > Sphaerochaetaceae > Ornithospirochaeta. The sequence continues at coordinate 14,204 of CAVIUT010000010.1, read as the reverse complement.
CTGTTTCTGATGTTTTATCCTCTGTGTTTTCAACTTTTTCTTCTGCTTTCTCCTCTTTCGCACTCTCAGTTTTTTTCGTTATTTTCGATGAATCAAGGGATAGGATTGTTCCCGAGAGTGAAACGGAGAAAGACGGCAGTGTGTAGCTCGAGAGAAGCGAATTCTTATCTGTTTCTGTCGATTGCGTTGATTGAGAAGCAGGTATTGTGTAATTACCTTCAAGCGAAAGATTCTTGAGGCTCAATGAGGAGACGAAAGGAATATGGATGGAAGACGGGAGGGAATAGGAAAGCGTCAGAGAGCGCGTGAATGATGAGATACCCGAGGAGGAATAGTCTGTTGGGAACTCGCTCTTCTCACCCATCAAGGGGCCGTAGGAGAATCCTGTGAGCCTATTGAGGTAGTGGTAAACAACGGTTCTATCGGAGTAGTACGGAAAACGCGCTGAAATATTTAAGGAATAAGCCGAAAACGAAAGCGAGTTGTTGCCGTAATATCTGAGCTTTTTGTCATCTGTGCTCAAAGGAGTTGCAACACCTGTCAATATCGAGATATTGAGCTTCTTATTAAAAAGCGATATCGAGCCGTCGAGCCCGAGGTGTATGCCGCCCTTATCGAGGGCTTCGGCACTGGTTCCTCCGGAGTACGTGTCGGCAAGGAGCACAAGGTAGCTTTTCGTATTCTTCGCCCATTTGGAAATGACACCTTCTTCACTTTCACTATCTTTATCTATGTAGTAGTAGCCGTTTCTTTCTCTCTCCCCGCTGCTTTCGGTGCTCTTAAGGAGGCTTGAGAAGGATGATGACTCATCTGCTTCCTCTACCTTTGAATATGTTCCGATAAGCTCAAAAGATGTATTGAGAAAGGCACCCTTATCGGAATCGAAACCGAAGGAAGGGTTACCGAGTATTTTGGAGCCGGGGAAGAAAAAGAACGGGAGGTAGAAAATCGGAACGCGTCCTATGTTGAAGGTTGCACTGCTCATGAACATATCCTCTCCGGGAAGAATCATGAGCGTTGATGCCGAAATCGATGAGTAGGCAGTATCGGGATTGGATGTTATGTATCCCTCGTCAAATACGATTGCACCTTCACTGAGGTACGAGAGCCTCTCACCGGAAGTTGAGAAGGTGACCTTCTTCTTGTCGCTGTTCTCCCTCTCGGTTGTAGTCGAGCCGTCAGTTATCGAGATGTCGCCTTTCTCCCAGAATACTGTGAGGATATCTGCCTCTATTTCCTTGATTGCTGCCTTATCGTCGCTGTCAGAATATTTGCTCTTACCAAGAAGCGTTATGCTCTTTTTATCTGTATCGACAACAATATAGTCTGACGTCAGCCTCTTCGATTTTTCCCCCGCCGGCGAGAAGTCGATTATTACATTGCCCTTCAAAAAAATTGTATTGCCGCCGCTTTCAACAGTGTCGCAGGAAACTATTTCAAGTACGTACCCGCTGTTGTCATCCCCGCTGGTGGAAGTCGAGGCATTAAGCTCAGCCTTGTTATAACCGTAGTATTCATAAAGTCGGTCTTTTATTTCGCTTATTGTTCCGGATGTATCAACACCGCGCATTTCAGCCATGCTGATTACTACATCATCGGGCGCAAGAAAGATAGTCTCCGCACTCATCGAGTAAAGCGGAAGATAGAGAGCAAGAACTAATAGATACAGAACAAATAATCTCTTTTTCACTATTTTTTCAAATATTTCTTTAAATAATAACCCGTGTAGCTCTTTTGAGAAAGACTAACTTCTTCAGGTGTTCCGAGTGCAACAACAGTTCCTCCCCCGTCGCCTCCTTCAGGTCCCAGGTCGATTATATAATCAGCCATCTTTATGACATCAAGGTTATGCTCGATGACTACAACTGTATTTCCCTCATCAACAAGCCTGTTCAAGACTTCAAGGAGTTTCTTGACATCTGCAAAATGAAGTCCCGTCGTAGGCTCGTCCAGAATATAGAGTGTCTTTCCCGTCTGGACTTTACTGAGCTCCAGGGCAAGCTTTACTCTCTGCGCCTCACCGCCACTGAGCGTCAATGCACTCTGCCCGAGATTTACATAATCGAGTCCCACATCCATCAGGGTCTGAAGCTTACGCTTGATCTTGGGATGAGCCGAGAAGAATGTGTAAGCTTCGCTCACTGTCATATCGAGTACCTCTGAGATGTTCTTACCTTTGTATGTAACGGCAAGTGTCTCCTTGTTATAGCGCTTTCCCTTACATACATCACACTTGACGTATACGTCGCTGAGAAAGTGCATCTCGATTTTTATCGTTCCGTCACCCGAACAGTGCTCGCATCGTCCTCCGGGGACGTTGAACGAGAAACGGCCCGGGGTATATCCCCTCTCCTTTGCCTCGTTCATCTGGGCAAAGAGCTCTCTTATCGGCGTAAAAAGGTCGATATAAGTTGCGGGGTTCGAGCGCGGGGTACGTCCGATAGGACTCTGGTCGATTGCAACGAGCTTGTCGATATTCTCCAATCCCCTGATTGAATCATAGCCGTCCTTCTTCTCCTTTTTCCGGGAGAGGTATCTTTTGACAGCGCTCTGGAGTATCTCATTGAGGAATGTCGATTTACCCGAGCCTGAAACACCTGTAATACATATGAACTTACCCAGAGGAAGTTCAACATCAATGTTTTTAAGGTTGTTTTTAGAGCACCCTGTTATCTTTATACTCTTCCCGCTGCCCTTACGTCTTTTTTCGGGAACGTCTATACGAAGAGTGCCTCTTAAGAACTGTCCGGTAATTGAAGATGGGTTTTTCTCGATATCTTCAGGCTTACCCTCCGCTATGACATAGCCTCCGTTGACGCCGGCTCCGGGGCCCATATCGACAACCCAGTCAGCTTCACGGATTGTATCTTCATCGTGCTCGACGACAAGAACGGTATTACCGAGCTCCTTGAGATTCTTGAGTGTGTTGATCAATTTCTGGTTATCGCGCTGATGGAGTCCTATGCTGGGCTCATCAAGAACATACAGGACTCCGCTGAGTGCACTACCAATCTGCGTGGCAAGCCTAATTCTCTGGCTCTCTCCTCCGCTGAGGGTGGATGCACTTCTGAAGAGCGTGAGGTACCCGAGTCCTACATTCTCGAGGAAATTAAGGCGTGAGAGTATCTCCTTCATAATCTGAGAGGCAATTGTCTTCTCGTTATCAGTAAGGACAAGATTATTGAAGAATTCAATGGACGCCGAGACGCTGAGTTTTGTGGCATCTATGATATTCATGCCGTTGATTTTGACACAAAGCGCTTCTTTCTTAAGACGTTCCCCTTTACAGAGAGAACACTCCTTCTCGCTCATGAAGGATGAGAGAGTTGAAATCATATTCATGCTTTCCGTCATTTTCTTCCGTCTTGTGAGCTCGGGAATTATTCCCTCGTATTCCTTGTGGTTGACATATGTCTTTCCGACAGATGATGTATATGAGTAGTCAATCTTATCGCCGCCGCCGTAGAGGATAATATCTACAAACCAGTCGGGAAGATCACAGAATGGAAGATTGAAGTCGATGTTATAGTGCTTATACAAAGCCTCGAGTCCGCTGCGATAGGTCTTTGCAGTCGGGGAATGTGTTGCTATTGCGCCCTCGGCATATGAAAGACTTCTGTCGGGGATAATTTTATCCTTATCGAACTCCTCTTTGTACCCCAGTCCATTGCACTCCGGGCAGGCACCGAGCGGCGAGTTGAAGGAAAAGAGCCTCGGTTCTATCTCAGGAAGGGCAATACCGCAGTCGGGGCAGCTGTTCTTTTCGTTGTAGAGCTCCCTCTTACCTTCATCAAGGTAATTGACCTCAATAAGGCCGCCGCTCATCTCGGCAGCCTTTTCGACGGCTTCGCTTATCCTCGTTCTGGATTTGGGGTTGTTCTTAACCCTGTCAACAACAATAGATATGTTGTGCTTGATGTTTTTCTCGAGGGACGGAATCTCCTCGTCGAGATTATACATCCTACCGTCTATCTCCGCCTTGAGATATCCCGTTTTCTTTGCGTCCTCAATTGTCTGTTTGAACTCCCCCTTCTTTCCTCTTGCGATCGGACTGAGAACAATGAGCTTCCCGTCCACGGGATGGGAGAAGATGAAGTCGATTATCTGGTCGACTGTAACTTCTTCGATAGGTTTACCGCACCTGGGGCAATACAGCTTACCGATTCTCGCCCAGAGGAGCCTGTAGTAGTCATATATCTCGGTAACGGTACCGACAGTGGAGCGAGGGTTGCGGTTTGTCGATTTCTGCTCGATTGCAATTGCCGGACTGAGGCCTGAGATGCTGTCAAGTTCCGGTTTCTCCAGCCTCCCGAGAAACATTCTCGCATAGGAAGAGAGAGACTCCATATACCTTCTCTGTCCCTCGGCAAAGATTGTATCGAAGGCGAGACTGCTCTTTCCCGACCCGGAGAGCCCCGATATTACTACAAGGCTGTTCTTCGGAATTTTAATATCTATATTCTTCAGGTTGTGCTCACGCGCACCCTTTACTACGATTTCATCATTCATTGTCTATTGCCTCGAAAAGTGCTTCCTCTGCGTCAGACTCGTTATCGAGTGCCTTGAAGAGTTCACCCTTTCTGTATATGAAGACCTTCCTCCCGTTTCCCGATACGGCATAGTCTGCACTATGTGCTTCTCCCGGGCCGTTCACGGAGCATCCCATGACGGCAACTGTTATGTCCTCATCAAGAGATAACAGCCTGGTCTTTATTTTCTCGACAAAGCCTATGGAGTCGAAGGTATGACGACCGCACCTCGGGCACGCAACCAGTCTCACTCCCCCCTTCTTGAGGCCTAGAGTGCGCAGTATTTCATTTGCAGCTAAAACCTCGTCATCCATCGTTCCGTTGATGGAAACTCTTATCGTGTCACCGATTCCATCGTGGAGTAGGTTTCCCAATGCCCAGGTCGAACGCACGGATGATGTAATTGCATTACCCGCCTCGGTAACTCCTATATGAAGTGGATAGTCACTGAGAGTGCTGAATAATCTATAAGATGAAAGTGTTTTATCTATATCACTGCTCTTGAGGGAGACGACAGTATTTGTAAATCCCCAAGACTCGAAGTCTGAAATATACTCAAGTGCTGTATCTACCATGAGGCGCGCTTCGTCGATACCTTTCTCGTGGCGGGGAAGAGAGCCGGTGTTAAGGCCTATACGTATCGCCCTTCCGAGGTCCTCTGCCCTCTCGACAACAAGCTTTGTCTTCCACTTATCTCCGATATTCCCCGGATTGATTCTGATTTTGTCGGCGCCGCACTCGAGTGCCTCTAAAGCCAGTCTGTAGTCGAAGTGTATATCTGCAACAACTGGAATTGGAGAGTGATTACAGATATATCTGAAGTTTTCCTCATCGAGTGAGGAGACATAACTGAAGCGGATGAGGTCACAGCCCTGAGCTTTCAAGGAATATATTTTCCTGATAACATCCCCGGGATTTACGTTCTTTATTGCGTCATCGTACATCGTCTGGACTTTGACACGCGATTCGCCCCCGATTTCCATATCTCTTATAAATGCACTTTTCTTACTGAACATTGCTACTTCCAAATTTCAACAAAAGAATCATCTGTCTTTTTATATGTGTACGGCTCTCCTGGAAGATAGAGAACAAATTCTCCCGCTTCTGCCTTGATTACGGCAAGAACTTCCCTGTTGTTCTCGTTGTCCCTCCAGCTTGTTGCGAAATCTACCTCTCCCTTCTCCACATAAAAAAGCGTCGTCTTATTCTTATCTACAATAAAGGATGAATAAGGCTCTAGAGAGGAGAGCTTATCGAGGGAAAAGCTTTTGAGAGCTTCATCGAGTCCGTTGTATTTACCTATGTTTTCTATTCTGTCTTTAAGCACAGCTGAAGTTTAGCAAAAACGCTTCTTTATTCCAATTATTCAACATAAAAAATCAGCACGGCCGGAAAGACTGTGCTGACTGAATATAAACGTGACTTATCAGTTATTGAGAACAAGGAGAGAGAAGACAAGTGTAAAGAGTGCGACTGTCTCGATGATACCGATAACGATGAAGTACTTAGCTGTTCCCTTTCCTGTCTCTGCAAGAGCATCAGCGGATGCTGCAGCAACCTTTCCCTGGAAGAGTGCCGAGATACCGATGACTGCTCCGGCAAAAGCACCGATAAAGAGAGAAAGAAGTCCGTAAGCGAAAGTGGGGGTTGCAAGTTTTGCAGCAATGAAGTTGCTCAGCAGGAAGCCGTAGATTGTCTGTGTCAAAGGTGCACCTGCGAAACCGACCATGATGAACGGATCGGGCTTACCGTTGATGTAACACTTCTTCCATCCACCGACAGATGCAAGAGATGCCTTGACTGCGCCGAAACCAGAGCCTACTGCACTGAAGCAGAGAGCACATGCCATACCAATGTAAATCAAGAAACTGTAATCCATTTTTTAACTCCTTTGAGTTTCTTCAACTAATTTTTACTTCCCTTTACTGAAAAGGGGTCATATTTGTATCCGGACCATTCGACACCGACCTGACCGGAGAATTCCATGATATTAAGTCTTACACCATGTACGATAACAGACAAAAATCCCATAACAAGGTTTACCGCATGTCCGAGTATGAGAATCAGAATTCCAAGCGGAATGGTGAAGCCGCTCATCATCCCCTCGGCCATTCCGTTGAATGACTGGGCGATGGCAAGGGAGGCAAGCCCTACCGCAAAGAGTCTGATGTAACTCATAACGTTCGAAAAACATGAGATAGTATCGAGGAAGTTGGTGAAGAATGAGCCGAGTGACTCCTTTATACCCTGCCCAAGTGGTTTACCCGGTTCGCAGGACGCAAAGAGACAGACAAGCACAAATCCCACCCCAACGCCGGCTCCGATTTTTGAAAGAGGAACATCAGCATCGACAACAAGATAGAGTGAGAGTAAATACAACAGAATTGTGTTCAAGAGCCACCCCAGGTCGGAAAGCATCGATATGTCCTTTGTCTTAATTTTATCGTGTATGCATAATACCCTTGCCAGCGAAAGATGGATTGCCCCCAGCGAGAAACAGAATGTCATCATGTTGTTCTGAACGTATGTTGCATCCATATTGAAAAGCTCGGGGTAGTTCGAAAGCTCGGGGATAACGAAGAACTTCAAAAGAGGTATCTTCTCGAGTATTATCTCGGAGCCGAACCATGTTCCAGTGAGTGCACCCCAGAGGATCGTAGCGCCGGAGAATATATACAGGAGGGCATTCATGTCCGAGCACTTCCTGCTCTTGAGGTTGAGTGCAACGCCCCCCAGGAGGAGTAACAGGCCGTATCCGGCGTCGCCGAGAATCATGGCAAAGAAGAGTGCCATGAAAACAAGGAAATAAAGTGATATGTCCTTTTCTCTGTAGCCCGGAACAAGCCCGAGTGCGTCGTAGAGGGGCTGTACAAATTTAATGAAGCCCTTATGCTTGAGCTGGGTCGGGGGATTATCCTCGTCGGAGGGGTCGTCAATCGTGTAGCCGAGAGAGTTATGAGTGCAATATGCTTTGAACTTATCCTCGTCGTAGTACGGAATATAGCCGGAAATATAGCATACAGACTCCTCATCCTTAACTGTAGATACTACCTTTCTATAGAGAATCTCCTCTTCATTACGGGACATGAAATCCTTGAAAGCATCAATATAGCATGTGCTTTCTCTGTATATATCCTCAATTTCCTCAATCCTTTTCGATTTGACTTCGTCTTCGGAGATTAAAGAAGAAAGACTCTTCTTAGGTAGAGTAACAGCCGTCATCGCTATCTCTTTCGGGGCGGTGGAATTGAGAAGCGCAATAAGGTAACTCTTCCCGTCCTGTTTTACTGTGACAAACGTCACATCGCAGCGGGAAGAAAGTTTTTCCTTCTCCTTCTTTCCGACATAGTACAAATCAAGCTTAATGCCGTCTCTCTCCAGAGTTTCAAAGTCCGACGGGTTGAATTCCCCAAGGCTCTTTATTCTCTCGATTTCACTCTGGAGTGTCCTCTTTTCGTCCCTGAGCTTATTCTCCTCCTCGATGAGAGAGTTGATGCTTATTGAAAGGGCATCAAGCTTATCGTCGGATAGAGTACACCTCTTCTCTTCCTTCCCCTTTTCTCTGCAGCCGTCGAGAAATGAGACAACACGGTTGTAGCGCGCGTTGTCGTTCTCGAGATTGAGACTAGTAGAAGTCTTCTGGACTATGTCCTCAACGTGTACCAGGCCGAAATCTCTGAGTGACGATATCACCTTATCCTTTCTTGAAGAGGATGAGAGAATAGTCACTTTTTTCATATTAACAATCATCAGCTTACCCTCACCATCTTCTTCTTTGCTATCTTACCCCTGACAACAGCACTTGTCTGCTGATCCTGGAGGTAGATACCGATTTTCCTTATATTCTCCCTCGCCTCGGGAATCTTCACCTTTTCAAAGAGATTAACCCTCTGTGTCGTCACCCTCAGCTCATGATTGAGAATATTTATTCTTTCCTCGAGAACGGCAACGATTGCGTCGTACTTGGCTGCGTCGCGGAGAGTCGTTAAGGCCTTATCGACCCAGAGAGGATATTCCCTCAAATCGTATTCGATATTCTCAAACTCAAGGGAGTTGAATACAGGTACAACAACACCTGCAACATTTCCCTTCGTTATGTTTATATCTTTAATACGAATCAGGGCCCCGATATCCTTCTCTTCACCGAGCTCTCTGTTGGCACCGTAGACGGCAATCCAGTCGGAAATCGACTCAACGTGCTTCTTCTGCTCCTCCCTTACGTGCTCAATCTCATTCTCCGATTGCCGGATGACAACCTGAAGCTGCTGCTTCTTGAGCTGTAAGGTCGGGAGATAGCGTCTGAACTGCTTGAGCGCGTCCTTCTGTTTCTTCTGCTCGTTCTTCGTCAGTTTTATCTTTGCCATATGCTCCCAGCCATCACTCAGGCCAATACTTCTTAATCAAGTCGGTCTTGAGAGGAGTTTCCTCCTTTTCAAAACATTCACTCAAAATCTGCCAGCCAGTATCGAGAGCCTCTTCAAGAGGAATGTTTACGGAAAGGTCCATAAGCTTCTTCTCGAATAGTGCACCGTACTTCAAAAGCTTTTCGTCCCAGTCGCTCATCATGAAGCCCATACTCTTCTTCTCAAGGGAATCCTTATATTGAGAATAAAGCTTAATCATGGCATCCATGAGCGCACGGTGGTCATCACGTGTTTTACTGTTGACGTTCTGCTTGAGTCTCGAGAGTGACCCGAAGGGTTCGATTCTTCCACCCTTGAGATAGTACTGGCCTTCAGTTATGTAACCGGTGTTATCTGGAATAGGATGAGTTACATCGTCTCCCGGCATTGTTGTGACGGCAAGAATTGTAACTGATCCCGCCCCTTCGAAGTCGACTGCCTTCTCATAGCGTGATGCCAGCTGCGAGTACAAATCTCCCGGGTAGCCGCGGTTCGACGGAACCTGTTCCATTGTGATTGCCATTTCCTTTAAGGAGTCGGCAAAGTTCGTCATATCTGTCAAAAGGACAAGAACCTTCTTTCCCGAGAGTGCAAACTGCTCGGCAACTGCAAGGGAGAGGTCAGGAACAAGTGTACACTCGACTGTCGGGTCGGACGCAGTATGAATGAACATGACTGTCCTGCTGAGCGCGCCGCTCTCTTCAAGTGTGTCCTTGAAGAAGAGATAGTCGTCGTACTTGAGGCCCATACCCCCCAGGACTATGATGTCGACTTCGGCCTGCATGGCGATACGTGCAAGCAGCTGGTTATAAGGCTCACCCGAGATACTGAAGATAGGAAGCTTCTGGCTCTCGACAAGGGTGTTGAAGACGTCAATCATAGGAATACCGGTACGAATCATGTTTCTCGGGATGATTCTGCGCGCAGGGTTGACAGATGGTCCTCCAATTTTGACCATGTTTTCGTCCAATTCCGCGCCGTTGTCTCTCGGCTTACCCGCGCCGTCGAATACACGGCCGAGTAGGTTTTCCGAGAACGATACTCTCATAGGGACACCTAAAAACCTTACTTCACTGTCTGTCGAAATACCACGCGCACCGCTGAATACCTGTAAGGAAACGTATTCGCCGTCAAGTTTGATGACGTTGGCATAGCTCTTTCCCTCGGGAGTCGTTACCTCAGCCAGGTCGCCGCTTTTAACCCCGCCTGCCTTGACGGTAATAACGTTACCGACAATGGATTCTATTTTTCTATATACCTTCTGCATCTCTTACCTCACTCTTGAAGAGAAGAAGGATCTGATTTCCTTCTCCAGCTCACCGTATTTCTCACTGCTCTCGGGAGTACCGTTCCAATCCAAAAAGCGCTGTCTCAGGCCGTTGAAGAAAGCTCTCGCGTCCTTCTTGTCCCCCAGGGCGAAATCTGCCTTCAAAATCTCGACAAGGAGTGCAAATACATTCTTCTGTCTCTCGACAGATACTGTTGCATCCACCGGGTCGAAGGAGTTCTGCTGGTAGTAGCATGAGTCGACGAACTCGCCCTTCTGATAGATAACGTAGTCGTCAAGCGTTGTACCCTCTTCACCGACAACCTTCATCATCTGAGCAACTTCACTTCCCCTCTTTACAAACGAATAAGCGTACTCGACAGTCTTTTTCGGGATGATTCCTTCATACTTCGACCATGAATCAAGCGGGTCGATTGCAGGGTATTTACGGGCATCACTACGCTCTCTCGATAGTCCGTGGAAAGCGCCGACAACTTTAAGGGTTGCCTGAGTAACAGGCTCTTCGAAGTTACCGCCGGCAGGAGAAACTGTTCCTCCGATTGTGACCGAGCCGAACGAGCCGTCCTTGAGTCTGACCTTTCCGGCCCTTTCATAGAACTCTGCGATTCTGCTTTCAAGATAAGCCGGGAATGCTTCGTCACCCGGAATTTCCTCGAGTCTTCCGCTCATCTCTCTCATTGCCTGTGCCCAGCGTGATGTACTGTCGGCAAGAAGAAGAACATCAAGTCCCATATTTCTGTAATACTCGGCCATGGTCACAGCTGTGTATACACTGGCTTCTCTTGCTGCAACAGGCATACTTGATGTGTTACATACAATTATTGTTCTTTCCATAAGGGAGCGCCCGGTTCTCGGGTCAATGAGTTCCGGGAATTCCTTGAGTGTTTCTACAACTTCACCCGCACGCTCTCCGCATGCTGCGATGATTACGATATCTACATCGGCGTTCTTACTTGTGAGGTGCTGCAATACTGTCTTACCTGCACCGAAAGGTCCCGGAATACAGTATGTACCGCCCTTAGCAACTGGAAGGAATGTATCTATAAGCCTTATCTTCGTCACCATCGGCTCATCAGGTCTCACTCTTTCGCTGTAGCCCTTGATAGGAACCTTCACGGGCTGCGTGATTACCATGCTTAACTCTTTCTTCTCGCCTCTTGTGTTCTCGATTGTACAGATTGTCTCTTTCGCTCTGTATTTACCCTCAGAAACAAGACTTGTTATCTTCCAGTCCCCCAGAAGTGTAAACGGCACCATGATACGGTGTGTGAATAACAGTTCCTGAACAGTACCGAATGAGTCACCGCCACAGACAGTGTCGCCGACCTTCTTTGTCGGTGTAAAGTCCCATTCCTTATCTGGAATAGGAGATAGATATACTCCCCTCTCCAAAAAGAAGCCGCACTTCTCGGCGAGTTCCGGTAATGGGTTCTGTAAGCCGTCATAAACCTGAGTCAAAAGCCCCGGTCCGAGCTCGACGGAGAGCAGCTCACCGGTGAAATCGACCTTATCGCCGACCATAATCCCCGATGTGTCTTCATATACCTGAAGATCGGCTGTCTTGTCGACTACACGGATGACCTCACCCTTGAGGCTCTCCTCTCCGACACGAATATAACCGACTTCGTTCTTTATGACAGTATCGTCAAATAAGACCTTGACAAGGTTGCCGTTGACTCCGGCAACACGGCCCGTTTTATTACTCATAGGTTACTCCTTAAGGAAATATCATTTCTTATTTTTGAATAGAGATTATCAAACTCCTTTCTGCCGTCCTCGGCGCTGTAGCGTGATGCCCTCTCCTTTATCTGTAAAAGGAGTCCGTATATAATCAATGCATCCAGCGAGAACTGCGATTCTACAGGATGGTTAGATAGGAAAGCAAAATACTCGGAGAGTATTGCATTCTCGGCGTCTAAGGGATTATTGAGTGCGACGATATCTCTTGCCTCAGCCTCAATTCGCTCATCCTTCTCTGCACGGGAAAGATACTTCTTCTCGTCAAGCCCCAGCTTATGCGCTCTCTCCTGGGTAATATATTCACTTAGTGTATAGTTGAACTTATCCCAGTCCCTGATTATGTGGTTGTTCTCCTTATCACTCTCGTGCGTAAAGGTTGCCTTACTCAGAGTAAGGTAATCCTTAGGCGAGAGCTGTTCTTTCGCTTTCTCCATAAACTCGGAATAAGTAATGGGAGAATCCTTCTCGAAAGATACATAAGGCAGGGAGGCAACAAAATAGATGTACTCAGCCACCGCAGACTCCTTAGATAAGTTCTCTGATTTTACTTGATAGATATGGATAGAGAAGCTTCACAGTCTCTTCGTCTGTAAGGTCTATATAAGCCTTGCCGTCCTTGTCCATAACTTTGAAGCCGCCGCCGAAATCTTTCGAGTATACAATCTCGATTCCGTTCCCGAGCTCTTTAGTCAATTCCTTCAGGAGTGATGTTGAGAGCTTTGCCTTGGCATCCTCGGAAAGTGTGACAACAGCCCCCGATGTGAACTCCGCGTTGATAACAGTCTTCAACGTATCCTTCAAAAGGTCGCCGTCAAAAGCCGACACAATCTTTTCGTCAAGGATAGCCTGAAGCTTTCTCTCAACTTCCTTTTTAAACGAGAGGGATAAATCTCTTGCAGCAAGGCGCAGTGCTTCGTTGTTTCTTTCTTTTTCCTTTTCAACTTCATTCATCGCACTCTTGAGCATATTATCGCGCTCTTTCTTTGCCTCGGAAATAATTCTGTCTCTTTCCTTCTCAGCCTGGCTGATTATTCTCTTCTTTTCCTCTTCGGCACAATCGATGCCGTCCTTTTTGATGGAATTAATTAAATCCTGAATCTGCTGTTCCATTAAAAAACCTCTTTTTGTAGTTTAGTGTCAATAAATTTAAAAGAAAAGCAGAAATATACAAAAATACTGAACTTTCCTTACATTAAAAGTAAAAAATAATTAACAATTGCTAAATTTGCCTGACTTTGAGATATATGTTCGGCGCTGCTCAAAGTACATCTCCCTCCCCTCTCTTTTAATCCTGACATTTTCCATCTAAATGTTAATTACACCTAAAGAGTTGAGAACAAGAGTAGGTCATACCGTAATGAAATAAAGAGCACCCTCCGGCGTGGAGGCCAAAGGGTACGTTGGGAATAATAAAATCTATGTGCACTGCCTATGGGGAGGCAGAGAACACTTTAGATTCATCTACCTCTCTCCTTTGGAGGAGAAGTAGATGTTAATGAAAATCAATTGTTACTTACGACTTTCCAAGTGTTTGTGGATGTGCCGTTTTCCGCTTTATACCCTTCTCCAATGTAGGTTTCATTTGGTTTAAAATCGAAAGTTCCACCAGTAATAGTAAATTTCTGCTCATAACCAGCCACACCTTCAAAACCGCTCACGGAAGCCATAGCCAAAGAACCTCCATTAGATTTCTTAAAGGAGCCTGCTTTGATGTCAACATAGCCAGTTTCCAGATAAATGGCATTATAACTTCTTGCCTCAACTTCAGTACTTTCACCTTCAATACTTACAATATGGCCATCTGCGGTGATGCCTCCAGTACAAATGATGTCGGAAAGCGTAACAGTCCACCAATTGTCTCTGGAATCCTTAGTGGTTCCTTTCGACGCGACCTTACAATTAATAGATTGACAAGCTATTGTCAGTGCATAGGAACCTTTATTTGCAGCCTCAAAACTGCCGTTCTTTATAGTCAAATTCTTTCCACTGTAAGCCACTGCAAAGTTATTAGATGTAATTTTTTTACCATTCAAATCAAATGTAACATTTTCTTTGAAGGCAAAGTATTTCCCAGGCACTCTTTCGTACAGCATGTCATATTCTGTCAAATTCAGATCTCTGAACAACTTGATTGTCTGGTTACTTGCTGCGGTATTCACAGCTTCCTCCAGAGTGTAGTAAGTATTTCCGTTATCGATTACAGCGGATGGATAGCGTGCACCATTCATATCAGTGTTCACAGTC
>CAVIUT010000009.1:0-42213 GCA_963646155.1 Eggerthellaceae bacterium | reverse complement strand
AGTGTGCCTATGCGTGCTAAATGGCCGAAGTCAACAAAACGAGTAATAAGCCAACACAAAAATAGAATTAAAGGATTACATGGAGATTAATTTATATTTCACTAATTTAACAAAAAAATAGATGTTGAAGATGAGAAACAACATGCAATCAAGGATATATGGTTCTTGGTTGCATTTTTTTATGACAAAATATGAGAGAAAAGATATTTTCCCCTTGTCGTTTTCTTTGTTGTTGTTATCTTAATGTGTAGATTAGGTGAATGGAATTATGGAAAACGGAAGAAAGGATGTGTATGTAAGTGCACTGAAAGCAGTAAAGGCAAACAGGCTCAAGGAGGCTTTTGAACTCTATTGCTCGATATTCACTCCGCTCGGCCATAAGACAAAGGAGTTTCTTGCTTTCTACCGCTATCAACTGGCGACTTACCTTGTTGAGAAAAGGAATTATCAACTTGGGCTGGGCGAGGGCGATATGGTCTCCGACCTCATTGAGAGCGTCTACGATGAGACTGTGAAAGATATAGAAGACTCAGAAATCCCTATATCACAGGATGGAAGAATCAACATCCTGGAATCTGTTGAAATTGTATTTCCGTGTCAAAATGAAACAGAAAGAAGCGAAAAGAAGTGCTGTGTAGCAAAATGACACTAATTGACCGGCTTTTGGAGTTGGTGTATCAAAAAGACACAAAATAAATCAATTCTTTATAATGTTGATTTATAATCAAATCTTTTAAATATAATGAATTGTATAAATCTGGCACAGTCCTTGCATTATTGTAATCAGCAAGGAGAAAGCAATGAAAAAGTCCAATTCAATGTACACATCAGATAACGAGGTCCTTTCCTCATATCTTGAGGCAATCGATAAAATTCCACTTCTGAGCTATGAAGAAGAGTATGAACTTGCCGTCCGTGCAAAGAATGGAGACAAGAAGGCAAGGGATAAAATCGTATCGAGCAATCTCCGCTTTGTTGTCAGCGTTGCGAAGAAATACCGCGGTCAGGGACTCGCACTCGAGGATTTGATTGACGAGGGTAACATCGGTCTCATGACAGCAGTTGATAAGTATGAACCCGAGAAGGGTTATCACTTCATCAGCTATGCTGTATGGTGGATTAGACAGTCAATTCTCAAGGCACTTGCCGAGCAGTCAAGGCCTGTTCGTCTTCCGTTGAACCGTTCGAATGAACTCATCACAATCATGAAGGCAAAGAATGAACTCATTGCTTCCGGTAATGCTGAGCCGAGAGTTGAGGAAATTGCTGAGAAAAGCGGTATTGACGTCGATACAGTGAAGAACCTTCTTGACGTTACTAAGGAAATGGTGAGCCTCGACTCTCCTTTGAAGGGCAGTGATAACGGCGACGACGATTCGTCCCTCGAGCTTTTCATCTCCGACGAAGGCGAAACCCCGGAAGGCATGATGATCAACCATATGATGAGTAAGGATGTTGAAAGCCTTTTGAGTGTCCTCAGTGACAAGGAGAGAGATATCATCGAAAAGCGTTTCGGCTTCAACTCACAGGACCCGATGAGCCTGAGTCAGATAGGAAAGGAATATAACCTCACCAAGGAGAGAATCAGACAGATTGAGCGTAATGCTCTCGAGAAATTGAGAAAGTCGGGCGAAGATATGGGGCTCAAGTACTACAACGCAATTTAATCATAAATGGAAAATAATAGGGGAGTGTTTTAATGTAAAATTAATCACTCCTCAATTTTTTTGAGTTTTATCTCAAATGTATTGGGTTTATGGTATTTAGGTAAAATACATTTTTCCGATATCTTTTTCTTTGTATCAATTAAATTTAAACTGCCTTTATTAAAATTAACATTGACCGATGAATGTTTTACTTGTAACATATTCTGGCATTTAAAAATCAAAGCGATTGAATTAGGGAAATTAATTATGGAAGAAAAAAAGTACGTGTATTTCTTCGGTGAAGGAAAAGCTGAAGGAAAGAGTGACATGAAAAATCTTCTGGGAGGAAAGGGCGCAAACCTTGCCGAAATGACATCAATCGGACTACCTGTGCCTCCCGGATTTACTATTACTACAGAAGCCTGTGACTTCTTCGATAAACACAACGGTTCTTATCCGAACGGAATGAAGGATGAAGTACTTAATAATCTAAAGAGACTCGAAGAGATGATGGGCGCAAAGCTCGGCGACAAGAAGAATCCGCTGTTGGTATCTGTACGATCGGGTGCTGCTCAGTCAATGCCGGGTATGATGGACACAGTTCTCAATCTGGGACTCAATCCCGACTCTCTTGAAGCACTTATCCAGAAGACAGGAAACGAGCGTTTTGCATGGGACAGCTACCGTCGTTTCATCCAGATGTTCGGTGACGTCGTAATGGGTGTTCCACATGCAAAGTTCGAGGACGCACTTCAGTCTGTAAAGGACGAAAACGGAAAGACATTCGACACAGAGCTTGATGTTGCAAATCTAAAGGAAGTCATCAAGCGTTATAAGATAATCTACAAGAAGAATACAGGAGAGGAGTTCCCCGAAGACCCCGAGTACCAGCTTTTCAAGGCAATCGATGCCGTATTCAAGAGCTGGAACAACGAAAGAGCCATCAAGTACAGAATGATGAATGATATACGCGGCCTGCTTGGAACAGCTGTCAACGTTCAGGCCATGGTATTCGGTAACATGGGTGAGACAAGCGGTACGGGAGTAGCATTCACACGTGACCCGTCCACAGGCGAGAACAGATTCTTCGGAGAGTATCTTATGAATGCGCAGGGCGAGGATGTTGTTGCCGGAATCAGAACACCACAGCCGATTTCAACACTCGAGAAAGTAAATCCCGATGCCTATAAGGAACTTTGTGATATTAGAGACACACTCGAGAAGCACTATCACGATATGCAGGATCTGGAGTTCACAATCCAGGAAGGTAAGCTCTACATGCTTCAGACCCGTAACGGCAAGAGAAGTATCTTCAGCTGGATCAGGAGCCAGGTTGAGATGGTTGAAGCAGGACTTATCGACAAGAAAACAGCTGTCGAGAGAATTCCTGCCAGTGAATTCAACAAACTCTTTGCTCCTATTCTCGACAACAAGGTTATAAGAGACCAGGGAATTACTCCTGACGCAAAGGGCCTCAATGCGTCACCCGGCGGAGCATGCGGTCAGATTTACTTCAATGCAAAGGATGCAGAGAGTGCAGCTAAAGAGGGTAAGGATGTCCTACTTGTAAGAGTCGAGACAAGTCCTGAAGATATCGGGGGAATGGCTGTAAGTAAGGGGATCGTAACATGCCGTGGCGGTATGACAAGCCACGCTGCAGTTGTTGCAAGAGGTATGGGATGCCCGTGTGTATCAGGCTGTTCAGATATCACAGTCAACGAGCCCAAGAAGACCCTCACGGTCAACGGCAAGACTCTCACGGAAGGCGATTACATGGCTATCGACGGCTTTACGGGTAACGTATATGCGCAGAAGATTGCCGTCAAGCCAAGCGAAATCATGCAGGTTCTTGAAGGAAGTATGAATGAAAGCGAGTCGCTTCTTTATCAGAACTACAAGAAGCTCATGGAGTACGTCAATGAAATAAAGACGATGAGCGTCAGGACCAATGCCGACACACCGAAGGATGCCAGGCAGGCCATTGCTCTCGGCGCCGAGGGTGTTGGACTCTGCAGAACTGAGCACATGTTCTTCGGAGGCGACCGTATCTTCTCAATGCGTAAGATGATTCTTGCAGATAACACAAGAGCAAGAGAGAGTGCACTCAACGAATTACTTCCGATGCAGAGAAGCGACTTCGAGGGCATCTTCGAGGCAATGAACGGACTGCCGGTTGTAATAAGACTTCTCGACCCGCCGCTTCATGAATTCTTACCCAATGACCATACATCACGCCACGAGATGGCACTTAGGATGGGAATCAGCGCAGAGGAGATTGCCCGCAAGTGCAACGCACTGCATGAATTCAACCCGATGCTCGGCTTCAGAGGATGCAGACTTGCAGTTGTTTATCCTGAAATTCTGAGAATGCAGGTAAGGGCTATCATGGAAGCTGCAATCAACACGAAGCGTAAGGGCTTCAAGGTACATCCTGAAATCATGATTCCTCTTGTAGGTATCTGGAAGGAATTCAACTATTGCAGAAAGAATGCAGTTGATGAAATTGAAAAGGTATTCGAGGAGCAGAACCTTGTTATTCCTTATCAGATTGGAACGATGATTGAGGTTCCTCGTGCAGCACTCACAGCTGATGAGATTGCAGGCAGCGCAGAGTTCTTCTCATTCGGCACAAACGACCTGACACAGATGACATGCGGTTTCTCGCGTGATGACTCGGCTTCCTTCCTGACTCACTATGTCAACGACCCCGATAAGCAGTTCTATGATTACGATCCGTTTGCAACAATTGATGCGGGTGGAGTAGGAAAGCTCTTGAAGATGGCTGTGGGACTCGGACGCAGTGTAAGACCCGACATGAAGATGGGTATCTGCGGTGAGCATGGAGGAGACCCGAAGACCATCGAATTCTGCCAGGGCGCAGGACTTGATTACGTATCCTGTTCTCCGTTCCGTGTGCCGGTCGCACGCCTTGCTGCTGCACAGGCTGCAATAAAAGTCAATAAATAAAAGACTTACTCGTTAGAAATGCGGTGAGGATTTTTATCTTCGCCGTATTTTTTTCGTCTTTCAACCTGCGTTATCTATTAATTGAATTTCATTTTCTATAATATACTCTCAATCCGGGGATGTTTTCATCCCTCCGCTCATGCGGTTTATTTATTTTATCTGGAGTTTTATATGGAAAATAATAAGAAGATTTTACTTCCTGATGCTCTCAAGTCCTATGTCGTGGGTGCGACTATGACAGTCCCGGGAGTCTCCGGCGGCTCGATGGCGATGATACTCGGTTTCTACGACCGTTTGATATCTGCAGTACCTGAACTTTTGACTAAGAACTTCAAGAAAGCATTCATCTACCTTCTTATCTGTGGCTCATGCGGATTATTGGGTGCTGTATCTGCCTCTCCTCTTCTTTCATATCTACTTGAGCATTTTTATTCCATCGTCATGTTCTTCTTCATCGGCGCTGTTGTCGGCTCGATTCCTCTCATTGTCAGGAAAAGTGAGATAAACAAGAAGAACTGGCCATGCCTTTTCTTTGCTGCCATCGGAATAGTATGTGTTCTTCTTATCGGCTATATTCCGAAAGATATGATAGCAATAGGGGAGAGTAATTTCTTCTATCAAATACTCTGTGGCATCCTTGTTTCCATCGGCTTCGTCCTTCCCGGTATTTCGACAACATATCTATTAGTTGTGCTTGGGCTGTATGAAGGCATAATCAACTGTCTCTCGACTTTGAAATTTCTTCCTCTCATTCCACTTGCAATCGGTGTTGTAATCGGAGTGTTCTTACTTACAGGACTACTCAAGAAGAGTATGGAGAAGGCTCCGAGTGTTACCTTCCCGATAATCCTGGGCTTCATGATTGGATCGGTTCCCGAGGTGTTTCCGCCGCTTGAGTCAGGCTGGAGACTTGTTCTATCCATCCTTACATTTATTCTTGGATTCTGTCTTGTCTTTTTTGTCTGCAAGGAGGAATAAGGGCGTAAAAAAAAGAGCCAGAAATGGGAGTCGAACCCATGACCTACACTTTACGAGGGTGTCGCTCTGCCAACTGAGCTATTCTGGCGCTAAGGAGAATATAACCCAAGACGAAAATAATTGGTAGCACTATGGAGAAGATTTTTCTTTAAATAGAGCAGAAGGCGAAAATTCCTTTTGCTCTTTTACATATTTTGATTTTGGATTAATCTTTTATTATCTTCTCATATACTCTGGAGGTATTATTCATGGAAGAGATTAAAATAGACAACCTTGAGCTGAATGCGCTCAATTTAAATAATTCTTATTACTCTGATCTTGTAAAACGTTCGAAGGATGGGGCCCTCGTTGGTATGCCGTGGAATGTGAAGGTATATAACTACCTCTTCGAGAGTGGACTAACGAGCGCGGAGATAAATCTCATAATGAACGTCTCCGGTTTTTATGTTGTTGATGCAACAGATGGGGACGAAATATGATTGTACTGGGTATTGAAACAAGCTGTGACGAATGTTCCGCTGCTGTTGTCAAAGACGGCAGGGAGATATTGAGTAATGTAATTGCAACGCAGATTGAGCTCCATAAACCCTATCAGGGTGTTGTTCCTGAGCTGGCATCACGCCTCCACACAGAATGGATTGCACAGGTCGTCAGGGCTGCGATAATGCAGGCGGGACTGAAAAACGAGGATATCGACGCAGTTGCCGTAACATCACGTCCTGGGCTCCTGGGGTCTCTTCTTGTCGGTGTCAACTTTGCCAAAGGATTTGCCGAAGCGCTCGGTGTGCCGTATATAGGAATAGACCACATAAGGGCGCACTTATACGCTTCCCAGATTGAGAATCCTCTTAAATACCCGTATCTGGGTGTTCTTGTATCTGGTGGACACACCGTAATATGCCGTGTCGACTCATATAAGGATGTCGATGTACTCGGGACAACGATTGACGACGCAATAGGCGAGGCTTTCGATAAGGTTGCCAAGTTCTATGAGATGGGATATCCCGGAGGAGTTGTCATCGACAGGCTCAGTAAATGCGGCGACAGCAATGCCTTTCTCTTCCCCGGGCCGACACTCGACAGGGATAAACATCCCTACGATATGTCATACTCGGGACTCAAGACTGCAGTCATCAATCAGAAGGACCAGTTCAAGGCAGAGGGAGCCGAGGACACTATCGAGAACATTGCCGCATCCTTCCAGCGTCAGGCTGTCGGAATACTGATGAAGAGGGTGAAGCTTGCACTCAAGGATACAGGACTTAAGAGAGTAAGTGCAGGTGGCGGTGTTGCTGCAAACTCACTTTTGAGAAAGGAGCTCAAGGAACTGGAGAAGGGTGGCTATACAGTAACATTTCCTTCCCTCAAGCTCTGCACAGACAACGGCGCGATGATTGCGGGACTGGGCTACAGATACCTTTCCGACGGCTATAGAGACACAGATACTCTCAGTGCATCGGCACGTGTTAAGGCGTTCAAAAATTAGAGAAATTTCATAAAAGGTATTGCAACTTTATCTGATTTTCTTTATTGTCTTTCTTGTCGTTTATTGGGATGTGGTGTAATGGTAACACTGCAGATTCTGGTTCTGCCTTTAGGGGTTCGAATCCCTTCATCCCAGTGGAATTGGTCCCTTCGTCTAACGGTTAGGACGGGAGATTCTCAGTCTCTAAATAGCAGTTCGATTCTGCTAGGGACTAAATTTGGGCAACGTTTACGTTGCCTTTTTTTGTCGGAGGAAAATAGATAATGATTACAGCTTCCAATGTTTCTCTTTCTTACGGAACACAGGTTTTATTCAAAGAAGTCAATCTGAAGTTCACACCTGGAAACTGCTACGGGATTATCGGGGCGAACGGCGCCGGTAAATCTACATTTTTGAAGATATTAAGTGGTGAAATCGAACCTGATACAGGTGAAATTATCATAACTCCGGGAGAGAGACTTGCAACCTTAAAGCAGGATCACTTCCAGTATAATGATTACAGGGTAATCGACACCGTCATCATGGGCTATAAGCACCTGTATGATGTCATGCAGGAGAGGGACGCAATCTACGCCAAGGAGGATTTCTCCGAGGAGGATGGTTTGAGGGCTGCAGAGCTCGAGGGTGAGTTCAGCGAACTCGGGGGCTGGGAGGCTGAAGCAACGGCGTCCCAGATGCTCGACGGCCTTGGAATACCTGTTCCACTTCATGAGAAGAAGATGAGCGAAATTGAAGATAACCTCAAGGTAAGGGTACTTCTTGCACAGTCGCTTTTCGGCAATCCCGATATCCTTCTTCTCGACGAGCCTACAAACCACCTTGACCTTGAGTCAATCCACTGGCTTGAAGATTATCTCGAGAATTTCAACAACACAGTCATCGTCGTTTCTCACGACAGACACTTTTTAAACACCGTATGTACCCACATCTGTGATATTGACTTCGGCCGCATCCAGCTCTATGTCGGTAACTACGACTTCTGGTATATGTCATCACAGCTTGCTGCAAAGCAGATGAAGGACGAGAAGAAGAGAAGGGAGGAGAAGATTGCCGAGCTCAAGGAATTCATCCAGCGCTTCTCATCAAACGTTGCAAAGGCAAAGCAGGCAACAAGCCGCAAGAAGCTTATCGACAAACTCACCATTGATGATATCAAACCGTCCTCAAGAAGGTTCCCGTATGTCGCATTCAAACCCAACAGGGAAATCGGAAAGAATGTGCTTGAAATAAAGAATATCTCGAAGACGATTGACGGTGAGAAGGTTCTCGATAATCTTTCGCTTATCATCAATCCCGGAGAGAAGGTTGCATTCGTCGGTCCCAACCACTATGCAAAGACGGTACTGTTCCAGATTATCAGCGGGGAGATGGAGCCTGACGAGGGGAGCTACACATGGGGTGTAACGACATCGCTGTCATATTTCCCTAAGGATAATTCCCGTATGTTCGGGGAGGGCATTACGATGACGGAGTACCTCCAGCAGTACAGTAAGGAAGACGACGACAACTACGTCAGGTCATTCTTAGGCCGCATGCTCTTTACGGGAGACGAGGCTTTGAAGGACTGTGGAGTATTATCGGGAGGAGAGAGAGTCAGGGTAGTACTGGCAAAGATGATGCTCGAAGGCGCTAATTGCATGATTTTCGACGAGCCCACATCTCACCTCGACCTTGAGTCCATTCAGGCACTGAATAACGGCCTTATAGATTTCAAAGGCGTCCTCCTTTTTAATTCTCACGACCATCAGTTTGTTTCGAGCCTCGCTAATCGTATAATCGAGTTCACTCCCAAAGGAATCATCGACAAGATTGAAAACTTTGATGATTATCTTGTTGACGAAGACGTCAAGGCTAAGCGTGAAAAAGCTTACGAGGGAAGAAAAGAGGTGGTTGTAATCTAATGGTTGTTGCTGTAGATATAGGAAACACAAATATCGTAGTTGCTGCTGAGAAGGATGGTGTATTCACCAAGCCATTCAGAATCTTTACAGATACAAAGAAGACGGGCGATGAATATTATGTAATATTCCTCTCCCTCTTCCATGAGGCGGGAATCGAAAAGAAGGATGTTGATAAAATCATCATCAGTTCCGTCGTTCCTTTCCTTACACGCAGTATTGAAAAGATAATGCACCGCCTTTTCGGCATAAATCCGATAATGGTGAACCACGATGTTGCAACAGGCCTCATTAAAGAGTCGATTCCTTTGGAACTCGGGGCAGACCTTCTTTGTAACCTCGCCTATGCACATTCCCATAAATTGAATGAAAGTGTCATGGTTGTCGATTTCGGGACTGCACTTACTTTTTCGACAGTCAACAGCAGAGGTGAAATCCTCGGCGTCGCAATCGCACCGGGCCTTGTTACCGCCGTCAACTCCCTCTTCGGGGCAACGGCACAGCTGCCACAGGTTGAACTTAAGCTTCCAGATACTGTTCTCGGCCGCGATAGTATGACAAGTATCAGGGCAGGAATTATGGAAGGGTATGCGGGACTCGTCGAGAGGATGATTGAAAAAACCGAGAAGGAGATAGGGGAGAAGCTCTATGTCATGGCAACCGGCGGTCTCAGTGCCACGATATCTAAAATAATACCAAGAATAAACGAGCTCGATTCGTTAATTACCCTCAAGGGGCTGGGGCTCATAGCATCGCTGAACTAAAACTCTTGGTTGATATAACCGTCGGAGTATATTTCAATTTCTTCATCGTCATCAGTGAGGGCGATGATGATAGTGCTCCCGTCTCCAACCGGGAGGGCGAGAGAGACAATGGAGTCGACGGTATTTTCCTCGTTTTCCTCTTTCACTGCTTCGCCCTTGGGACCTCCGAGTGTGAGGGAAACGGTGCGCATCCTGTCAAGCTCGGGTATATATGTCAGCTCCTCTTGAGAGAGCGGAGTTGAATTTTCGCTGAGAGTGAGCATACTGACAAGGGAGGCATTCCTATCCTGCTCAAGGTATAAATCGAAGAGCTCTTTTGTGAGTTTATCAGTCCTTACATCCTTGAGTATTCCTTCCTCGTAATAAAGAGAGAGGTTTCTAATTTCACGCCCCCAGAGTACGACGGGACGGGTGATATTTATCCAGCCCGATATACTCTTCGGGTCAATGAGACGGAATATGTCGGATGCGAAGATATAGGGGGAAAAGAACCTCTTTGTAAGTGTTGATGAATAGGAGGAGTAGAACTTTGAATCGTGGAGAAAAGAGAAGGTGATATCTGTTCCGTTGTCTCCTGTAATCCTACATTCCTTTATTTCGAGTTCATTCAAAACTTTCGTCTTATATAATAGATTCTCGTGCCTGACATCGTTTCTTTCGAGATAGTCTTCTTCTTCAAGGGAAAGTATGGACTCCAGCAGCGCCCTCGACTCCTTCTCATCATCGAGAGAAAGCATCTTCTCATCCCAGAGCGGAGAGGGAAGGTATGATGTGACGAACGGCAGCGACGGGTCGGGATTACCGAGTGGGTCGCTCAAAAGACCATAGTTCTGTAATTCCCTTGCTTCAAAGAGTGCTCTTTCCTTCAAATCATCCTTTCTATTGAAGTATGTAAGGTGAAGAAAAAGAGTCGGCTTTTTCTCAAGCGGGAAGGGTGAGAGAATATCGAATTCGTCAACAACTCTTCCGTTCTTAAGTAGCTGTATGTAGCTTCCGTTACCCGTAATCTTCTTTGCCTTCTCTGCAATAAGACGCGCAAAGGCATAGTCTTCCTCTTCAGTATTGATTGATAGAACATCATCCTCTTTGATTTTGAGGGCTGAGTGAAGGATTACATCTGCATAACGTGAGTAGAAGGAAGCTTTATCCATAACTATTTTTTCAGCCTTTCGTTTCTTTTTGTTCCATGAACCTTGACGTAGTCGAGTGTCTTCTGGAATTCATTCAAAAATTCTCCAAGGTCTTCCTGATAGACAATAACTGACTGCCTGAGGAACTTCCCCTCTACATCTGTAGGTCTGGACTCTACTATATTGAGATACAAATCTCCGTAGACATTTTCCTTTACATTGAAAAAGTAAGTTCTGTCGTTTTTGACAAGCTTAGTTGAAAAGACTTCTCCACGCTCTCCCATCTTCGGGCCCTCCGTAAAATTTGATGGTTTGATAATAATACTTAGCTTTATCCTCATCAAGATGGAAATAATTGAGAGTGGCTTTAAAAATAATGAGCATATGAGAAAATTGAGCGATAATATTTAATGTATCGATAAAAATTAATAAATTTTACTTTGTTTTTCAAAAGAATTGTTGCATAGTAAGCAAACATGTGAGAAATTATTAATACATCAATTATCAAAGAGGTAGAAAAATGAAATACGGACGTACATTCAATTTCTCGGCAGGTCCTGCCATGATGCCGGAACCGGTATTGGAAGAAATAAGGGATGAGATGATGAACTACCGCGGAAGCGGTATGTGTGTTATGGAGATGAGCCATCGCTCGAAGGTCTTCCAGGAAATACTGGACAACGCAGAAAAAGACCTCAGGGAGCTTATGGGCATTCCGGAAAACTACAAGGTCCTCTTCATCCAGGGGGGTGCAACACTCCAGTTCTCAATGATTCCTATGAATCTCATGAAGAACGGCAAGGCAGTTTACATCGAAACAGGTGCATGGTCGAAGAAGGCAATCGCTGAAGCAAAGAAGTGCGGAGAAGTCATTGTCGCAGCATCAAGCAAGGACAAGAACTACACATACATTCCTGACTGCTCGGATTTGGACATCCCTGAAGATACAGACTATGTATATATCTGTGAGAACGAGACAATCCATGGTGTTACATGGAACAAGCTTCCGAACACAAAAGGACATATATTGGTGTCTGACCAGTCATCGATGTTCCTTTCCCGCCCGTGCAACGTTTCCGACTACGGTCTCATCTATGCAGGCGTGCAGAAGAACGTCGGTCCTGCCGGCATGGTTGTCGTCATCATCAGAGAGGATTTAATCCGCGATGATCTCACAGACCTTCCGATTTATCTCCAGTATAAGACGCATGCTGACAACGACAGTATGTACAATACACCTAACTGCTGGGCTATGTATTGCTGCGGTAAGGTATTCAAGTATCTCAGAGACCTCGGTGGATTGGAAGTCATGAACCAGATGAATATCGACAAGGCAAAGGTTATGTATGACTTCCTCGATTCCTCGAAGATGTTCAAGGGAACAGTCGAGAAGGAGTTCAGATCTCTCATGAACGTTCCGTTCGTCACAGAGTCTGCCGAGCTCGATGCTGAAGTCGTCGCTGCTACAAAGAAAGCTGGATACGATAACCTCAAGGGTCATAAGTCTGTCGGCGGCCTGAGGGCAAGTATTTACAACGCAATGCCGAAGGAAGGTGTTGTTGCTCTTGTTGACTTTTTGAAGAAGTTTGAAGCTGAACACACAAAATAATTAAGGGAATATAATTCCACTCGGGGAGACAGTTGATTCTGCCTCCCTTTTTGTTTGACAAAAAAAGGCAATAAAAAAAGCTCCGTTTAAGGAGCTAAGCGACCGACGAGAATCGAACCCGCATCTTCAGCTTGGAAGGCTGAGGTAATAGCCATTATACCACAGTCGCATGACAGAATGAATGTTAGAAAAAGAGGAAATAAAAGTCAACTAGGATTTTCAAATTTCTCAAAAGAGAGTCGGCTCGTTTTTTTCCTTCTTTTCTTTGTAGAGACGGAAGGAGATACGGTGTATGGGGCAGGGGCCGTATTTTTCTATTGCCGCGTAATGCTCTTCCGTCGGATAGCCCTTATGACGCTCAAAGCCGTATTCGGGCCACTTGAGGGAAGCAAGCTTCATAATCCTGTCCCTTTCGGTTTTAGCAAGTATACTTGCCGCCATGATTTCGTGGATTTTGCTGTCTCCTTTGACGACTGCTTCGACAGGGAATTGAACATCCGGAGTTTTGTTGCCGTCGCAGAGGAGAATTGAGAATGGATGGGAGGAGTATATTTCCTCAGATGTGAGCTTCATTCCCAGGAGTGAAGCGTTGAGGATGTTGATTTTATCAATAACTGTATGGGGGATTCTTTTGATTGAGTAGCAGATTGCCTTTTCTTTGATAATGACTTCAACTTCCTCCCGCTCTTTCTCGCTCATCTTCTTCGAGTCGTTGAGAAGGGAAAAGGGGAAGGAGGAGGGAAGGAGGAGGGATGCAACAACTACAGGTCCTGCCAATGGTCCCCGTCCCGCCTCATCGGTTCCACAGATTACTGTATTTTCATTTTCCTCATACTTGAAAAGTTCAACTTCCATAATGCCTCATTTTCTTATATACTTACACCGATTATTTTTCAAGGAGAGAGGATGTTTTTAAAGTCCCTTGAACTCAACGGCTTCAAGAGTTTTGCAGATAAGACACATATAGATTTCACCGACGGCATAACATCGCTTCTCGGCCCGAACGGTTGCGGTAAGTCGAATATCGTGGACTCCATCAAGTGGGTTCTCGGCGAGCAGTCGACAAAGACACTCAGGGCTTCCCGTATGGACGATGTAATCTTTTCGGGAACTGAAACCCGTAAGCCAAGCCAGATGGCAGAAGTCACACTCACAATCGACAACGAAAACAGAAGCCTCCAGACCGATGTTCCTGAAATAGTAATCAAGCGCCGCTTATTCCGTAACGGGGAAGGGGAGTACTACCTCAACGGACAGAGATGTTTATTGAAGAATATCAAGGAACTCTTCATGGACACAGGAGTGGGTAAAAGTGCTTACTCAATCCTTGAACAGGGTAAGATTGACCAGATACTTTCAAATAAGCCCGAGGACAGGAGGTACATCTTCGAGGAGGCTGCCGGGATATCACGATTCAAGGTAAAGTGCAATGAGGCAAAGAACAGAATCGACAGGGCCGAGGAGAATATTAATCAGCTAAATACTGTCCTCAGGGAAGTCAAACGCACCTACGACAGAACAAAGAGTCAGGCTGAGAAGGCCCTGAAGTGGCAGGAGTTGAAGGACAAGGCGTTCTACCTCGATGTCGATATGAAACTCATCCGTGTCGATACCTTTCTCAAGCTCAAGGATAAGTGGGAAAGTACCGAAGTCGAGTCCAACAGAAAGGCTGTTGAATACAAGGAAAACCTCGGGGAATATGACACTCTTATCTCTTCGTCTTCAAATGAATTGAGTGAGTACCAGGATAAATCGAAGAACCTCGAGATTGAGATAGGAAAGTGCGAGGCCAAAATCTCGTCGGGAAGCGAGACTGTCTCAATATTGAGGGAAAACTACAAGGAATACCTCGATAAATACGAGTCAAGTAAGAAAAGATGCTCCGATATGGAGGATGAGATAGCGCGGACAAAGGATGAGATGGAGTCTTATTCCGAATCCCTTGAGTCACTTGAAGAGAGGCTTGATGAGAAGAACAGCCAGACTGAATATGCCGAAAAGACCCTTGCCGACACAAGGCGTGAAATAGCTTCTCTCAACGAGACGATAAGAAAAGCCGAAGAGAGTTCGTCGAACCTCGACGATGAACTCAAGGCGCTCAGTGAAGAGCTTAAGGCGGTAATTGAATCATTAATCAAGGAAGTTGATGAGAACACAGGAACCGAATTCTCCGCACGTCGTTATGAAGAGAGCGACAATAAGGTGAAGAAGGAACTCGAGAATATACTTTCTTTACTTTCCGATAGATCTTCTTTCCTTTCGTCACTCCCCGATGGCGTTGATTACTCCTCGTCAATTGCACTTAAGGACTATTCGAAACTGACGTCTTCAATGAATCTCCTTTCGTCCCTTTACGAGGACTTCAAGCTCTCCATTCCTCCCGTCATACATACAATTCTTTCCCCCGAGGGACTTGTCAGCCGTAAGAGGGGAATCGTCGAGAGGGAGGACAGCGCGAGAGATATCATCATCAACAACCGTAAGACGATAGAAGGCGCGAGAGTCCAGATAGCGAGCCGTGAAAACGACAGCACGACACTACAGGAGACGATTATATCCCTCAGGGAAGTTAGCGCATCACTCAAAGCCGCAGTCGAGAACACCAAGGATAACATCAAGAGACTCTCGGAAAGCATTCTCAAGCGAGAACTCGACCTCGAGGATGAGAGAGACGGGGCCGAGATAGCAAATAAAAGGCTGTATGAAGTTGCAGACAAGATTGAAGCAAAGAATGCAGAGATAGCGGAAAGCAGGAAAAACCTTACTTCTCTCAATGAAAAGCTGAGGGACATAAACAGTCTTGTCGGCGAAAAGTTCCAGTCCCTCAACTTAAAGCGCGAGGAGAAGGAAAAACTCATCGAAAGCATAAACAAGGCTGAAAGCGATGCTCTGCAGGCAAAGATGTATAAGGAGAAGTGCCAGAGTGACATCGAGGCGATTTTTACTTCCTTCTATGAAACTTATGCCCGCAATCTCAATGAGTTCAAGGTTCGCCTTCTTCCAGAGATGCCTCAGGAGACAGAGCTTAAAAGTGAGTTCGACTCAATCAATAATGAAATAAGGTTACTTGGTAACATTAACCATGCAGCAAAGGATGAGTTTGATCAGGCGGAGGACCAGTATAAGTTCTATTCAAAGCAGCTTGATGACTACAACAAGGCCAAGGAAGATATGGAGTCTGTTCTCGGTGAGATTCTCGATAAATCAAAAGAGATGTTCCTCAAGTCCTATAAGGAGATAAGCGACAACTTCCAGGCTATGTTCAAGCGCCTCTTTGGAGGGGGAAGGGCAGAACTGAGCCTGACAGAGCCCGATGATGTACTTACAAGCGGAATCGAAATTCTCGCACAGCCGCCGGGAAAGAGCATGTCGACACTTTCCCTTCTTAGCGGAGGGGAGAGAAGTATGACGGCCGTTGCACTTCTATTTGCAACATACCAGGTTAAACCCTCTCCGTTCTGCATCCTCGACGAGATAGATGCTGCGCTGGACGATAGGAATATCGGGTACTTTCTCGATGTTCTTCAGGATTTTGCACGCGACAGCCAGTTTATCATCATAACCCATAACACCCATACCGTTACGGGGGGCAATGCAATGCTTGGTGTCTCACAGATGGAGGCCGGAGTCAGTACTGCTGTTTCTTATCGTATTGCATCAATCGAGGGACAGCCGAGAATACTCAATGACGAGGGAAGCGAAGTCGAGTTCGACGAGGAAGGGCGAAAGAAATAAGCGCTCTTAATTGACCAATTGAAGAATAATAATGTATAAAAGACAGTTGAAAGAAGAAGTGTGGATTAATTATGTTTGACAGTATCAGCAGTAAGTTTACATCTATTGTGAAGACCCTATCAGGTAAGGGTAAAATCAGCGAAAAGAATATACGTGATGCCGTTGATGAGATAAAAGAAGCGCTTCTTGACGCCGATGTCAATCTGCGTGTTGTAAGGCGTTTCGTCAACTCGACAATCGAGGAATCCCTCGGCGAGAAGGTTCTCAATTCCGTTGATCCCGGACAACAGTTCACAAAGATTGTCTATGACAAGATGGTCGAACTCCTGGGCTCGAGTGAAGAAGAGACAAAACTGAAGCTCAAGGGAAAGGATGCCCTTTCTATTATCCTCATGATGGGTCTCCAGGGCTCGGGTAAGACGACAGCGAGCCATAAGCTGGCATATCTTTTGAAGAAAGACGGCAGAAAGGTCATGCTCGTTGCTGCAGACCTTGTGCGTCCAGCTGCAATCGAACAGCTCTGTATACTCGGTGAGAAGGCCGGAGTTGAGGTATTTACAGTCCCCGGAGAGAAAGATCCGACCGTTGTTGTTAGAAAGGCCATCGATAAGGCGAAGAGGGAACTCTTCGACACAATCATCATAGATACCTCGGGTCGTATGCACCTTGACGAAGAGCTCATGGATGAGATAGCCCGCATTGCGAAGGTCTCTTCACCTGACGAGAAACTCTTTGTTGCCGACGCAATGACAGGTCAGAGTGCCGTCGATATTGCAAAGGAGTTTGAAGAGAAGGTTGGTATTACAGGTGTCATCCTCACCAAGTTCGATTCAGATACCCGCGGTGGTGCTGCACTCTCCTTGAGAAGTGTTGTCGGTAAGCCTATCAAGTTCATCGGAACTGGTGAAAAGATGGAGGATATCGAGCCGTTCAGACCTGAGCGCATAGCATCGCGTATACTCGGCATGGGCGATATCGTATCACTTGTCGAGAAGGCTCAGGAGGCTTTCGACGAGAAGGAAGCTGAACGCCTGAGCCGCAAGATGGCCAAGAACACCTTCGACCTCGAGGACTATCTGACGCAGCTCGAGAGCATGAAGAAGATGGGCTCTATTGATAAGCTTATCGAGATGATTCCCGGTGCCAAAGGCCAGATAAGCGAGGATGATATAAACCTCAAGGAAATTGAAATGGAGAAGGCTATTATTAGAAGCATGACTCCTTTCGAGAGAAGTAACTACCGTTTAATTGGGCCTTCGAGGCGCAAGCGTATTGCCAAGGGCTCGGGAACGAGTGTAGGGGACGTAAACAGGTTACTTAAGAAATTTGAAAAGAGTAAGCTTCTGATGAAAAAGCTTGCATCAAATAAGAAATTACAGGCTCAGATGATGAATCAGCTCGGAGTCTGAGTCTTCAAGTAGTATAAGGAGAAAACCAATGAGCACAACAATGAGACTCAAGAGAATGGGAACAAAGAAGAGACCATACTACAGAATCGTAGTTCAGGACAGCAGAATTGCTACTTCCTCAAAGACAATCGATGAGGTTGGAACTTACAGACCTGTAGAAGCTAACGACCAGCTTACCCTTAATGAAGATAAGGCAAAGGCTTGGATTGGTAAGGGTGTATTAGTATCACCGACGGTCAAAACTCTTCTCAACTCAAAGGGAATTACACTCGACAGAAAGCTTTCGTAAGCGGAGGTGTCGAGATGGAAAAGGAACTGGTTGAATTCATGGTCAAGAGCCTTGTTGATGTTCCTGAGGAAGTAAGCGTTAACGTAGTTGAAGGCAGTAAGTCTACTATCCTTGAACTCCGCGTTTCTCCCTCTGATGTCGGTAAGGTAATCGGTAAGCAGGGTCGTATTGCAAAAGCCATAAGGACAATCCTTTCGGCTAGTGCAACTCGTGACGGCAAGCGCGCTACACTGGAGATTCTTGACTGATGTTGGCTCTTCTCCTTGAAACGGCAACGATAGGTAAGACCCACGGAACCGATGGGTATCTCCGTGTCTATTCACTTTCGGGTGAATATTCGCACTTGAGGAAACTCAAGAGATGTGTCGTTCGTCTTTCGAGTGGAGAAGAGCTTACTTTGGATATCGACTCTGTTCAAAGTAAGGGAGAACTTTTCTTGATGAGGTTTTCCGGTTATGAAACACCGGAAAAGGCAAGAGTTCTTTCAAAGGCGGCTATGCTCATCGAGAGGGACAAGGCACCGAAGTTGAAGAAAGGCGAATATTATACTGCCGACCTCTATAACATGGATGTACTTGTTGACTCGAAAAAGGTGGGGGTGGTGGAATGCACTTTAGACGGCGGGCAGGCTGTGCTTCTTTGTGTAAGGCGTATTGATAACGATAAGACCTACCT
This sequence comes from Eggerthellaceae bacterium, assembly GCA_963646155.1. Taxonomy (GTDB): domain Bacteria; phylum Spirochaetota; class Spirochaetia; order Sphaerochaetales; family Sphaerochaetaceae; genus Ornithospirochaeta. The sequence continues at coordinate 23,627 of CAVIUT010000009.1, read as the reverse complement.
TGTGCCTAATCTTCCTGTATATGTTAATAGTGTAGATATCGAGAAAAATACGCTCGACTTAATCTATCCGGGTCTTCTCGAACTATGAAAATCACAATACTCACGCTCTTTCCTGAAATGGTGGAGCCTTTTTTTACATCTTCAATAATGAAGAGGGCCGTGGAGAAGGGGATTATCGAGTACAGGATACTCAATTGGCGTGAGTGGGCTGAAGGGATACATAAAAAGGCAGATGACGAGCCGTTCGGCGGCGGTGCGGGTATGGTGTTGATGGCGGATCCTTTATATAAGGCCATCGAGAGTCTCTCACTCGGGGGAAAAAGAATTGTTTTCCCCACTCCTTCAGGTAAGCTTTTCAATCAAAAGTATTCTTTGGAATTGTCAAAGGAAGAAGAGCTCGTGTTCATATGCGGGCACTATGAAGGAATCGATCAGCGTGTTCTCGACGAGTATGTGACGGATGAGATTTCAATCGGCGACTATGTACTTTCATCCGGCGAAACGGCAACAGTTGTCATCATCGATTCGCTTTATAGGCTTATTGACGGTGTCATAACCGATGTGAGCCTTGACGAGGAATCTTTTTCGAACGGTTTATTGGAATATCCTCAATATACTAGGCCTAGAGTGTATTGCAATAAATCGGTTCCTGATGTACTATTGTCCGGTAATCAAAGCCATATTACCGAATGGCGTAGATTCAAGGGGCTGGAAAAAACGCTGCTCAACCGGCCGGATCTGCTCTCGCATGCCTCTCTCAGCATAAAAGAGCGACAAGATTTATTAAAACTTTATAATAAAGAAGAGGAATGATATGGATATCATCAGAGCTATAGAAGCTAAGCAGATCAAGGAAAACGCTGAGAATTTCAACGTTGGTGACACAGTCAAGGTTTACTTCAAGATTGTTGAAGGAACAACAGAAAGAGTCCAGGCTTTCGAAGGAATCGTTATCGCAAAGAACAACAGCGGAATCAGGAAGACATTCACAGTCAGAAAGATTTCATACGGCGTAGGCGTCGAGAGAATCTTCCCTATGCATTCACCCAGAATCGAGAAGGTTGAGGTACTCAGAAGAGGCCGTGTCAGAAGGGCTAAGCTTTATTATCTCAGAGATAGAGTCGGTAAGGCGGCAAAGGTTCCCGAGCTTATCAAGAAGAACGCGTAAACATTGTTTATTTTTTCAGATTTATTTCCCTCTTTGTGAGGGAATTTTTTAACCTTTGATGTAACCTTATTTCTTCTTCTTAGGTTTTTAATTCAGACTTCACATAAAATACTTGAAATTATTAGAGGTAAATTCTTTTTTTTGCTTTCATAATTCTTATTTTATGTGTAATAATTATCAACAGGGTGGTTTTTGAGTTTTTCTATTTTGAATGCTTTTAAATTGCACTTTTTGAGAAGCTTGGTGGGGTTTCCCCATGGATATATAGCTTGCCTGTGTTTAATAATGCAGGTTATTTGAGTAAATTATTCCGAAAAATCGGAAATAAGGATGGCGACATGATGAAAAGAAAGAGTTTCGGAAAGTTGGCAATTGTATCTTTACTTGCTGTTTTGATGTTTTTCGGTTTCGCTTCTTGTTCAAAGAAGGCTGAGGCACCCAGCACAACAACTACAACTAGCACAACTGCTACAACTACAACCACAACAACAACTACTACTCCAGCTCCTGCTGCTGCAACAACGACAACTGCTACCGTTGTTGAGGAGAAGGCTCCTGTCGTAGAGGAAACAGTTGTCGAAGCACCTGTTGTTGAAGAGACAGTTGTTGAAACACCTGTTGTTGAAGAAACAGTTGTTGAAACACCTGTTGTTGAGGAAACAGTTGTTGAAACACCTGTTGTTGAGGAAACAGTTGTTGCTGAGGAAGAAGTTCCTGAATACAGCACAGTTTTCTCATACAACGGAATCACAGCTGCAATTAATGCATACAAAGATAATGCTACAGTCAGCGTTCCTGCTGGTGTAACTGAAGAAGATATCGATAAGATCGCATCTCTTCTCCTTTCTGCTTATCCGGAAGCTGCAGAATGCACATATGAAGTCAAGGACGGCACTCTTTACCTGACATATCCTGAACAGGCTATGGCAACAGTAGAGGCAGCTGTTGAGACACTCTCAGGCGAGGCTGTTAAATATATTTCTGCTATTGCAGATGCTGTAAGCGCAGCAGAGGAGACAGTTGCTGCTGTCGAAGAAGTTGTTGATTCAACAGAGCTCCAGATTCTTGAAAACGGTACAATCATATGCACATATAACTACCATGACCTCGCAACAGCTAAGGTCGTCGTCGAGGACGAAAAGACGACAATCACGTATCCGGCTGAATACGTCTACAAGTCCGATATTGAAGCTTTCATCGCTGGGCTTGTAGAAGAGTATCCTTCACTCGCTGAACATGTATCGTATGAGATTCCTGAGGACGGAACTCTTGTTCTCTATTATGCCGAGAATTATGTTGGAGATACAACTTATGATAGGCTTTCACTTCTTGCCTCCTGTGATGTTGACTTAACAAGCTGCATCGATGAGCTCCTTGGTGAAGATGAAGTGGTGATTGCTGAAGAAGTTGTCGAACCTGTTGAAGAAGAGGAAGAAGTTCCTGTGTTCTCATCTATCTTTACTTACAGTGGGGTAACATCTAATATTGTTGCTTTCAACGACTATGCAGTTCTTACTCTTCCTGAGGGTGTAACGGAGGATGATATTGCTACTCTTGCTGCACTTCTTGTCGAGGCTTATCCGGAGGCTGAGCTTGTTACATACGAGATTAGTGACGACTGCCTCTATCTTTTCTATCCTGAGCAGTCCGATGAATTCGTGCTTGCAGCAGTTGTTCAGCTCGAGAGTGATGCTAAGTATGTGATAGACAGCATGACCGTTGCTGACGAGGAATCTGCGGTTGCTAAGATAACTCCGGTTGAAGCTGAAACGGTTGCTCCAGTTGAAGAAGCTCCAGTTGAAGAAGTTCCAGTTGATGTAACTCCGGTTGCTGAACCGGTTGCACCTGTGCCTCCTGTCGCAGCTCCTGTTGCAGTCGAAGAAAAGGGTAAGTTCATCCAGGAGTACAGTGTTGCTTTGACAGGCACTCCTAAAGGGAACCTCGAATCTGGAAAGTTTGTCTTCGGACTTGGACTTAGGTTTGAGGCTAAATTCAACGACTACGTTTCTGCTGGTGTCAGGTTCGATGCTGATTTTGCAAGGTATAGAAAGACTCTCGGCTTCGGCGCATATGTACGTGGTACTTATTCTCTTACGGATGCTCTTGACATCTATGCGCTTTTCGGGGTATCTGGAGTCTTCGGTATCGACAAGTTCTATGGAACAAACGCTTTCGCGCTCAACTTTGGTGCCGGAGTTGAATACAGATTTGCTGGGAACTTCTCTGCATTTGCTGAATTTACTGGTAGATATGCATTCAATGATGCAATCAAGCTTGACCTTGGTGGAACAGTTGGTGTCAAGTACACATTCTAATCCATTTATGGGTGAAGATAGGCTATGGGAAACCATAGCCTATTGTTGTTTATATCCCTTTTTTGTTGAATTTGATTTGATATTATTGTTTATGTGGAAAACAATAATAGTGTCGGATTTTGTTCTATTTGTTTCTATCTTCGCACTTGATAATTGTAATTAATCCCTACAACCCTTATTATTTGAGATGAGGATTTCTATGAATAATAAAAAAGTTAGATTTATATTGGTTTTTGTTCTTGTATGTCTGGTCTTATCGCTTTCGAGCTGTAAAAAGAATAATGGGGGTAATTCATTTGTTTCATCCCTCCTTTCAGGTGAAAATTCCGATGTAGATCCGCTTGTGACTGTTGCAGATCCTAATGAAGGAAAGGAGACGACATCTGCTGAAGTTGAAAGTGTTCAATCTACACAGTCGAGTGCTGTTCCTTCTGTGGAAGTATCAGAATCTGTTTCCGAGACTGTTGAACCTCAAACATCCACTCAACAGAGTGAAGAGGTGGAAACAGTAGTTGTTCCTGGAGTTCCTACAGTTGTTTTGGAGAATCAGGAATTATATGTTGTCGAGGATGAATTCGAGAATGCACTCCTGAGCGATGATGTCCCTCTCATCGACACTGTTTTCTCCTATAAGGGAATTGAAGCAAGGCTTTATGTTTTCTCGACATTTACACGTATTATTCTCCCTGAGGGTATGACTGATGATGATATTGCGGTTTGTGCTTCTCTGTTGTGCTCGGCTTATCCGAAAGAGACAAGTTATGTTACCTATAAAAATGTTGAAGGATGCCTCATTCTTATATACCCGAGATGTGACAAGGAATACCTCTCTTCTATTCTTGATGTCCTCTTTGAAGAAGGAAAACTCTATATAGACAGCTTGATTCCTACTGTTGTTGAAAGTGATGAAGAGGAAGTTTCCTACTCAGTATCGTTTACGGTTTACAGTGATGTTGATGCAATTCTCAGGTTGACGCCTGCATCTCTCGTTGTTACGACTAACAGGGCTTTGACTTCGGAAGAATTCAATGAAATATATAGTGCTGCACTTTCAGTTATTCCTGAACTTGGAACTTTTGACTTTGAGCTCAGCGAAAAGGGAATATCATTCACGTTCGATAGAAAAGACGATGAATCCTTAAGCGATATGTACTCGAGAGTAATTATACTACTTAATACTTATTGCTCGAACGTTGTCGAGATGAATAAGGCCTCTTTGTCAACAGAGACTGTTGATGAGGCTGTCACTGTTGATGCGGTTGAAGTTGTTGAGGAGAGCACAGCATCTTCTACTGTAACACCCGTCACAGAAAAGGGACGTAAGGTCTTGAGCTTTGAAGCCGGTCTTAACGGCAGTGTCTATTATGACATCATGCACAATCAATTGAGGACGACGTTGGAGGGCAGATTCAGTTATCAAATTACAGAGAAGTTCTCTCTCGGCGTAAAGGGTGGATATGACTGGGGTAACTATGTTTCTCTTATGGGATATATGGAGTACAACGTCTCTAAGAAGATTTATCTCTTTGCTGGAGCCGGTTACAGGTTTGATTTGGACAGCGATACGGATTATTCATCATTTATTCTTGAGGCAGGTGTCGGTTTCGAGCATAACATAGCATCTTCTTTCTACGTATTCGGCGAAGTCGGCGTGAAGTATGCTCCTCAGAGCTACAGTAAAATTACACCGTCACTTTCTCTCGGCTTCAACTATAAGTTCTCGTTTTAAGGTTAGTGAATAAATGGAAAAGTCATATAGAAATAAAAGAAACAACAGCACAAAGGGGAAAAACGCCAGGAGTAGCTATTCTCACGAGAAGGCTAGGAACAAAAAGAAGGGGAGGGCGCAGAAGGCTCCAATCAGCGGCTTCTCGACTCTCAGCCAGGTTTCCGGTGCTCCATTGAAAAAAAGTTTTCATTCCTCCATTCCTGTTGTGATGCCCAAAGTTCTTGTCGAGCCTGACCAGAGGTGCACGATATGCGGCGAAAAAATCGACAGTATCGCATCCTCGTTTTCATACGGTGACGGTGTAGCTCATTTTGACTGCGTACTTGATAAACTAAAAGAACAGGAACCGCTTAAGGATGGGGAGACAATTTCATATCTTGGCAGCGGGACTTTCGGGGTATGCAGAAAAAATGAGGTCGGCTCCTATACAATCGAGAAGAGAATCGAACTCGAGAGCAAGGAGAAATATCAGACATTCAAGAATTATGTGGAGAGCTTGAAGGAGTGAGGAAAGCTGTTTACCCCGGGTCCTTCGACCCATTCACAAACGGACACCTTGATATTGTGAAAAGGGCGTCGAATATTTTTGATTCCGTCACTGTCCTTGTTGCATCGAATAATAATAAGTCCCATCTTTTTTCAGTCGAAGAAAGAGTCAGCATGATAAAAGAGTCTCTTTCTGATATCCCGAACGTTACGGTAGACCTCACGAGTGCGTTAATTGTTGATTACCTCTCATCTCACGATTCAACATTTATTATAAGAGGACTCAGAAACAGTATAGACTTTGAATATGAGTATACTCTCGAGAACAATAATCTCTTTCTCGACAGCGCAATTGAGACAGTTTATCTTACAAGCAGGCGTGAAAATATCTTCCTCTCATCATCTGCTGTGAGGGAGTATATGTCATACGGCGTCGACTGCTCGGCTCTTGTTCCTCCTCCAGTACTCAAGATGCTCAAGGCTAAATTTGAAAAAGGGTAATTATTTTTAACATAAATAATTATTCGCTCCGTATTAATTATTTCTTTTATTTTTGAAAATGGTATTGACTAAAAGAGCCAATTACTTTTTAATACTAATGTTGTTTGGAGAGGTTCCCGAGCGGTCAAAGGGGGCAGACTGTAAATCTGTTGGCTAAGCCTTCGAAGGTCCGAATCCTTCTCTCTCCATTGAACCCTCCTGAGTGGGGGTTTTTTTTGTGAGGTTATATGTTCTACAGGGATGGATTGAACTTTGAGTGTCAGAGATGCATGTACTGTTGCTCTTCCGAACCGGGGTATGTTTTTCTTTCAAAACACGACCTCGAAAGACTCTCGTCATACCTTGCCTTAGACATCGATTCATTCATAGATATATATTGCCGTCTTGTGGACTACGGCACACATTACCTTGTCTCTCTTACTGAGAAAAAGAACTACGACTGCGAGTTTCTCTCGTCTTCCGGTTGCACTGTCTATTGGGCACGCCCCGGGCAATGCAGGACTTATCCATTCTGGAAGAGCGTGATGGAAAATAGAAAGACATGGGATATGGAGAGCTCATTCTGCCCGGGAATCAACAAAGGCAGAAAGATAAGTAAAGAAGAGATAGACGAATGCCTCAAAAGGAATCTCGATAATCCCCCGTATATCATAATGAAGGGGCAGGAAAAGAAAAAAATATAATATTTCTTTAACTTTTATATTTTTTTGCTTATATTTATTTCTGGAGTGCCTCTTTGCCGAGATTTAGTGATAGAACTGTTGAGAGTATAAAAAACAAGATACGAATATCTGATGTTATGGAGAACTATGCCCATATCGAAACCAAAGGTGGTTCCAAGTGGGTGAAGTGTCCGTTTCACGGCGGCGGAAATGAAAAGACGGCATCATGCAAACTTGATGATGACAGGGGTACATTCTACTGCTTCGGGTGCCATGAGTCTGGTGACATATTTTCTCTTGTAATGAAGAAGGAAGGACTGGATTTTACTTCGGCTCTCGAGATGCTTGCCAAAAAGGCTGGCGTCGAACTCGAGGAGGGGAGCTATTCGTCGGGGGAAGCGAAGAAAAGGCGTGACGAGAAGGAGATGATGTATGACCTCTATGAAAGGGTCAATAAGTCATTTCATTATATCTTAATGAATAAGGATAATGCAAAAGAGGCCAGGGAATACCTCGGGAAGCGTAATGTCAGCGCGGAAATGATTGAGACTTTCTCCCTCGGCTTTGCCCCAAAAGATCCTTCCTGGCTCTATAGCTTTCTACACTCAAAGGGTTTTTCCGATGAGTTTTTAGCGCGCTCGGGGTTTTTCTCGCAGAAGAATTCACGCTGGCCGTTATTCAGTAACAGGCTCATGTTTCCTATCCGTGACAGGCAGGGGCGCACAATTGCATTCAGTGGGCGAGACCTTTCCTTCTCTGATAAGGCTCCGAAATATATAAACTCTCCGGAGACGATAATTTACCAGAAGAAGGAGAATTTCTTCGGGCTCTTTGAAGCGAAGAAAACCATTTCCGATAAGAAGTATGACCCCATCCTCTGCGAAGGTAATTTCGATGTCATGGCAATGCATCAGGCGGGATATACTTCGGCTGTGGCATCTCTCGGAACATCGTTCACCTTCGAGCAGTGCAGGAATATGAAAAGGTGGTTTCCCTCTGTCGAGTCATTTAATATGCTCTTCGACTCCGACGCTGCCGGACAGAATTCGACTATCAGGGCAATATATATCCTCAACCAGAACGGACTGGGACAGAAGGTACATAAACTTGCTACAGTCAAGGATGCCTCGGAACTCCTCGAGAAGAAGGGGGTTGACGGCGTGAAGGAGGAGTTTGAAAGTTATTTAACCGGTTTTGACTACCTTGTGCAAACCGGCTTAACTCGTTATGATATAACGAATGCCCGAGGGAAGTCAGCCCTTGTGAAGTGGCTCGGTGAATATCTTAACTCATGCCAGAGTGAAGTTGAGCGTGATAGTTACATACTCTCGCTCTCTACTTTACTTGGACTGGACGAAGATGCGATTAAGGAGGACTTGAAAAGAATAACGGTATCTGGACAATACATGGACGGCAGAAATAAGGATGATGAGGAAGAAAAAAAGAAGAGGGAGATAAAGGTTAATATCCCGCATGATTTATTCCTTATGCTTTATCTATGTAATCACAGATCTCTATTCAGCACTTACCGTAACAAGATTAATTTCGGGGACCTGGCAGACCCCGATGCCCAGAAGTTATATATGGCACTGGAGAATGCCATGAGGGACGACTGCCAGAATGATTCTTTATTCCTGACCTACATCGACGATGAAGATTTGAGAAATTATGTCAGCTCCTCTTATGCACTTAAGGAATACACGGAGGATAGAAGTCTGGCTGTCAGTGAAGTAATAGATAGAATATCGATACGATCATTGGAAAGGAAAAGAGATACACTCATGAAGCAGATTAAGATGGTTGCTTCGGACAAAAGCTCATCGCTGGATGAACTTTTGGAAAAGAAAATTGAATTGGACAACAAGATAGCGGAGCTTAAGAAAAGCGTCAATAAGCTCTGATTTAGGAGAAGGATATAAATGTCAGAAGAAATTCTTGTAAGTGAATTATTTCTAAGCCTGGAGAAACTTGAGAAGGAGAAGGGCGTTGTATCTCTTCTGGACATCATAACGGCCAGGAAAAACTACGGGAAGTCATTCAGTAATGAGGACATTATAGAAGCTCTCAAGGTTAAAGATATCAAATACGTTGAGTCGGAGGATGAAGAGGAAGATTTCAACGGGGAACCGACAGAGGCCGACCTGGAGGAAAAGGACAGCGAGGATGAAATTCCGCTCACAGATGACTACGATGAATTTGATGATGTCGACCCGACAGTCGATGAACTGACACAGATAGAAAAGGAAGTCCAGGAAGAAGAAAACGGAAAACCCGAGGAAAATAAGGAAAAGGACGACGAGGAAGAAGACGAGGACGAGGAAGAAGAGGAAGAAGAGGAAGAAAGCGAAGAGGAGTTCCCCGAAGACGGTATAAACGAGTGGAAAGATACCGACGAGGAAGCAGAGTCAAGCGAGCGCTTCATCGACATCTCATCCTTCAGCGACTCGACGTCTGAACACCGTCAGGGACATACTGCAACGGCGAAATACGACACAAGTCAGGATGACCCGATAAGACTCTATCTCAAGGAAATCGGAAACGAGAAGCTTCTTACAGGCGAGCAGGAAGTGGAACTGGCTAAGCAGATGGAAAAGGGCGCAATGATTGTAAATTCCGTCATCAGGGAAAGCGGTATTCTCATTTCCTTCTTCTCGAATGTCATCAAGCAGATTAACACAAAGATTGATGAAGAAAGCGAAGACTCTCTTTCTCCTGAAGATATAAAGGAATTCTTATCTGTACAGAAGAGATACAACCTCAACTACAAGGATGCGCTCGGGAAGGACTTTGCCAGGCAGATCAACGATTATAATGAAGCAAAGAGCAGAATTCTTCTCAGCGGTGACGAAGGTGAGAAGGATAAGGAATTGAGAAAAAAGCAGGAGGAGCTCCTGGATAGACTTGGAGGCCACCCTAATGAGAAGTCTCCAATCTACGAAGGTAAGAAGCGCTCCGATTTTGCAACGAGGGAAGAATGGATTGAATTCTGTCGTGAAGCATCACGCCGTTATGCAATCAAGATGAATCGCCAGATTCAGGCCGAGACAAAGAAGGAAGAAGAGGAGAGAAACGAGCAGATCGTAAAACTCTTGAAGGAGAGGGATGCCCAGTTCAGGCAAGAGCATCAGGACATGAAGAGCCAGGAGCTCGAGAACGCCATCCAGAAGATTCATAACGAGATAAAGAAGGAGAATGCCGGGATATCACAGGCACTGGCGAAGAAGTTCAAGGACGCCGAGAAGGAAATAGAGGTACTTGAAAGCAATAAATATATTCCCGTCACTGACTGGGTCGGTTCGATTGAACTCCAGAGCGAGGAAGTCGATGCACTTACAGATATGTTTATATCTGCAAAAGATACGATAATCGAATGCACCGAGAAGAAGCATAGAATCGAGGAAAAGCTGAGAATATCATCATCTCGTGAACTCAGGCAGCTCGGGCGTGATCTTGCAACAAGGAACAAGGCTCAGACAATCGAGGAATCCCTGGGGCTCTCGGCAGATGAAATCAAGGATTTAATCAAGGAACTGCAGCTGACTGAGAAAGAATTGAGGAATATCGAGAACGACTTCGAGTGTTCGACAGATAAGGTCATCGAGTGCGTCAAGAACATCCAGTACGGCCAGGTGATTTTAAAGCAGGCGAAAGACAGGCTTATAAAGGCCAACCTCCGTCTTGTTGTGTCGATAGCAAAGAAGTACACAAACAGAGGACTTCAGTTCTTTGATTTGGTGCAGGAAGGGAATATCGGGCTGATTAAGGCCGTAGAAAAGTTCGAGTATGCAAAGGGCTTCAAGTTCAGTACCTATGCAACTTGGTGGATAAGGCAGGCAATTACGCGTAGTATTTCAGATCAGGCAAGAACAATCAGGGTACCTGTTCATATGATTGAGCAGATTAACAAAGTTGTACGTATAAGCCGTCAGCTTATGCAGACCTTAGGTCGCGAGCCGACCGACAGGGAGATAGCCGATGCACTCGACTGGCCGGAGAGCAAGGTCAAGACAGTTAAGAGTGTTGCACGTGAGCCTATCAGCCTCGAGACACCGGTTGGTGAAGAGGAGGACAGTGTTCTGAGTGACTTCATCGAAGACAAGGATGCGGAGAACCCAGCTAACCAGACTGCATATAAGCTCCTCCAGGATAAGATAAGGGAACTCTTATCAACACTACCCGAGAGAGAGCAGGAAGTTTTGAGGATGCGTTTCGGTCTCGACGACGGCTATGCTCTTACCCTTGAGGAAGTCGGCCTTTACTTCGATGTTACAAGAGAGAGAATAAGACAGATTGAAGCCAAGGCCCTCAGGCGTCTCAGACACCCAAAGAGAAGCAGACAATTGAAGGACTGGAGTTGAAGAAGGTATAGAACATATTCCGAAAATCTTATATGATAATTTTTCGTTGGAGAAGGTAGATAAAAATGGCAGAGAACAAGAAGCTTGAAACATTAATCAGACTTCAGAGCGTTATTACAGAGAAGTTGAGTCTTGAGAATCAGAGAGATTTGATTCCCCAGTCCCTCAGAGAAGATGAGAGACAGCTCGAGAAGGCATCGTCGATTCTTTCCTCTTTAGAGGAAGACCTCAGACAGGCCGAGAGCGAAGAGAAGAGCCTCGATATTCAATATTCTGATGCAGACCATCAGTCCATAGAGTACCAGAAGGTCATCGAGACACTCTCTACAATGCGCGAACTCGAGGCTATGACAAAGCAGATAAACGAAGCTGAAGCAAGGGCAAAAACTCTTCTTACAGCCAGAAATGCCAAGATTGAGCAGATTAAAGAGCTTAAGAAGAAAATCGAGGAGCAGAGTGCTGTTGTCGAGGCTTTGAATACAAAGGTCAATGACGCAAAGACTGTCGTTGAGTCCGAGCTCGGAGAAATCGACAGCAAGATTAATGCTCTCAATGATGAGTGTAACGAGATAAAGGGAGATGTCATTTCAGAGGAGTTCTATAACAGATTCTACAACATCGCCAGAAAGAAGGACGGGGAAGGACTTGTTCCTGTGAAGGGACAGGTATGTATGGGTTGTAACACTGTTCTTCCCATGCAGTTCGTCATCGACCTCAGACTCAAGCAGCTTAAGGATGAAGTCGAGACATGTCCGTACTGCTCAAGGCTTATCTACTTCGATGACAATCTTCCGCCGGAAGAGGAGAAGAACTACATCTTTGATGATATCGAGATGATTAAGAATATCACAAAGGGTGGTGAGACTGTTGAAGAGAGTGGAGACGACGATAGCGATATCCTCGTTGCCGACGACTCCGATATGGATTTCTAATCTGGTTTTTTCCAGGCCGCAGAAGTAATCGCTTGAAATATAGAGGAAAGTCCGGGCTCCATAGAACACAGTGCTGGCTAACGGCCAGGAGCAGTAATGCTACAGATAGTGCAACAGAGAGCAGACCGCCGCAAGGTAAGGGTGAAAGGGTGGTGTAAGAGACCACCGCTTTCCTGGTGACAGGAAAGGCAGGGTAAACCTCACTGGGAGCAAGGTCAAGTATGTGAGTGGCTTGTTCGGCTATACTTACGGGTAGACCGCTTGAGATTTGGAGTAATCCAAACCCTAGATAGATGATTACATAGACAGAACTCGGCTTATCTGAGACCTGGTTTTAATAATTGAGCCCCTGCGTGGGGCTTATTTTGGCAGTAAATTCACGTGTTATTCTTTTTGTTGAACAACAATTTGTAGTAGTCGACATTCGTAACTTGGGATGAGAATACGGATAAAGTGCAAATACATGGAAGATAACAAATCATCTATTTTACTGAAGATGTAAAATCTTTTATTACTTATACTTTTTATGTTATATTATATGTAAAATTAAAAGAGCATTTAAGCTCATAAAATAATTGAGGAGGCAACATATGGCAGATACAGTAAGATATGTTAAACCGTGTATGACAAATTTACCTCCCGAATTATGGAGAGCAATCATCAAACAGATGCTGAATTCTCCCAAGCCGGATGAGGATGCACTTGAAGCTAGGGTTAGAAAGCTTGAGAAACAGATGCTTGAAGCGAGGAAACGTGAAAATGCTCAAAAGTCTACTACGGGTATGAGCTTTTAATTACGCTCTTGTTTCGTGGGGTATGTGAAATGTGCTTCTACCTACTTATGATAAATCGGTTATCTCGCATCTAATATCGAACTTCTGTCCACGCGGAAATATGTTTTCAGCATAAGGATTCGAAATCTCAGATAGCGCATAATGACCTCTGCCGCCTTTTTTGAGCATTGTATTGATTATCTCGTCATTCCTCTCGGGGCGAATATCACGTTCCTTCACGATATCAACCACAATCCAGTTGAAGGATTTGTCCTTGTCAATATAGCAGATTTGAGGATAGACGCCGGGGTAGGTCTGACTGAGTATTTCGTTTATCCCTTCCTTCTTGAGGTTTTCAACAAGGGCGGAAACAGAGAGAGACAAGAGCTCCCAATTCGTGCACTCCTTATATTCCCCTTTACACTTTGTTATATCAACATCCTCGACTATGCCTTCATCAAAATACCTTTTAGCATCTATGAGAGAGAAAAGACTCCGGCTTGTTGCAATTACTTCTCCCTTCTCATCGAATGGTAGGATAACTGGAACAATCTCGTAGATATCACACATTCTCATACTTTCCTCGATTAATGGAGTCTTCTCAAGAGTGCCGTCATGCAACATCCGGGAGAAGATAATACCGTAGACTGTAGTCTTATACATAAACGAAAGGTCTACGAAGTAGGGGACGGAGTACTGCGTCTTGAGCCACTTGAAATCGCTCAATATCTCAAGAGGGATATTATCCCTCAGGGAAGAAAAGAATGAGAGAGCCTTCATGTACATACTATCCGTTTTCTCTGAAAGCATCAGGAAAAAGAGAGTGTCATTAAGTTTTACCTTTTCGTCATCCCAGTAGAGCTGTCCTTTCTGCCTTATCATTTCTCTTCCTCTTTGATTCTGTCCCAGAGATCATTCATCTCTTTAATGTGGTCCTTATCGAGCGGGATATTTTCTTTCACGGCCTCATCAAATAGGCGCTGGAAACGTCTCTTTATCTTGTTGTTGCACCTGTAGAGTGCAGTATTGGGCCTTATCTTCAAGAAGCGCGCAAGATTGACGACGGAGAAAAGGAGGTCTCCTATCTCCTCTTCGATATGGTCAGCATTATTTTCCTTAATTGCGACCTCGACTTCCCCGAGCTCTTCTTTGACCTTAGCAATAACGCCGTCGACATCGCTCCAGTCGAAACCTACTTTTTTGAGTTTCTTCTGTATCTCGTAAGCGCTCATTAACGGAGGAAGGGAAGACGGTATATGGCCGAAGAAATCGTCAGATTTTTCCGTGTGTCCTTCGACTTTCTCCTTTACACTGTTCCAGAGCGACAATACCTCCACCGCATTTTCGGCCTTCGCTTCACCGAATACATGCGGGTGGCGCCTTATAAGCTTTTCGCATACTTCGTTTACAGCATCCTGGGGAAGAAAGTCTCCTTTCTCCTCATGGATGTAGAGATTCATGAAGACGTTGATCATCACATCACCTATCTCTTCACGCTCTGATGAGATGTTGTTGTTTAAAACTCCGTCAAGGTATTCGTAGCTCTCGTCGATTAGGCTTTCGGTTGCGCTTTTATTTGTCTGTATTCTGTCCCACGGACATCCCTCAGGGGAGCGCAGGAGTTTTATTATGGTATATAGATTATCCAGGGCATCAGATAGGTTATCTGCTCTTTTGTATTCGTATTCAATCATGAGTACAGAATACACTTTCTCAATATTTCTGTTCAATTATGTTCATTCAAGGTTATAATGCTTATATGTTTGATTATTTGATTGTAGGAGCCGGTCTCTTCGGTTCTGTTTTTGCTTATGAAGCTTCCCTGAGGGGAAAGAAATGCCTTGTTATAGATAAGAGAATGACAATCGGGGGAAATCTCTACACAGAAAAGAGAGATGATATAAACATACATCTCTACGGCGCCCATATATTCCATACATCGAATAAAAGCACGTGGGACTACTTCAACTCGTTTGCTCAATTCAATAATTACATCAACAGTCCTGTCGCAAACTATAAGGGTAAGCTCTATAACCTCCCTTTTAATATGAACACCTTCTACGAGCTATGGGGGAATGAAGCATCAACACCGGAGAAGGCAAAGAAGAAGATTGAGAGCCAGCGCCTCAAAGTTGATAACCCCTCTAATCTCGAGGAGATGGCACTCTCCTTAGCCGGGAGGGATATCTACGAAACACTTATCAAAGGCTATACGGAAAAACAGTGGGGACGGGAGGCAGGAGAGCTTCCGAGCGAAATTATAAAGCGCATTCCCCTTCGTTTTACTTTCAACAACAACTATTTTTCCGATTTCTATCAGGGAATTCCTATGGGAGGTTATACCCAGATTATCGAAAAGATGCTGTCTACCTCTACTGTCATTCTCGATACCGACTTCAACGACAATAGAGAAAAGTGGGAGGGAGAGGCAGAGAGAGTTCTCTACACAGGAACTCTAGATTCCCTTTTTGATTACAGCCTCGGGGAGCTTGAGTTCAGAAGCGAGAAGTTCGAGTTCATCAGGCTTGAGGAGGAGAACCATCAGGGCGTCGCCGTAATGAACTACACAGATAGAGATACTCCCTTTACCCGAATTATCGAACATAAGCACTTCGAGGGTGTATCATCTCCTGTTACCTGGATAAGTCGTGAGTACAGCGTAGACTACAGGGAGACCAAAGAGCCTTATTACCCGATAAACGATAAGAGAAACGGCGAGCTTTATGCACTCTACAGAGACAAAGTCAAGAAAAAGAAGAAGTATATTATCGGGGGACGTCTTGCCGAGTACAAGTATTACGATATGGATAAGACAATCGAGAGTGCATTGAGACTTGTGGAAAAAGAATTCGGAGAAGGAAGATGACTGTCGACCAGCTTGCCCTGTTTTCAATTATAAGAAAAGAATCGTCAGAGATGCTGTTTGATGTCATATCTTCCCATTTCAAGAGAGGCGATAAGAAAGCGCTCAATCAGAATAAGGAAGACGTACTCGAAAAGCTTGGTTTGATTTATGAATTCTCAATGGACGGGAAAACGCAGCTGAGACAGTCTTTCATCAACTTTCACTGCATATTCACTGCATCCGATTATATTTCATCCCTTATCGATAACACTGACGCGCTCGTGATAGACAGGATTATAATATCATCAAACTTTCCCTCGGTAGAGCTTGAGGATGACGATATCAAACTGTTGAGGATGATTTACGTTGATTACGACGGCCTCGATATACCCAACGAGAGTATGCTCGATAAAGAGATAAAAGAAAAACTCGGCCTCAAGTCGCTCGATGGCTCTCTTAAAAGGATATCAGGCCTCGGGATTTTAGGTTTTTATGAGGGAAAGAAAAATGGTTGATAATAAAGAGACCATCGTAATTGATACAAAGCTCGGAAAGGTGAGGGGAATACACGCTTCAAAGTGCGATAAATTTCTCGGCTTGAGATACGCCACAGCCTCCCGCTTCAGATATGCCGAAATTGTTACTGAGTACGACGGCGAGTATGATGCGACACACTACGGCCCGGCGTGTCCGCAGATAAGGACATACTTCGAGCACCTCGAGAATCCCGAGAGGCTTTTCTATCACAATGAATTTAGAAAGGGAATTAAGTTCAATTACTCCGAGGACTGCCTTAATCTCAATATCTACACACCTGACACAAAAGGTAAACACCCTGTCATCATCTATATTCATGGTGGCGGGTTCAACAGTGGCGCTAACAGTGAAGGTGCATTCGACGGAACAAAAATGGCAGAAAACGGAGTCGTCACAGTATTCATCAACTACAGAGTAGGAGTATTGGGGTACCTTACACACAGCGATGTATATAACGAGTACAAGCGTGACGGCAACTTCGGCCTCGATGATATAGTAACAGCAATAAAGTGGGTTAAGGCGAATATATCATCATTCGGAGGTGACGAGAACAATATCACCCTTATGGGGCAGAGTGCAGGCGCTATGCAAATACAATACCTTGTACTCGACAAAAAGAACGAAGGGTTATTTCAAAGGGCAGTAATGCTTTCGGGGGCAGGGCTATTCCCGTCGTTTTCGCTTCCGAGAAAAGCCGAAGACACACACGAGTATTGGTCCCAGTTTATGGAAGACTCTGGAACAAAGAGTCTCGAAGAGCTCAGGGCGCTCGACTTGAAGAGTCTATTCTCGACTCTTGAAGAATATACAGCGTCCCGGAAGGGCAATATCTACTCGACAATGCCTGTCATCGACGGCGTATTGATCCCTGAAAGCATAGATAAGGCCTTTTCTTATCCATTAGATATTTCATACATGGTGAGTTATACCAACGCCGATATGTATGCGCCACTCCTGGCATATATAACAAATAAGTTTGCGTCCAAGGTTGGTGCCTTCCGCTACTATTTCGATATTAACGCCCCCGGGGATGACAACCGGGCATTCCACTCATGCGACCTCAGGTATGTCTTCTCGACGCTCTCTTCGTCGTGGAGACCGTATGATGAAAGAGACGAGATTGTGAGCGATACGATGAGTAAGTATATTGCCTCCTTTGCACTTAGAGGTGACCCGAACACAGACGGACTTCCTGTTTGGAAGAAGAATGGAGTACTTTGTATTAGCCGCAAAAAAATAAAGATGGGGCATCCGTCATACTTGAGGATGACACTAAACTTCATCCATCGTCAAAACCCGAAAGCGGAAAACAAATAAAAGGAAGATCTAAAAATGGAGAGTAAAAGCTTTATCGAGCGCACAAGCGGTCTCAAGGGAAAGGATTATCTCGGGTACGCAATGGTGGATGCTGCAGGCTGTCTTGTATTCAGTCTTGTAACAACCCTGTTGCAGAAATTCTACACCGATATTTTTCATCTCAGCCCGTCATTCATCATGGTGATGTTCATCATTGCCCGTATATGGGACGCCGTCAACGATCCGATGATGGGGCGCATTGCAGATACCGTAAAGCCTGGTAAGGGCGGAAGGTATAAGCAGTGGTTCTTATATATAGCTTTCCCGCTTGCAGCCCTCTCGATATTGATGTTCGTCAAGTGGCCGCACCTGGGGGATGATGGTTTTTATACCCAGACTGCAGTATATGCAACAATCACATACATTCTATGGGGCATGGCATATACTGTTCTCCAGATTCCGTACGGCTCCCTTGCTTCCGTTGTAACAACAGACGACGGGGAAAGAAATAAGCTCTCCCTATATAGGTCAATCGGTGCTGCCCTCGGCTCCATCCCCGTCCTCTTAATTGCTTCCTTTGCCTATGCCAGGAGAATTGACGATAACGGCAACGTCGTAATTGGTGAAAACGGTAAGGCCATTACAGACCTACAGTATAAGCCTGTGATTATCGGGGTAATCATAATGTCGGTGCTGTCAGCATTGATGCTTATTCTCTGCTATTTCCTGAATAAGGAAAGAGTAAAAACTAAGCCTCAGGAAAAGACAAAGGGTAGTGCAATCAAGGCCGTCAAAGTTCTTGTCCACAACAGGTCATTTTTAGCAATAAGCCTTACAGCCATGCTGCTTCTTGCCGGTCAGATGTTTACTCAGAGCTTCTACACCTATGTATTCGACGACTACTTCCACGCCAACTGGATGAACCTCGCAACCCAGGCATGTACATACTCCCCGATGTTAATAATGATGTTTATTCTTCCCTCTATGGCTAGAAAGAAAGGAAAGAAGGAAGTGTGCCAGTGGGGAGTAGCAATTGCTGCTCTTGCAAACCTTGTTCTCTTCTTTCTCCGAGGCCTCGAACCGTCGATATTAATGTGGATTTTCCTCTTGATGTGTTTTATCTCGGGATGCGGACTTACAACTGTTGTAATGCAGCTCTGGGCTATGGCGACCGACAGTATTGATGATATAGAGGTAACAACAGGCGAGAGAGAGGACGGAACAGCATACTCGGTATTCAACTTTTTCCGTAAGCTTGGGCAGGTAATTGCTGCGATATCTGTCAACGGAGCTCTTATCGGGATGAACTACAAGTATGAAAAGGGGGCTGTACAGACACTTGAGAATCTCAAGAAGATGTACGACCTTGCAACGCTCATCCCTGCCGTGATGTTCGGCCTGATGGCGCTCATTCTCTTTGTCTTCTATCCTCTATCGAAGAAGAAGGTAAGTGAACTTCAGGTCAAGAAGGAGTTAAAGCTCAAGGAAGCATACGAGAGCAACAAAATCAACATCTGATGAAAAGCCGAAAGGAAAAGAGTAAGGTAAACTTTAGAAGGGGATATACAGAAGTATGAATGAAAAAGAAACAGAAGAGATAAAGGAAGGGAGAAGAGAACCCTCTTTCTCCAACGAATTGGCATACGTAATTGCCATCATTACCGTTGCCTTCGGTGTTGCATTCATGGAGAAGGCGGACTTCGGAGTCTCGATGATTGTTGCTCCGGCATACCTCTTGTATTTGAAGATATCGCCAGTATATTCATTCTTCACCTTCGGCATGGCCGAGTATACGCTCCAGGCATTTCTGCTGCTTGTTATGATTATCGCGCTGAGGAAATTCAGACTCTCCTACCTCTTTTCCTTCGTCACAGCAGTAATCTACGGCTTCACCCTCGATTTCTCGATGATATGCGTCAAAAACTTAGATGCTTCGAACTTCATTGTCAGGATTGTCATATATATCCTTGGAATGGTCTTATGTGCTATCGGGATCTCTTTCTTCTTCCATTCGTATATATCTCCGGAAGTTTATGAACTCTTTGTAAAGGAAGTCTCAGGCCGCATAGGGATGGACATAAATAAGTTCAAGACTATATACGACTGCACAAGCTGCGTCATAAGCATAATAATGTCATTCGCTTTCTTCGGCCTCTGGCACTTCGAAGGCGTTAAGCTCGGCACCATTTTCTGCGCCCTCATCAACGGCACAATTATTGGGTGTATATCGAAATTCCTTGACTCCCACTTTGAATTCAAGGATTCACTTAAATTGCGTAAATACTTCGAATAGTTCTCGCATGATATAATTAAACTTCAAATAAATCATCCAAAGTAATCAACTTGATGTCATCTCTTCTTTCCGCCTCTTTGATTA
The DNA here is from genome assembly GCA_963646155.1 of Eggerthellaceae bacterium. GTDB lineage: Bacteria > Spirochaetota > Spirochaetia > Sphaerochaetales > Sphaerochaetaceae > Ornithospirochaeta. The sequence goes on along the minus strand of CAVIUT010000009.1, from coordinate 3,648 downwards.
CCCAGTCCGAAAATCCGCTTTTTGAAAAGAGGTAATAGTATTTTGTCTTAACAAGAGGAAAAGCATTTGAAGCAGTGACGAGATCGTCGAATTCTGATTTATCAAATAAGACATTTCGATACTTGCATTCGCAGAATATGGCCTTTCTGTTTCGTTTGTCCAATAGAAGGATATCTACATCGTCCTGTTTCTTAGTAGTCTGATTTGTACCCCACCATCTACCTGCAGCATCGGGAACTATCGGGAGCTTTGATGCTTTGGCCTGCATCAACATATATTCATAGCATATACGCTCGAAGATGGAGCCCATATATAACGTAATGCTGTCCGGTATCATTATCTCTTCAGACGCTTTCTCTGCTCCTATTATTTCATACCGGCTTTTATTCTTGAAAAGGAACCGGTACCAGAACTGGAAATAATTATCACATATCTGATAAATCGTTTTCCGGCTGTTCTCTTCCTCTCCTGCAGGAACAGCTTTTCTGACTATCCTTATTGTCTGAAGAGTCGTCAGATATTTAGAACACTTCTGGCTTTCTTCATGTATTTTGTCAGATATGATGTTGATTTTGTTCGAACCCCCTGCAATTACCTCAAGTATGCTGTTGTAAACACTCGGATCTCTTAATTCCATTTTAAGCAGAGTCTGTGGCTCATCCTTAAGAAATGTACCGGTTTTAAGTATCTTGTTTGCGATATTCTCTCCAATTGTTATGTTGCTGTCGAACTGCTCGAGGTATGTCGGGATACCTCCCAATATACCATATGCAACAAGCTTATCTTCGTTTGAATAGCCGGGAAAGAATTTTGAACTTGTATAATAGTTGAATCCCTTAAGCTCGAGCCTGGACGTTGCTCTGCCGTAGAGCGGACTTTTGGCGCCGAGAACTTCACTTTCCATAAAACTGACGCTGGAGCCGCATAGGACAAGGAAGATGTTTTTCGTTTTCCACGATAAATCAATTGTGTGTTGTAAAATGCTTTTAATCGACGGGTTCTTGACGGCAAGGTAGGGGAATTCGTCGATAATCAGCATAATCCGTTTCTCTTCCCCGGCCTTATCTCCTATGTAGGCGAAGAGATTCTGCCAGCTGGAGAAATCACCATAAGCTGAGCCTGTGAAGAAGGATTGTGCTGTAGATGAGAAATCCGAGAGGTTCAAAGCATCATTCTTCTCCTGTGAAGAGAAGTATATGACATTCTTATCTTTTGAAAACTCCCTCAATAAAGTTGTCTTCCCAATTCTGCGTCGACCGTAAAGCACAAGAAATTCAAAGTTCTTGGATGAATATAACTCCTCTAGTAACTTGAACTCTTCTTTTCTATCTATGAACATCTTTTTACATTCACTTTAGATTATAGATTTATAAGTATTATACTTTAGATTCAGTAAATATCAAGTTAGGAAATTTTCTTTCTATAAATGTGATAATTGATTAGTTATGTTAAATTCGGATAGTCTTACTTCACTTCTCCTGCAACTCCTTTATATCGCCTGACAAGCGACCTCAAAATCATCATCATTGTATACAATCAAAAAAGATAAAGAAGGGGAGGGTGATTTTTATCATATGTCTGGAAAATGGTATTTTATTATTTTTGATTTCTATTCACCGGTTACTAGTTACGTTTCCTCTAGATATGCATCCTCAGAATACAATTGTGAGAGCAGGAATACCTAAAATTCGCATTTTTGATTTCAGTAATAATAGAGGTGATTGTTATGGTGTGAAACAGCTCATTAACTCCCGGTTAATATCGTAAAATCGGCTTTGGAGTATAATATATGTTAATGATTAAAGAGGTGTATACATACATATATACAAGTTAAAAAATAAACATCTCAAGGAGGAGGGAATGGTATATTATTCATCGCTGGCATTAAGATTAGATAATAATCTTACAGAAGCTTTGAAGAATGTTGCATATGAAGTGCCGGAGCTTATTTTCAAAGGCTATGACTGCACATATTACTACAAAAATTTTGCCTATGCCGAGTTTACAACGTCCCTAGTTGACTACGTTGACGGCACGAAAGAACTCTCAGGTCCTGCAACACATATTATGGGGTACCATCACTACAGAATGAAGGTTATCAGCCTCATTGATAGAAGTAATATTATGTGCTCCTGTTTATGTTCGCCACTAGACAATGACACATTTGTAATTCCTGTTTCATTTGTCATGCCGGATGTGCTTCCATCCATCCTCCCCGGCGATACTATACTTTTTCAGGGAATTGCATCTCTTTATTCAGGAAGATTCTTTTCCTCGACAGAAGATGCTGATAATGACAAAGAAGTATCCGAGCAGAGGAGAATTACCGCAACTGAGCTCGGCTTCATCCCAAAGTTCGTTTTCTACAAGAGAGATGGTAGTACCTCAGAACCTGACGGATTGACTCCCGTCTATACGAAAGTACACGACTTAAGGAGATATAAATCAAAACTACAGGTGGAGAATAGTTTTCCTTCCCCAATTTTCCGCCCTCGCTTTATATGTACTGTCGAGGCAGATTCTCCATTCGGTGAAGTGACAATAGCTTTTCCTGAAGATTGGATTTCACCTGTAATAATTGACAGGCTGGAAAATAACCTTGATGTTTACATGTACGGTCTCATACACTTCTCCGGCGATGTCGCAATTGAGGAATACCAGAAAGGTGCAATCTTTGACGAGTACCATTTACTGAGAGTGCTTAGAGACTCCCTTGAAAGGGGAGACTTCAAGAGGCTTGAAAAGAATTTAAGCCAAAGCTGTGAATACTACGGCTATAGGGGAAGAAGACTCAGCGGAATAAAAGATATAATCTTTAAAATGAGTGATGTTTATTGCGCCCAGCATGAGGACAAGAGGGATATCGCGCACTATGCAATAGCTACGGTTATTGATTATACGGATGAAAATAAAGCTGAGTATAAGAAAGGTAAAGAGTGCCTTATTCCGTATTCCATAAACTCGCATGGTGCTCAATGTGCCGCCTTTATTGAAGTGGAGGACGGGAAGATATCGAAATTGAAGTTCGACTACGAAAATATCTACAAGTTTGAGGTCGAGGAGGATACATATGTTACTCCTGGCCGCCCGATATTCACCGACATTAATGCAAGGAAGGGAAGGGGATGAAGTGTAAATTCAATTATAGTTAAGTTTACAGTTTGGGGACAAATTAATTCAGTAGAATAATGCTGAGGATTCTACTGAGTTTATTTATATGTGATTTCGGTTGTTGTGCTCTATATTGGGATGGGCATTTTCAGTGTGTAGCAATATATGCCGGATTAGCATATACATTTGGAGGATTTCTTGACTTTATAGAGGTTTTTGCAAAACAAAATTGCTCTGAATTTTTATGCGTTGTTTGATGAATATATAAAATTTTCAGCCTGTATATGTTTCGTAAACAACTTGAGAACTGTAGGTAATGGCAAAAACCTCTGATGAATAACCAATTGTACATTTTTGGGTGCAAAAATTGTTTGTAAACAACCGAAAAGTCACTTGGAATTTATTAGAAATTTCTTTAAAGTCGCTCCGGATTTCTTGTAAATACGTTTAAAACTCGCTCTGATTTTATTGAATATTGGTTCTAATCACATTATTATTGTTTTGTCAGAGAAGGAGTTAAAAGTGTATTTAAGAAGA
>CAVIUT010000008.1:0-42480 GCA_963646155.1 Eggerthellaceae bacterium | reverse complement strand
TCATGCCTCGAGTCTTGCACTGTCGATTATGGCGCTTGCGATTACACGTTCGCCGTCATATACAACTGCACTCTGCCCGGGAGTCGGAGCTTTGACGGTGCTGTTGAATGTGAGAACAAAGCCGTCGTCTTTCTTCTCCGCGCGGCATGGAACACCGGGGGATGTACTGCGGATTTTAGCCGAGTATATTTTGTTCTCGTCGAAGTCGGTCTCCCCTACCCAGTTTGCATTGGAGCAGACAACACCGAGGCCGCGAACATATTTCTCGCTTCCGACTACTACTTCATTTTTTTCCGGATTAAGGGCAACAACATACAGCGGCTCCGAGTAAGAGACTCCGAGTCCCTTTCTCTGCCCGATTGTATAATGCCAGAAGCCGTTATGAGATCCGACCTTCTTTCCCGTATCTGCAAGGACTATATCGCCGGCTCTGTCTTTGACCATCAACAAATCCGAGTAGTCACCGCAATAGAAATCCTGGCTCTCGCTCATTCCTTCCTTATGAAAGGAATTGGCAACATCGATTTTTCTCACTTCATCCTTCGTCATTTTCCCCAGTGGGAAAAGCGTTGTCGAGAGCTGATCCTGTGTGAGGCGTGAGAGAAAATATGACTGGTCCTTTTTACCGTCAACTGCCTTCAATAGGTCATAGCGCCCTGTTTCTTCATTCTTCTTTATTCTTGCATAGTGTCCTGTTGCAAAGTAATCGAAGTCAAAGCTTTCGCGTGCCTTATCGACCATCGCGCCGAATTTGATTCTGCTGTTGCACCATATGCAGGGATTGGGAGTACGTCCGTTCATGTACTCATCTCTGAAATTCTTGAGTACAGTCGATTCATAAAGATCCGAGCAGTCGACAGTATGATGGGGAATACCGATTTTATCGCATATCGCCCTTATTTCTGCGATATCTTCCTCTTTCTCGGGATTGTAACAGCTGTTGGAGCTGACCGGTGCCGGATACGGCGCATCCTTTGCCCAAATAAGCATTGTTATTCCTTCAACTATATAACCCTGCTGCTTAAGTAATAATGCAGCCACACTGCTGTCTATTCCGCCAGACATTCCAACCAAGACTTTTTTCATAGCTAGGAGATTAGCACATCTTGCCTCTCTCGATAACCACCCTATTCTCAATATTTGAAAAGCTGTTGATTGAGTGCCATAATGAAGATATGAAATTCGGTACAACAGGCGCCGTAATAGGGGGCGCAAGCAAGGACAGCGGAACACCGATGATGATGCTCGGTTCGATTCCCGTACTCAAACGCATCGTATTGACACTCGAGAAGGCAGGAGTCTTTCCGATAGTAGTAACTGCAGAAACAGAGGAGGAAAAATTGACACGTGAACTCTCCTCCCTCGGCGTCATATTCATGAAAAGAGATAAAGAAAACAGACACTGTGATCTCTTCGAGTCCGTAAAGCTCGGCCTGGAGTTCCTTCAAAATAAATGTGACAGAGTTTTCTTTACTCCGATTAATAATCCCATGGTTGTCCCGAACACCCTTTACCGCCTTATGGAGAAGAAAAGCGACGTTGTTCTTCCATCCTACAACTCCCGTGCCGGTCACCCGGTTTTGATAAGTAATGAAGTAATTCCCCGCATCCTCGCCTACAAAGGAGATAACGGCCTCAAAGGTGCTCTTGAAAACACCACCCTCCATAAAGAGTACGTCGATGTAGACGACAGCGGAGTGAGAATGAGCATCCATAATGAAGAGGAGCTCAAAGCACACCTCAGCGTGCACAACACAGCACTTTTAAGCCCCACACTCAATATATCGATAGACAAGGAAGATGTAATTATCAACTCCCGCCTTGTACTATTATTGTTTTTAATAGGCGATTTCCGCTCCATCAGGCAGGCATCGTTACATATGGCCCTCTCATACCAGAAGGCGTGGAATATGATAAACATTCTCGAAAAGGAAGTGGGTTATGAGGTGGTGGAGAGAAAGCGCGGGGGCACAAACGGCGGGGAGACAAACCTTACAGATAAAGGAAGAAGTCTCATCCTCGCCTTCCAGAAGTACCAGGAGGAGCTCCACTCCATTTCACTCTCACTATTTGAGAAGGTTTTCAAAGAGAGCAGGGTTATATAGCGCCGAGTCTCTTTATTTCCCCGATTATTCTCTCGAAGTCATTTTTCTTGAGGTTTGGGTTAAGAAGTGTAAACTTAAGCATAACACGCCCGTCCACAACTGTCTGTCCGATAACTGTCCCTTCTTCGAGAAGCGCTCTTCTGACTCTTTTGTTGACGCCGTCATCTTTTCTTAGTGCAAAGACGACAGACGAGAGCTCGGGCTCAACAGCCACGACGAAGTCACTGTCATCCTTAATCATCGAATAGAAGAGAGAGGCGTTATCTATAAGGGTGGTTACAAGACTATCGTAACCGTCCCTTCCTCTTGTCTGGAAAGCCATGAACACTTTCAAGGCATCGAAGCGTCGTGTTGTCTGCATGCTCTTCCCCACAAGGTTTATATAGCCGTCTTCTTCGTCCTCTTCTCTATTGAGGTAGTCAGCGTGGAGCTCGAAGCACCCGAGTTCACTCTTATCTTTGACTAAAACAGCTGAGCATGAAATAGGAAGAAGAAACATCTTATGAAAGTCTATCGTAATGGAGTCACATAGGCTCAAGTCCCCGAGCCTCGAGCGGTATTTATTGCTCATTATTACCGCTGAGCCGTATGCCGCATCGGCATGGAGGAACATGTTATATCGATCACAGAGTCTTCTCATTTGAGCAACATCATCTATACTTCCGAAGTCTGTAGTCCCGATTGTCGCAACAGCAAGAAATGGAATAAGACCCTCTTTTGTGTCCTCTTCGAGCATTTTTTCGAATGCTGATATATCGAGTCGGAAGCGGCTGTCAACGGGAACCTTTCTTACAGCAGAGTATCCCAGGCCCAGAATATGTGCCGATTTCTCCATCGAGAAGTGAGAAATTTCTGAAGTATAGAGCCTGAGTTTATTCCAAACGGGGGGAAGGCCGTTCTTCTTTACGTCCCACCCGAGGACGCGGGAACAATATAAATCACGCTCAGCAATGATTGCGCTCATATTCGACTGCGAGCCACCGGAAGTAAAGACGCCGTCAGCATTATCAGAGTACCCGTAAAGCTTCAAGAGTCCCTTGATGACACCCTCCTCGACTTCCGTTGCCGCAGGTCCCTGATCCCAGCTGTCCATGCTGTCGTTGAAAGAGGCAATGAGTAGTTCGCTCATAACCGTCTCCAAGAGGGCAGGCGAATGTAGGTGCGGCATGTAACTTGTCGACCACGTCCGGAGGAGATTAGGAAGTATTACATCCCCGACCTTCTCGAGTGTTTCATCAAACCCCAGCCCCTTTTCGGGAAGAAAACCGAGCTCGTTTATTCTCGCCCTGAGGTCATACGGGTCGATACCAGAGAAGGCACTCTCGTCCTTGATGGAGGAAAGAAAAGTGGAAAGAGTCTTTTCCACCATTCTTGAATACTTATCTCTTGTTTCTTTAGTGTTATCGAAAATGTAGGGAGTATCAGACATATTCACGGTTAACGTCTCTTACGACGGACTCGAAGATTGCAATACCCTTTTCTAAATCCTCATCAGGAATGTTGAGTGCGGTGAGGCATCTCATGACAGAGCCGTTTCTTCCGCCCTTCTCCATGACTAGTCCCTTTTCAAAGCACCCTCTTTGAACCTGAGCACAGATTTTTCCGCTTTCTAACGGGTGTCCCATCAAGTCCTTCTCGCCATTGGGGTCGACGAACTCAATGCCGAGCATCAAGCCTTTTCCCCTTACGTCTCCGATTACCGGGCACTCCTTCTGAAGGGAGAGAAGTCTCTCTTTGAAGATACCGCCCTTCCTTACTACTTCATTCAGAAACTCAGGCTCTCTGATTTTCTCCATGACAACCGTACCTGCAGCCATGGCAAGCTGATTGCCTCTGAATGTACCGGCATGTGTTCCGGGTCCCCATACATCGAGCTTCTTGTTGTATATAACAACGCTCATCGGCTGAGTACCGCCGATAGCTTTGGATGAGAGTATTACATCAGGTACTATTCCGGCATACTCGAATGCGAAGACCTTGCCGCTTCGTCCCATACCGCACTGTATCTCATCACAGATGAGCGGGATATCCAATTCGGCTGTGACACGTCTCACAGTCTGTAAAAATTCAACAGGTGCCGGAACAACACCACCCTCTCCCTGAATCGGTTCGATTATAACACATGACGGCTTACTAACTCCGCTCTCGGGGTCCTTCAAAAGACGCTCGAAGTATGCCCCGCACGCCTTTGTTCCTGCTTCCCCTCCGAGTCCCATCGGACAGCGGTAGGAGTATGGATAGGGCATGAACTGCACCCCCGGCATTAGATTCGGGACCTGGGATTTTGCATAGCAGTTACCTGTCACAGCCATAGCACCGTGGCCCATACCGTGGTAGCCGCCGGAGAATGCGATGACGGAGCTGCGACCTGTTGCTATCTTACAGAGCTTTATCGCAGCATCGGTAGCATCTGTTCCCGAAGGAGAACAGAACTGAATCTTTACATTTTCAGCCATGCCGAATGGCAGTATGGAATGGATTGTCTCGACAAACTTATCCTTTACAGGAGTTGTGAGATCAAGAGTATGAAGAGGAGAGAGCGACTCAATAAGCTCAACCATAGCCTTATTAACATCCTCGTCGTTATGTCCGAGCGCAAGTGTACCGGCCCCGCATAAAAAGTCAATGTATTCATTCCCTTCAACGTCCCACAATTTAACTCCCTTTGCCTTCTCGAGTGCGAAGGGAAACTTTCTTGGATAACTGCGGGCAGAAGACTCAAATTCATTCTGCCTGTCTGTATAGTACTTGTTTGTCAGTTTTTTACCCATTGCCATCCCTCAAAAAAATTGTCCTATCCTCAGATAAGCGCGATAAATAGTAACAGATAAAAGGGGTATATGTAATAATAAAATCGAATAATTTTGATTAATTTTCCCCCTCTATTTTCATTCCCTTAACATGACACGTGCATTTATATCAGGAGAAAAGAAATATCGCAGAGAAAAACCGATGTATTATTTACTCATCGTCATAGTGCTCGAGAAAGGATATAAGCTCGTTTTTGTCACGGTAGGCTGCAAAAGTCGAGAGATAAACATTATGAACACTATTGAAGATGGATGAAGATATGTTTTTATTGTCCTTTTCGAGAGTCTTAATCAGCCTCTTCATCTCCTCGCGCTTACTGCCGTTTTCATTCCTGCTGTTCTTTTCTGTAACGGTACATGCACAACGGATGAACGACAGGTTGTTGGTGTCACACCAAGCAAGAATGTCGTCTTCATTTATGCGATATAATGGGCGGATTAACTCCATTCCCTCCCAGTTCCTGCTTTTGAGTTTAGGAGGCATCGATTGAAGCATTGACGAGTAGAACATACCCATGAGAACGGTCTCGATTACATCATTCTTATGGTGCCCAAGCGCTATTTTGTTGCATCCCCTTTCCCTGGCAAGCCTATATAGCCATCCCCGCCTCATCTTCGCGCAGAGATAGCATGGATATTTTCCGCCATTCTCAAGGACGGAGAAGATGTCGGTTTTATATATCTCGGCATCAAGATTGAAAAGAGCAAGATTATCCTTGACAACAGCAAGAGTCTCCTCACTGTAGCCGGGGTCCATCACTATGTATTCAAGGTTGAACGGGAAATCGGAGACGCGCTGAAGCATCCTCAAGAGGAGAGCAAGGAGCATCGAATCTTTTCCACCCGATATGCACACAGCAATCCTGTCACCCTCATCAATAAGACGATAGGTCTTCAGTGCATCAATGAACTCAGTCCAGATTTTCGAGCGGTACTCATGCCTTATGGAGGCTTCAATCTCCTCCAGCTTTCCCTTCTCTCTGCTCATACCTCAAAGAGCTTTGAAGTCATCAATGATTTCGTTAATCTCTTTTGTCGAGAACTTTCTCGCCCTCAGGACTGTTCTCAACTTCTTGACCGCACTCTTATCTGCGTCGTTTCTTACTTCTACAACGCCCTCTGCAATGCCTTGAGAAATCCCCTCGGCAATGTCGTCTGCCAATTCATCGGTAAAACACTTGTTTCTAGCTTTATCAAGCATTTCCTTAATAAAAACATTAAAACTCTCAAAAGCGATATTGTCTTCAGCCATAGACACTCCTCAAAATTTGTATTCAAGCATCCGGGGGGATTCATGAATCATAGTTATTGTAACAGCTAATTGAATAAACAAAAACATTGAATTCAATAAGAACTGCTATCAAATTGGGACAAATAGTAGAAATTTTTACTTTTCTGTCTCCTTGAGTTTGAATTATCTTAAGCCTGAACTATGGTTTTAATAAAGCATATTATTTAAACTTAACCTATGAAAACAGCATTTGCAGATAAATCGGGCTTGATCAGTAGAATGGCAGAAGACTCTTCGTCCCTCATCATAGTTGATGACAACGGGGATAGAGTCGAGGTTCCGGTAAACGGTAAAGATGATATAATATCGTGTATAGTCGAGTACAAAGTCGGGGCCTTTGTCTGCCTTACAGTGGGTATAGACTTGATGATTGAACTCGCCCGGAAGGATGTGGAAATAATCGGGGGCGCACGGGGCAGGACAGAAGATGTAATAACGGCATATCTAGCGGGCACGCTTGAGACTGATGATTTCACCCTTGACTGCGGAAGCGGAAACTGTAATGGAGATTGTTCAAGATGTCATTGAAGGAAGGAAAGAAAAAGAAAGCGCCGATTTACGGCAACAAGACAACACTAATCGTATATCTAATTGAAAGAGCGCTGGTAATAGGAGTACTAGTCAGATTCATATTCATGCGTAACTACGAAGCTGCATTTACATGTGTACTCACACTCTTTTTGATGCTCATTCCATCCTTCTTCTCGCGCACATTTCATGTATACCTCCCCACAGCATTCGAAGTCATAATCCTTGTATTCATATTTGCAGCGGAAATTCTGGGGGAGATTGCATCCTTCTATATAGCATACCCATTCTGGGACAGCGTACTACATTGCATAAACGGCTTTCTCTTTGCAGCTGTCGGCTTTGCACTTGTCGACTTCTTCAATCGTAACGAGCGCTTTTCATTCAAGCTTTCACCGGCATTTCTTGCCGTCGTTGCATTCTGTTTTTCGATGACAATAGGAGTACTCTGGGAGTTCTTCGAGTTCAGCGGGGACAGAATCTTCTCCTTCGACCTTCAGAAAGACTACGTAATACACTCCATCGGCTCGGTTTCCCTCAATCCCGATAAGAAGAACAAGGCTGTTGTCATCAACGATATTGTTGATGTAATCATCGTCCAGGGGGACGGAACAGAGACGGCACTGGGACTCGGCGGCTACCTTGATGTCGGGCTTTTCGACACAATGAAGGACTTATTCATCAACTTTATTGGAGCCGTGGCCTTTTCGATTATCGGGTATTTCTATGTCAAGCACAAAGGAAAAGGAAAGATAGCCTCATCCCTCATCCCTCAGGTGGAGATGATGGATGAGAAGAAGGATAATCCACCTGAGAAAGAGGAAAATAGTCAGAAATAAGCCCTGACGTAAAAGGTTGTGGAAGATGGGTATTTTCACCACAATTTGTATTTCAAATGGATCTCGGAAAGAGAGTCTTTGTCATTTTCCGTCTGCCGTTGCCTTCTTCAGAATTGAGTCTTACATTACGTACAGCGAGGTGAAAAAATGAAGAAATCAGTTTTGAAAACCTGTTCACTTATCTTTGGAATTGTGTGTCTCCTGGCATTCATCGATTTTCTATGTACGGCAATACTACTTCCCTATGAAGAGACGTATTTTGTCGGGAATACCATATATACAGAATATTATTCCTGGTCTTTCGACACCACTTATCTTTCAAGTGTGATTCTGACAGCATTCGGAGCATTCTGGGGCTTTGTTCTCCATGCATCGTTTCCAAGTGAAAAGAAAGGACAAGAGAAAAAAGAAAAGAAGTCGGAAGAAGTGAAATCGTTAGATTCCCCTTCGTCGAAATATGACGATGAAGCACAGAATTAAGAGTTGCAATACGCGGGTGTTGGTGGAGTCTATTCTCGACTGACACCATTCTTTATTAAGAGAAAGGCCCTCCTCTCGAAACATCGAAAGAAGGGCTGTTTTATAAAGAGCCGGAAAACCCGACTTATCTTCCGCTATTACTCTATAAGGAGATTATCCAGCTCGGCCGATATCTTATTTCTATCGAGGTTGCGTCCGATTATGCATAGCCTTATCATACGGTCACCGACATAGGGGTCCCAGTCCTTGAGAATGTCGGGAGTTTCCTCGATGAGTTTCTTTCTTATCTCTGTAGGCGCGGAAGCAACCCATTTACCGTAAGCAGAACAGACAAGCTGACGACCTGTTGTCTCGAGTACGTAGGCCATATCATTCTCGTCGCTGAACCAAATTGTACCCTTGCTTCTGATTATGTTCTTCGGCCAGGTCTTCACATATTCTCTGAGCTTTTCCCTCACAAAAGGTTTACGGCGGTAGTAGATGAATGTCCCGATTCCGTACTCATCCTCGCTCTCCCCTTCGTGTTTATGCTCGTGGTGGTGATGGTGGTGCTCGTGCTCGTCGTCATCATCGTCATCGTCGTCATCGTCATGATGGTGGTTCTCGTGCTCGTCTTCGTCGTGGTCGTGATGATGCTCTTCTTCCTCATCGTGGTCCTCGAAGCCTTCGTCACTCATAAGTGCCCTGCACCATCCTGCTTCTTCAAATACCCTGTCGAAGTCAAAGGATGAAGTTGAAAGAATCTCTGAAACAGGAACATTACCCATTGTTGTTTCGATGACCTTTACGCCGGGGTGTAATGCCTCGATTACTTCCCTCACCTTCTTCCTGTCATCTTCGGAGACAAGATCAACCTTGTTGATAACAAGTGTCGAGCAGAACTCTATCTGCTGGACAAGGAGACTCTCGATGTCTTCCTCTCCTATCTTGTCCTTTTCAAGAAGCTTTTCGCCCGATGCAAACTCGTCGACAAGTCTCATTGCGTCGACTACTCCTACGATATTGTCAAGAACACCGTTCTTTATTGACATGAGCTGCTGAGCTATCGGCATAGGCTCACATACTCCGCTTGCCTCAATCATGATGTAGTCGTATTTGCCGCTTGAAATGATTTTCTCGATGTTCTTCGCCATCTGGCCTTTGAGAGTGCAGCATATACAGCCGTTTGTAAGCGGAACTATATCCTGCGTGTCTGTGATATTGGCGCCCTTTGCAATAAGAGACGCGTCGACATTGACTTCTCCGATATCATTAACGATTACAGCTACCTTATAGCCCTCCTGGTTTTTTAGCACATTGTTAAGGAGGGTTGTCTTTCCTGCTCCCAGATAACCACAAAGAAGTGTTATTGGTGTCAAAGTTTTCTTTTTCATTGTTTACTCCAAGACTGAATATAATCATATTTTGCAAATTGGTTAAGAGCGTTGGGGATATAGCAAGGGCCAAAAGAACAACACGAATTTCACAAAATAATCAGATTACCCTTGACCCCCCCATTCGGGGGTAACATGAACAAAATTTAATTAAGGAGAGGGATTTATGAAAAAAGTTTTAACAGTCCTTTTTGTTTTATCGTTAGTCGCAACAGGCCTCTTTGCAGGTAGCTTTAAAGTTGGTGCAGAGCTCGGATGGGGATTTGATATTGCAAAATCAAAAGCGGAAGCATCTATGTCGGGTTTTACCGTTAAAGAAGAAATGAAAATGAAGAACAATGGTTTTTCTGCTAACCTTATCGGCGAATATGATTTCACAAAGAATATTGGAATTAAGGCTTCAGCAGGAATAATGCTTGCTGGAAAAGCAAAAACTGAAATAAAGTCAACTGGAACAGAAACGACAACGACAACAGCAGATAAGAGATCCGGCCTCTGGCTTGATTTTAGTCTTGGCGCAAAGTTCAAGTACCCCGTAAATGAAAAATTCACAATCTCCGGATTAACGGGCTTGGAACTTATGTATGGAGCACTGTATAATCAAGAAGGTGTGACAGATGAAACTTTAAAAAAGATGAAGAATCTGGCTTTCGGTGCTAACATCGGAGTCGAGGTTTCATATATGGTAATCGACAATCTTGACATCAATTTCGGTGTAACAGGGGCTTGGTTCTTTGTTAACAAGTGTGAGTCTATTGATGAATCGAATAAGTATGAGAAGGAATATATGGAGAGTATTGGAGGCACATATAAGAGCAGCAAGTCAAGTTTCTACATCCGCCCGTATGTCGGAGCAACATACGCTTTCTGAGCTGGAATTTTGTTTGTTCTAAGGCCGTCACTCTAAGTGGTGGCCTTTTCTTTGTTCAATCCCCACATTGATCATTTCAACTCATACCCAGAAAGAGAGAATCAAAGCTTTACGTAATTTTTACACTTTCAAATTGGATAATATCGCAATAATGAGTAAAATACGGCCATGAGAAAGACAAAGATTATATGTACAATTGGTCCGGCATCGGAAAACGAAGAAACACTGGAAAAGATGGCTTTGGCCGGGATGGATGTTGCAAGGCTCAACTTCTCCCACGGAACACATGAAGAACACCTGAGGAAAATCAACCTTATAAAGAAGGTCAGGGAAAAGCTCTCGCTGCCGATTGCAATCATGCTCGACACAAAGGGGCCCGAGTACAGAGTCGGCCTTTTCGAGAATCATAAGGCAGAAGTCAAGGCCGGAGATAAATTCACATTTACAACTGAAGATGTCATGGGCGACAGCACACACTGCTCCGTCAGCTACAAGAATCTTTTCAACGAAATCGAAATCGGGCAGATTATCCTTGTCAACAACGGCCTTTTATCATTCAGGGTCGATGAGAAGACAGATAAGGACTGCACCTGTACTGTAATCGACGGCGGAGTCATATCCGACAGAAAGTCGATGAACTTCCCCGGCCACGTTTCAAGGGCCGTATACCTCTCTAAAGAGGATAAGGATGATATCCTCTTCGGCCTTGAGAACGGCATCGACTACATAGCACTCTCATTTGTTTCAACACAGAGCGATGTCAAGAGCGTCAGAACCTTTGTCGACAAACACGGTGGAGAGGGAGTCGAGCTCATTGCGAAAATCGAGAATCAGGCGGGAATCGACAACATAGACGCAATTGCAAAGTACGTCGACGGCGTAATGGTTGCCCGTGGAGACCTGGGAGTGGAAGTACCGTTTGTCTCACTTCCGGCAATTCAGAAGTATCTTATTTCTCGATGCAGGATACTCGGTAAGCGTGTAATCACGGCAACCGAAATGCTGGAGAGTATGATTACTAACCCGCGTCCGACAAGAGCCGAGATATCTGACGTGGCGAATGCAGTATATGACGGAACGAGTGCCGTGATGCTCAGCGGTGAGTCCGCTGCAGGTAAGCACCCTGTCGAAGCCGTAAATGCAATGGCCTCAATCTGTGAGACAACGGAGAATGATATCAACTACGAGCGCAGATTCAGAACAACGGACTACACTATCCACAACCTCACCGATGCAATTTCACACGCAACATGTGACCTTGCAATCGATACAAGTGCCAAGGCGATAGTTGTATGCTCCAAGAGCGGTATGTCAGTGCGACTTGTATCGCGATTCAGATGTCCCGTTCCAATCATCGGTATGACGACAAGTGAAAGTGCATGGAGACTCATTAACCTCAGCTGGGGTGTCACACCCGTTCTCAGTGAGAAATACACATCATCTGATGTAATGTTCCACTACGCAGTAATGAAGGCGAAGGAGATTCTCCACCTTGAAAAAGGTGATAACGTTGTACTCTGCGGTGGTCCTGCCGACGGAGGAAAAGGAACAATCAACACGATTAAACTTGCAACAATCGAATAACCTTAAGGTATATCTGGAGAATCAATTACAATTTCCCAATACCCTTTTTTGTCAGAGCCACATCGCCTTATGACGCCTTTGTCAGAAAGGGTATTTATTATTCGTTGAATAGTTCTCCTGCTTTTTCCTGTTTCCTCGGAAAGCTGAGTGGTAGTTTTGGTCGGGTCTTCTTTAAGCATATCAAGAATCATCGAATCTGTTAACGTTTTCTTCCCCTTACTTATAGTTAAAGGCCTTATAACCCCGGTATTCTGTCGCGATAGAGAGAAATAAAATCCGCCATATGCCGATTTATATGTACATTCATTTCCTGATGCACGGCATAAAGCATATACCTTCCTGAATCCGCTTCCGAAAACTTCAACATCCTTGCTTTTATATAATGTGTTCAATATTACCCTGTTTCTTGGCATGGATTTAATATGCTCGGAAGCAAACATCTCAGGAGAAAGATTCGTCGGGAACTCACCGGGATTATATATCTCAACTATGCTTGGTGTGATGTCAATCTCATGTTCTGTAATCCCCTTATAATCCGCATGAGCAAAGGCATTTACGACAAGCTCCCTTACCGCTTCTATTGGAATCTCCGGTATTTCAATTCTTGAGGTTTCCCCACCATATTCCACACGCCAGTTTATGTGGTCCTTTATAAATCTGAAGGATATGTCAATAAGGTTGTAGATATTGTCTTCAAAGCGGTTTATATCGGAAAAACTGATCCTCTCATCCGTAACATACACGGCTGTTTTAAGGACAACAGGTTTTCTGTTTGAAAAGAGATAATACCCGGCATTTGTCAATTTGTTCTGCTCGAATAAACCCAACCCGCTGAGAAGAATACCCTCATCATACGGCAATACTTCTTCAATCCTGCCACAGCTTACGGCTTTGTTATAAAAACGCCGTAGCGTCTCATGGTCGACATCTTCGAGGCCGTATTTGGTCAGATGATTCTCCCAGATTGAACCGACAACAGAAGAGAACATCTCTTTCCTCAGCTCAGATGGCGTCATCTCTTCGGTTCTATCATGAACTCTCTTATAGTAGCGTCCAAATGCAGAATAAGGCTTTTCCTGTCCTGAAAACTCAACACGTATGACATCAACTCCATCAAAAGTTGCTCTACTGATACTGGGATAAATCAAAGGTCGGATAGCCTCGGATATCTTCTTCGCAACATCATTGAGAGTGTCCTGTGAGATTGGCTGTCTTTTTACTTCTCCATCAGGTAAAACACCGAAATACAGTGTCCCATAACCATGCTTATTCAGCATGCTTGCAATATTACATACTGCCTTGTCAAGTTCAGCCGTAGTCTTCTTAAATTCAAGTGTTTCGCTTTCTTTTTCTATGTTCATGATTCTATATTATCATATGTCACAGAAAATGTCACAGAAAAACTTAACTTTTAATTCTTTTCTTTATAACAATTAATAAAACTATCGGCTTAATGTCACAGTAAATGTCACAGTAAATGTCACAGATGATAGTCCATCAATGAGAATGGGCATTCAATTCCCTTGCTTTGTCTTCTTCTTTCTGTACTCGAGAGGAGTGAGGCCGATAGATGCTTTAAAGCGCTGTGAGAAATATGATGTTGAGGAGAATGCGAGGGTTGAAGCAATGGCAGTAACAGGGAGGTCTGAAGCAGAGAGAAGATACTTTGCCTCTCTTATCCTTCTGTCCTCGAGGTATGCCATAGGAGAGAGCGAATAGCAACGCGAGAATTCCCTAACAAGGTGGAACTTTGAAAGGTGGAAGTGATTAGCAAGGTCATCGAGGGAGAATGTTTCCATGTAGTGAGTGTCAATGTAGTCCTTGAGAGCAACCATCTGGCCGTTCTGTGATGTTGTTTCCTTGAGAAGGAATGGAGAGGCAGGAAGGACCATCAGCGTTGCGATTATATCGAGAAAGATTGAATAGACTTCCACTTCTGATGAAATTGTTCCTTTTTGAAGGAGGTTGAATATCTTTTTGATGGCATTTCCGACCTTTGAACTGTAATGAGCGAGTGATAAAACGGGGTTGAAGGCGTCACTTATCGAGTAGTCCCTCAAAACTATATTCGATACCCCGAGTACAAAGTATTCCATGCTGTCACTTCTACTCGATTTTTCTGTGTGATAGAGCCCGGGAGGAAGGACCACAAAGTCACCCGATGTAAGCGGGAAGCTGTTGTGGCGCGTCAAGACCTCCCCTTTCCCTTCTGCTATATATAAAAATTCGGTAAAGGAGTGTGAGTGCATTATACTCGACCAGTCCGCTTCGTACTTCGAGTAGCTTATGTATAAAAGTTCCGGCAGTCCCTGAGTCTTCTCCGGGGCAAAATCCAAGCGCAGGTTGCTCATAACTTGATTATAAACTATTTGTACCATTAAGCAATAAATATAAAATAGTAAGCAATAAACCGATAGCACATCCAATGCGACCATTTAATATGAAATCATAAAGGCATAGGCCTTGGAGGAATTAATATGAAAAAGATTATTACGATTTTACTCGTCCTCGCTCTTTCTCTTTCTCTCTTTGCACAGGGTGCATCCGAGAAGAAGACAGAGGAAAAATCCAATACGCTCACAGTATGGGCATGGGACAAGAACTTCAATATTCCGGCACTCCTTGAAGCTGAAAGAATCTATCAGCAGGATCATCCGGATTTCAAACTCAACATCGTCGAGAACGTCTATACAGATATCGAGGTCAAGCTCATAACAGCTGACGGAGCTGGAGACTACTCTACTCTTCCAGATATCTTCCTCATGCAGGACAACTCGGCTCAGAAGATGCTCACAAACTACCCCGGGCTCTTCACATCTCTTGATAAGAGCGGAATCAACTTCTCCGACTTTGCTGCCGGGAAGGTTGCAGTAGGATCAGCAAACGGTTCTCACTACGGTCTTCCGTTCGATAACGGCGCAGTCATCATGCCGATCAGAACAGACCTTATCGCCCAGGCCGGCCTCACAGTCGAAGACTTCACAGGAATTACATGGGATGAGTTCTTCGTCAACGCACACAAAGTCAAGGATGCAACAGGTATCGACATGCTTACAACAAGTGGCGGAAGCGAAATCGTACTCATGATTCTCCAGTCCGCAGGTGCTTCTCCGTATGTTGACGGAAAAATCAACCTTGAGAACAATGCCGTACTCGAGAAGGCTATGGAAATCTATGCCCGCCTCATCAACGAAGGTCTCATGACAGACTACACCGACTGGGATCAGTACATTGCTTCCTTCAATACAGGAAAGGCTGTCGGCCTTATCCAGGGCAACTGGATTCTCTCCTCTATCCAGGCAGCTGATGACCAGAGCGGCAAGTGGGCAGTATGTCCTCTCCCGTCACTTGACGGCGTCGAGGGTGCAACAAACTACTCCAACAGCGGCGGCGCAAGCTGGTATGTCTCTTCTGCATGCAGGAACACAGAACTCGCTTACGACTTCCTCTCGTCTACTCTCGGTTCTTCTCTCGAGCTTTATGACAACATCCTCCTCTCCAACGGCGTTATCACAACATACCTCCCGGCAGGAAAGAGCGAGAAGTATCAGGAAAGCGTAGACTTCTACAACGGCCAGAAGATTTATGCCGACATCGTCAGCTATGCTGAAGGCGTTCCGGCATGTGACTTCGGTGCTTACTACAACGACATCAGAAGTGCTATCACAGTAGCTATCACAAATGTTGTCCAGAAGGGCGCAGATATAAAGAGCGAGATGAAGACAGCTCAGGAGACTGTTGAATTCGCTATCGGCTACTAAGGTAGTCTTTACCGGGGGCAGGAAAGAAGCCTGCCCCTTTTCTTTTTAAAGGAGTGTATCAAAGTGACAAGAAAGGGACTTACACTTGAGAAGAAGCAGAATATTACGGGTTGGATATTCCTCCTTCCTGCAACGCTGTTGATTTTCGCTTTTTGTTTCTACCCGATGCTTCAGGCCATAATTCTTTCTTTCAAGAGAGGAAGCGGCCAGAATGAAAGGTGGGTGGGACTTCAGAACTACGCACGTCTTCTGAAAGACAAAACCTTCAGAGAATGTCTCTTTAATACAGTCTTTTACTTCCTGGTCCAGGTGCCGATTATGCTTGTTCTGGCCCTGATTCTCGCCCAGATGCTCAATAACCCGAAGCTCAAGGGCAAGGCAGTATTCAGAACACTTATCTTCCTGCCGTGCGCAACCTCCCTCGTCTCGTATTCGATGATCTTCAAGTCGCTGTTTGCATCAAATGGACTTGTCAACACAATGCTGGGGTGGATACATCTCTCCCCTGTCGACTGGTTCAACAACGCATGGAGTGCACGCTTTGTAATCATCATCGCACTCGTATGGAGATGGACAGGATACAACATGGTCTTCTATCTGGCAGGACTCCAGAACATAGACTCGTCAATCTATGAAGCCGCTACAATCGACGGCTGCACCCCTATGGGGAAGTTCTTCAAGATTACAATTCCCCTTTTGAGACCGACAATCGTTCTCACAGCCATCATGAGCACTTCCGGCACCCTACAGCTCTTCGATGAGTCGGTAAACCTCACCGGAGGAGCACCGGGAAAGGCAACGATGACCCTCGCGCACTACATATACAACACAACCTTTGTAGATACCCCGAACTTCAACTATGCTTCGGCGCTCTCGGTATTCATTCTCGTCTCGATAGCTCTGCTGTCGGTAATCCAGATGAAGGCAGGTGACAAACGTGACTAATAAGAAAGTTAAAGACAACGGCTTGAAAGCAAGCTACATAATCCTCACTATCTTCTCCATTCTCTCGGCATTCCCGCTCTACTATATGATAAGCGGTGCGACGAACCAGAGCATTGATATTATCAGGGGAAGGCTTATTCCGGGAACTTACCTCATCGAGAACTTCAAAACCCTTATTGCCAACCAGGACCTGGGAAGGGCACTCTTCAATTCATTCAAGAACAGCACAATTGTTACCGTGCTTACTCTTCTTATATCATCAATTGCAGGCTACGGTTTTGAAATCTACCACGACAAAGTGAAGGATTCTTTGATGGCAGTACTACTTCTTGCGATGATGCTTCCATTCGTTGCAACTATTGTTCCGCTTTTCAAGCTCTTCAGTAAGATGCACCTTATAAATACCACACTGGCTCTGGTGCTTCCGACGATATCTACACCATTCATGATTATGCTCTTCCGCCAGTCTGCACGCTCTTTCCCGCATGACATAATCGAGGCGGCAAGACTCGAAGGACTCGGGGAATTCAGAATCTTCACAACAATGTTCATTCCGGTGATGAAATCGACATACGGTGCTGCGGCAACAGTTACATTCATGGGTGCATGGAACAACTACCTCTGGCCGAAGATTATCTTCCAGTCAAATGAAAGCATAACGATGCCGATGCTCGTTGCAAACCTCAAGAGCGTCTACTTCGTCGACTACGGTATGCTCATGCTGGGTGTCCTCATATGTACCCTCCCGACAGCAATAATCTTCCTCTTACTCCAGAAGAGCTTTGCCAACGGCATTACAGGATCAATCAAATGAGCCTGACACCTTTTGAAAAGGCTGAAATAGAATTCGCGAGAAGAACTCAGTTTCTGAATGAGGACTTACACGCCCTCTGGAAAAAGGACCAGAAGGAAAGAAAAAAAGGAGAAAGAGGGCCCAGAAGCCTCTCCTACCCCCTCTTTCTTGAGACGTTCCTCACGTCCTTCCGTCTTGCTTTCGTCTTGAGGGACAAAAGGATTCAATACCAAGGGCAGGAATTGACGGAAGAAGAGATTGACGCCTACTGGAAGAACAACAGAGATTTATTCACGCGTTATGACGGGGACTCATTCAATGAAAATGAAGTGAAAACGGTCATCGCAAAGAGACTCAGAGAAAAGGAATACCTGAAAAATGTCGAGAAAATACTACTTCAACTCGAGTAAAAGAGGCTTAGAGGACGGCACGGAGAAAAACCCGTTCTCAACGCTTGAAAAGCTGAAGCTTCTCACTCTTAAGAAGGGCGACGAAATCCTTCTTTCCTCTTCATGCGTCTTCAAGGGGGAATATATACACATCAATAACGTGGACGGCATAAAAATCTCCTCCTACGGAAAGGGACGTAAGCCTGTAGTCGACAGTGAAGGCGGAGGTGTATGGTACGAAAACTACGGAGTAGAACTCGATAGTCCCGTTCACCGCTTTAAAGGCGATGTCTCGTCAACAATTCTCATCTGCGACTCGAATGACATAACAATAGAGAATATTGAAGTGAGAAACACCCTTCTCGACGAGTCAACATATTCCGACGGAGAGAGAATCGACAGGACGGGAATAGCAGTTGTAGCAAAGAACAGAGGGACAATTAAGAACATCACGATTAAAAACGTCTCTGTTACATCCGTATACGGTAACGTCTACGACAAGCACCTTTCAAACGGAGGAATATATTTCACGGCAATAAACCCCGACTCATCCACCTTTCCTCCCCCGCGCTTTGATAATGTTTCTATTTCCTCATGCTTTCTCAAAAACACGTCACGCTGGGGAATTGCAGTCGGCTATACATATCTATGGCAGAAGTTCAAAGGAGCAACGATAGACGAAGAGACTTTCCTCAAGTACGGTAATACAAATATCAAAATAGAGGATACCTATGTGAAGAACATAGGAGGCGACGGAATAACGGTGATGTACGCGCTCTCCCCAGTCGTCAGAAACTGCCGTGCCGATGGATGCGCCCGTGACATGAACGACCGCATTTATCTACCGGGAAACAGAAAAGGAAAGGTAGCGGCCGGGATATGGCCGTGGAAATGCCGGGGTGCACTCTTTGAGTACAACGAAGTCTACGACACAAAACTCAACCAGGACGGTATGGCATATGATGCTGACAGCGGTTGGATGACAACCTACCGCCATAACTACAGCCACTCGAATGAAGGAGGCGCCGTGATGTTCTGCCTCGAGGAGGCTGTGGGGAGCGTCTATGAAGACAACATATCTGATGATGACCTCGGGGGAATATTCTCCCCTTCCGGGTGCCCTGACGGGAGAATAGAGAACAATACTGTCTACCGCAGGAAAGACACTCCCCTCCTGAGAGAGCGCATGAGTGACGGTAAATTCGAATACATAAACAACAAAGAAATAATTATTGAGAGGAACATATGATGAAGACAAAAGGCCGAGTTACAATCCCGACTGACTTGAATATAGTAAAAGAAACACTACAGGTTGCTGAGAAATGGGGAGCTGACGCTCTCCGCGACTGCGACGGCACGGAATTTCCACCTTCTCTCAAAGACTCTGGAATGAAAATCTACAAAACCTACTACACAACCCGCAAGGACAATGAATGGGCATTGAGTCACCCGGATGAAATCCAGCAGATGTACATCATGACAAAGCCGCAGGTTGCAACAAAGGAAGAACTCACCATATCGCTCATGGAGGGAATCTACCCGAAGATGATTAAAGTAAACCCGAAAGACAGAGAGAGGTGGTGGGAAGTTATCGACAGAACAACGGGAAAGGTTGTTTCATCCTGGAAATACAACTCTGAAAGTGAGAGTGTCATAGTAGAAGCGGAAAAATACCACGCGTATACAGTATCATTTCTCGCCTCAATCATGTGGGACCCCGTACATATGTATAATGCAGTCACGAACAATTGGGATATTACCCCGCAGATTACTTTCGACGTCAGACAGCCCCTCACGCACGCCTTCTCCCTCAGGAGACTACGCGCCTTCATCGAAGAACACCCGTATGTGGATGTGATAAGATTCACAACCTTCTTTCACCTCTTCACCCTCATTTTCGACGAAATGGCAAGGGAGAAGTATGTCGACTGGTTCGGCTACTCGGCTTCAGTTTCCCCATACATTCTTGATAAGTTTGAAAAGGAAGTCGGCTACCCGTTCAGAGCAGAATACATAATCGACAAGGGTTACTACAACAACCAATACAGAGTACCGAGTAAAGAGTACAAGGACTTCATGGCTTTCCAGAGAAAGGAGGTAAATTCCCTTATTAGGGAGTTTACAGATATATGTCACGAATACGGCAAGGAAGCGATGATGTTCCTCGGCGACCATCATATCGGAGTCGAGCCATTCATGGATGAGTTCAAGTCATCGGGCGTTGATGCGATTGTGGGAAGTGTCGGGAACGGGTCGACACTGAGGCTTATCAGCGACATACCATATGTCAAATATACGGAAGGAAGGTTCCTGCCCTACTTCTTCCCCGATGTCTTCAAAGAAGGCGGGGATCCGGTTAAAGAAGCAAAGGAGAACTGGGTTACTGCAAGGAGGGCAATACTACGTAAACCCATTGACCGTATAGGGTACGGAGGATATCTCTCACTTGCCCTGAAATTCCCTGATTTCATGGATTATATAGAGTCGGTATGTGATGAATTCAGAACGCTCTACGACAACGTAAAAGGAACAACACCCTACTCGTTTAAAAAGGTTGGAGTCCTCAACAGCTGGGGAAGGATGAGAAGCTGGGGCGCACATATGGTCCACCATGCTCTCTATCAGAAGGAAAACTACAGCTACGCAGGGGTGATGGAGATTCTCTCCGGGGCACCTTATGACGTAGTCTTCATATGCTTTGACGACCTGCTATCCGACCCGCATGCACTTGACGGGGTGGATGCAGTAATCACAGTCGGCGATGCAGATACCGCACACACTGGCGGAAAGTATTGGGAGAACCCCGTAATAAGTGAAAGAATAAGAGACTTCGTTTACTCCGGAGGTGGCTTCATAGGAGTGGGAGAGCCGTCCGGCCACGAGTGGGAAGGACACTTTATCCAGCTATTCGATGTTATCGGGGTTGAAAAGGAAACGGGCTTCACCCTCGGGTACGACAAATACAACTGGAGTGTTGAGCCTCATTTCATAACTGAGGAATGTGGTCCCGCCTTTAACTGGGGTGAAGGCAAAAAGAGTATATATGCACTCGAAGGAACCTCAGTTATTGCACTCAACGATAGGAGCGTACAGGCCGCGGTGAAGGATTGCAAAAAAGGACGTGGAGTATACCTCTCTGGTCTTCCGTACTCAGCTGAGAACACAAGGCTTTTACACCGCGCAATACTATGGGCGACAAGAAGCGAGGAGAAACTTCACTCATGGTTCAGCACCAACCCCAATGTAGAGGTCAATGCCTACATAAAGAACGGAAAGTACTGTGTATGCAACAACACATATTCTCCTCAGGAAACGACTGTCTACACTTCAAACGGCTCATATTTTAAACTCACACTCAAGGAGAATGAGATTATCTGGTACGACATCGAGAGATAAGAAACGGATAAGATTCACCCGACACCTGAAAGAAAGAAGAGGACGCAAAGCCTGAAAGTGTCCTCTTTTTCCATTTATACACCATTACCCACCTTTAAAGTTTAAAAATATACCATCGTTAAGAAATAAGTAGAAAAATAAAATAAATAAAAGAGTTCTTAATATTTAACTGACAAAGAAGAGATTCTGGAATAGAATTCCACTTATGAACACAGATTTAATCTACAACATCATCATGATCCTTGTAGGAATAGTCCTTATTTATCTGGCAATAAAGAAGGAAATGGAGCCGACACTCCTCCTTCCTATGGGCTTCGGTGCAATTCTTGTAAACATGCCCGGCTCGGTTATCGCAGATGATATCGGTATTTTTACATGGCTCTACAATTTCGGCATCGAGACCTATGAGGTCTTCCCGCTCCTCCTATTCATCGGCATCGGAGCAATGATTGATTTCGGCCCGCTTATCCAGAAGCCGTGGCTCATCTTCGTCGGGGCTGCAGGACAGGGCGGTATCTTCCTATCTATGATGCTCGCTTCTTTCTTCTTCCCTCTCAACGATGCAGCTTCAATCGGTATCATCGGTGCAGCAGACGGCCCGACGGCAATTCTTGTGTCGCAGAGACTCGGCAGCCAGTTCATAGCCCCGATTTTGATTGTGGCCTACTGTTATATGGCTCTCGTGCCGATTATACAGCCGGTTGTTCTCAAGGCAACAACAACAAAGAAGGAAAGAGAAATCAAGATGAGCTACCGCGCAGGGTCAATCTCAAAGTCGACAAAGATTGTCTTCCCGATTGCAGTATCCATCATCTGTTCCCTCCTCGCTCCGGACAGCGCTGCCCTTGTCGGTATGCTTATGTTCGGTAACCTCTTGAGGGAATGCGGAGTTCTCGATTCTCTCAGCCGTGCCGCTCAGGATATCCTCTCCCCGCTCATCTCGCTTTTACTCGGACTGGCAATTGCACCAATGATGAAGGGTCCGGATCTTCTTACGGTCAATACACTCATGATTATCGCATTCGGACTACTTGCATTCATTTTCGATACTGCGTGCGGTGTTTTCTTCATGAAGATAGTCAACGTTTTCCTTCCAAAGGATAAAAAGGTTAATCCGCTTATCGGAGGCGCTGGTATTTCGGCATTCCCGATGTCAAGCAGGGTTGTTCAGAAAGTCGGACAGGAAGCAAACAAGCAGAACCACCTTCTGCCGTTCGCACTCGGCGCAAACGTTGCCGGTCAGATCGGCTCAGTTCTTGCTGGCGGCCTGATTCTTTCGATGTTCGGTTAATAGGAGATAGATATGTTCGGACATGTAACTGATGTAGCAGCAAAGTCGGTAGGCGAAGCTGTCAAATTCGGATTCCGTGCTTGGGCACTACTGGCCCTCGCAATGGGAGTCATATTCCTGGTAGTTGTAATCCTGAATAAGGTTTCAAACAAGAAGAAGGACGAGACAAAATAATCACCTCTCTTCATTTCGGGCTCTCCGCAAGGAGGGCCTTTTTCTTATCTTTTTCTGTTGATAAGAGCTTTTCTTTAGGCTTACAATTTCGGCAAAAGGAGAAAAAAATGAAAAGAATCATCAGCATTTTTCTTATATTGACTTTAATCTGTTCATTCGTTTTCGCTTCCGGCAGCTCCGAAAAGGCAGCCGACAGCATCGAAAGTAAGATTGCGCTCGGCGAAAAGATGAGTAACGAAGAGCTTCTCGAGAAGGCTCGTGAAGAGAGCGGAAGCTTCTATGTATACGGTAATACATCACGTATAGCACAGGCAGTATCCAACTTTGTTGCACTCTACGGAGAGGAACTCGGCCTCAATGACTCAAATGCAGCGGGAACAAAGATGAATGACACCGACATCTATACAACACTCTTCCAGGAAGCTGCAGGAGGCTCGACAAAGGTTGCATCGATGGTCATGATTCAGGACGGCGCACAGCTTGCTATCTACAGGGCAAACTCATCAATCATGCTCAACTACGTTCCGTCGACTCTCAGCGACAAGGTTGACGAGAATGACCTCGTTCCACTTGTACACCAATACATCAACAAGCTTTTCATATGGAACAACATCGGAGACGATGCACCTGTAATCACAAACGTATGGCAGCTGACAGAAGCTTCCCTCAAAGATAAGGTCTTCTTCAAGAACCCGACAGCTGAACAGGTCAACATGAACTTCCTCATCATGTGTACAAGTCCCGAGTGGGCTGAGAAGCTTGCATCTGCTTATAAGGACTACTATGGAAAGGATATCGAGCTCGGAGAGTACCAGAACGCAGGATACAAGTGGGTAGCAGAGTTCATCGCAAACGTCAACTTCTCGATTTCTTCAGACACAACCATCTGCCAGACAATGGCAAAGGCTGACAGTGAAGGATGCCTGGGCCTCTTTGTTCTCTCAAAGTTCAGAGATGTCGACCCGTCAATCAAGGGTAACCTCACAGTCGGAGCATTCACAGAGGCTCAGATTAACCCGTTCTCAGGCTTCATGTATCCTATGTATGTACAGATGACTGCAAAGTGTCCGCGACCTTATACAACAATGCTCTTCATCAACTATCTCATGTCAAGTGAAGGCTTCACTCCATGGGGAGGAGCAGGAACAGATATTCTCGGCGCTTACTCATCCAACCCGGAAATCGGAGCAGCAGAAGGCGACAGAGATATTACGTTCTGGAAGAACTGTCTTGTCAGCGAGGATGCCGACTACATAATGAAGAACAAGTCTGCAGTAACAGATTTTGTCAATAGCGAGATCGCAAAGAAGTGATTCTTCACTTCTCTCTCGGGGGCAGAGCTTTCTGCCCCTGTTATTAATGTGGAGATAATTGAATGACAATATCGTCAACAAAAAAGAGCCGGAAGCGGAAGTTGAGGTACAGGGCTAAGGAGTTTTTCTCAAAGCCCGAGAATATAATCCTCACGCTTACCGTCATCATCCTCGGCTTCTTTACAATCTATCCATTGGCTCTTCTTATCAAAGATACATTGACGGTCAATATAGCGGACCTTCTCTATCCGGAGCTTTTCGGAAAGAAGGTGGGTTCTTTGACACTCTTCCACTGGAAGCGAATGCTCTTCTCGTCGATGAGCACCACCTATTTCTGGGTGCCGTTGAGAAACGCAGTCCTGATGTCGCTTCTATCGTCCTTCATCGCAATATTCTATGGAGGAGTTGTTGCTTTTCTAATAACAAGAACAGACATGAGGGGAAAGAAGTTCATCTCCACTGTCTTCATCTTCCCTTACATGATGCCCTCCTGGACAATAGCAACATTCTGGAAAAACTTCTTCCAGAATCCCTACATAGGGTCCTATCAAAGTGGAATGCTCTACTACTTGACGGGAATAACGGTGAGTGAAAACTTTGTCTACGGTCTTGTACCGTGTGCAATAGTACTCGGTCTTCATTACGCTCCGTTTGCATACATCCTCATAGGTGGCATATTAAGAAATATGGATGCAAACCTTGAGGAGGCAGCTACAATCCTTAAAGCGTCGAGGGGAAAAATAATAAGGCGCATAACACTCCCAATCGTCATGCCGGCACTGCTTTCGACCTTCCTTCTTGTATTCTCTAGCAGCATGAGTGCCTACGCCGTCCCGCAGTTTTTAGGAGGCGCAAAAGGCTTCAGCGTACTCACAACCACACTCAAGCAATTCATAAACAGCGGCTGGTACGGACAAGGATATATCATGGCACTCTTCATGATTCTCTTCGGCCTTGTCATCCTCGGTATAAACCAATACATAACAGGAAGTAGGAAAAGCTTTACCACCGTAACTGGTAAGAGTGGCCAGATATCATATATCCACCTCAAGGGATGGAAGTATGTCATCGAAGTTCTTCTGATACTTCTCTGTATCTTCTGCTCGTTCATGCCTCTTGTAAGCTTCGCTCTCGAGTCCTGTACAGATATTCCGGGAGACTACAGCAACCTGACACTCAAGTACTGGATTGATCCGGGATACCCGAAGAACAACGGTCTTCACGGTCTCTTCTACGAGCGCCAGGTATGGTCGGCTTTCAAGAACAGCCTGATACTATCTGTCAGCTGCTCGCTTATTGCCGGAACAATGGGAATATTAATCGGCTATGCCTGTTCCAAGAGAAGGGGATCGAGGCTAAGCAAGGTGGCAGATAACCTTGCATTCCTTCCCTACCTCATGCCGTCGATGGCACTGGGAGCTGCATTCCTCGCAATAGGCGCGAAGATGGGAATCAGTAAGACTATGGGCCTCCTGATTCTTGTGGGCTCGATAAAGTATCTTCCCTTTGCGTCCCGCAGCGGTATTAACGCGATGCTCCAGCTCTCTGGAGAGATAGAGGAAGCGGCGGTGATAGTTGCCGTTCCATGGTATAAGAGAATGATAAGGATAATCTTCCCCATACAGAAGTCCACATTCATTTCTGGATATTTATTACCCTTCACTTCATGTATGAGGGAACTCTCGCTCTTCACACTCCTCTCCTCGGGCTCGATATATTTGATGACTACTCTTCTCGAGTACTGGCAGGTCTGGTGTGACCAGAGTGCGAATGCTCTTAATCTATTGATTGTCGTCACGGTTCTTTCCATTAACCTGATAGTCAACAAATTGACGGGAGCAAGCATAGATAAAGGCGTAGGAGGTTGATATGCCGGAGATTAAATTAGAACACATAACAAAACGTTTCGATAAATTCATTGCAGTTGATGACCTGTCTCTCGATATTAAAGAGCACGATTTCATTACACTTCTCGGACCCTCGGGCTGCGGTAAGACAACGACGCTGAGAATGATTGCAGGCCTCGAGACACCCACGGAAGGGAAAATAACAATCGGAGACAGGGTTGTATTCGACTCCGAAAGCGGGATAAACATATCGCCGGCGAAAAGAGATATTGGATTTCTGTTCCAGAACTATGCGCTCTGGCCTCATATGACGGTATATCAGAATATTGCATTCGGGCTGGAGAACCTGAAATGGAAGAAGGATGATATAGAAAAGCGTGTCAAAGAGATGCTGAAAATGCTGAAGATAGAGGAATTCGTATCACGCTACCCCTCAGAGCTCTCGGGGGGCCAGCAGCAGAGAGTCGCAATAGCGCGTACCCTTGCTCCGAAGCCTCAGGTGCTCTTCATGGATGAACCCTTATCAAATCTCGACGCCAAACTCAGAAGTGAAATGAGAACGGAACTCAAGAGACTCCACTCCGACTCGGACTCAACGTTTATCTACGTCACTCACGACCAGCTTGAAGCAATGACGCTCGCAACAAGAATATGCCTTATGGAGAAAGGTGTGCTCCAGCAATACGACCCGCCCCTCACAGTCTATTCGCGCCCGAACAATCTCTTTGTCGCTGACTTTGTCGGAAACCCGACAATGAACTTCATTGATGCCGAGGCGTCAAATAAAGGTGACAGGATTGAGCTTGAGTTCCTGGGATATAAGGCAGTCTTTACACCGCTGGAGAGTGTTGAAATCGAAAAGAAGGATGTTGTTCTCGGAGTAAGACCCGAGGGCGTCAGCATAACGGAGAAGGGAAAAATCAAAGCCGAAATCTACTCCACACTTCCCTCAGGAATGGAGACTACAGTTAAGGTCAAAGTCGGAAGCGAGATAATATCGAGTGTAATATTCGGAGCAATCGACTACAACGTAGACGAGATTGTCTTATTAAATATTACCTCAGATGCTGTCTGCCTCTTCGATAAGGCAACAACAAAGAGAATCGCAGTAGGGTCAGTCGAGATAGTATAGACGACTATGAGTAGTCCTCGAGGCACTCGTCAATCGCCCTTTTTATCTCTTTGACAGACTTTATATCCTTTCCTGTAATTTCCCACCTCAGGATATTGTCTTCGCTCCGGCTCTCGCGTTGGACAACCTGAAGCCACTCCCCGTCAAGGGGGGTGTCTTTTGTAATACGAAGGGGAAGATTGCGTCTGAAGAGAAGAGCATCGAGGCTCTTGCCGTCATAGGATGTATCATAAGAGGAGAAGCCGTATCCGATGAGTTTTCTCTTTATCTTATTCTGTACTTCATCCATATCCTTTCTATCATTAAAATGGCGTTTCCATTCTCTCTCACGCACCGTCATCTCTTCGAGAGTAAGTGCTTTCTTATAGAGCTCCGGCTTCTCTTTTATCATACCGACCGTTAATACAGCATAGAAGAGCGTATTCTCCGTCGGCGCAAAGAGCGAGGAAAAATCATCTACTTTATACGGGAAGTTCATGTAGTAGTGTCCGCTTTCCTCCGCTCCTGCAACTGTGCCCTGACTCATCTCCTTCAATAGAGCTTCCTTTATATATGAGTGTCCGTTTCTTATCAGGCCTACTTCACTGTACTCCGAGAGTGCCTTCAGAGCGACGGGATTAGCCTTTACATCAAGATATGTTTTTATTCTCGGGAATGTACGAGCATATATCTTCTCTATCCTTTCCATAAGTATGGAAAAATTGAATGAAGGCGCGAGCTGTTCAGTCGACGCCATCATTACATCCATTCTGTCACCGTCCCCGTCAAAGAGAAGCCCCACATCGTATTTACCCCTTCTCATCTCACTCTTCGCTTCTTCTATAGATGAGAGGACTATCGGATTGGGGTCGCCTGAAGGGAATCGTCCATCCGGTATGATATGTAAAGACTTAACATCGGCTCCAAGATATGTGAGGGCTGGAGCTATCTCGCATCCGGCAGCACCGGAAAGGAAATCACATAAGACATTAAGGCCCTTCAAAGAGCCCTCCTCCGCTCCTGCAAGGCGTAGGGAGTAGTCGATATATTCCTCAAGGTAGCTTTTGATTTGCACCCTTCCTCTTTCCGCACTGATTGAAGGCGCTCTTCCTTCAAGATAGAGTTCCTTGATTCTCTTTATTCCACCCCCGGGGCCACTGCCGTAGGAAAGCGGAACAAGACCCGGAAGGATAATCTTCATTCCCACATAGTCTGCCGGGTTGTGACTTGCAGTAAACATGATGCCTGCAGAAGCTGGGTTTTCCATTGCCGAGTAGTAGAATTGCGGTGTAGATACAACGAGGGGATTGAAAATAACGTTAATGCCGTAGAGAGAAAAAAGTGATACGGCCTCCTCTAAAAGGGCCGGGCATCCGAGGCGCGCATCGTGGGAAAGCACAACAGAGTCGACCCCCACGACTTCGAGGAAATATAGAGCTGTGGCGTCAAGGAGATGCTTTATCATCCCTGGAGAGAGCAACTCCTCCTTTGTTCTTATATCATAAGACTTGAACATCGCGCTATTAAGTAAGTCCTCTTTTTCCATATATACCACCTTTTTGTAACCGACACTAATGATAACCCCTGAGAAGGTTATGAAAAAGCATAAAAGGAAAGTTTTCTTCATTCCTTCTCTCTTCACATCTTCCATTTATTGCACTTCCGTGTTAAATATTCTTTCTGCAATGGTTTTGATATGAGAAAAAGCATTTCACCTTCGAGTTTCGGTACAGATAAATTAACTTCATTAATACTCCGCATGGCCCCGCCTGTAATGCTGAGTCAGCTTATTCAGGCACTCTATAACATAGTCGACAGCTACTTTGTCGGCGCTTACTCAACCCCTGCTCTGACGGCACTCTCCGTCGTCTATCCACTCCAGTGGCTATCGACAGCACTTGCAGTCGGACTCGGCGTCGGTGTCAACACATACACAAGTCGTCTTTATGCCCTCAATGAAGAAGAGAAAGCGAAGAAAGCCGGAGGAACGGGTATGATTCTCGAACTCATCATCTGGGTGCTCTACTCCCTTTTCATCCTCCTCTTTCTTCCCGGCTATGTACATCTCTCTGCAAATGCAGACGAAGTTGTCTCTGCGTCCCTGACATACGGCTACATAGTATGTGTAGGGTCAATAGGACTCTTTCTTGAGAGCAATTGGACTAAGATACTACAGGCAAGGGGTAATATGACAATCCCGATGATTGCACAGGTGTCGGGAGCGCTGACGAATATTGTATTCGACCCGCTACTCATTTACGGAATAGGACCTTTCCCCTCCCTCGGCGTAATGGGAGCAGCAATAGCTACCGTCATGGGACAGTCTGTGGCGGCAGTAATTGTCGCGGTAAAGGGTTTCAGGCTTCCCTCGAAAAGCATAACGGAGACAAAGATCCTCTCGAAGAACATTCTCAAGCTCGGCTATCCATCAATGCTCAGCCAATGCACCATGAGTGTTTATATCGTCGCCCTCAATCTCATTCTGGCCTCATTCAGTGACGCGGCAGTGACGGTACTGGGACTTTACTACAAATACCAGTCATTCTTCTTCATTCCACTCCTTGCTCTCCAGACATGTGTTGTTCCGATTATCAGCTACAACTATGCAATCAAGAACTACTCGAGGTGTAAGGAGAGCGTGAATGTTACGCTTATTGTGGCATCGGTATTCATGATTATCGGAATGTTCTGTTTTATCTGTATTCCGCGCACAATCCTAAGCGTATTCACCCATGACGAAGAGGTGCTTTCTGTCGGGGTTACCGCCTTCAGAATAATCGGCTCGAGCTTCATATCTGCTGTATTTTCTCTGACCTTCCCCGTCTTCTTCCAGGCTGTAGGCTCCTCTGCCAAGAGCACACTCATAGCACTTACAAGGCAGATATTCTGCCTTATCCCCTTCTTCTACATTCTCTCGAAGATATCGCTCACGGCAACATGGTTTGCATTCCCCCTCTCCGAAACTACGGCAGGTCTAATCGGTCTCATCTGTTATCTTGTCGAGATAAAGAGATGGAAAGGGGAAGATAACACTCTCAAAAGCAACAGCAAGACACCATATTGAAGAGATAAGAACAGGGCGGTAAGAAATGCGTATGTTCTGTAGTAGCAACAAAACTGTACCCGGTTTTACTGACCACGTTATAAACCATAACGGAAACACCATCATCGTAAAGAATGTTCCGTGTGTTGAGTGTGTGCAGTGTGGAGAGAAATACTATTCAGATGAAGTTGCTCTCTCCATTGAAGCTGTCGTCAATAGAGCAAAAACAGGAATGAAGGGCAAAGTAGTTCTTGACTACAACACTGTCTTATAACCGCTGGGGAATACAATCTCCCCAATCGGGCATATGTACTCAGATTAAACCCAATTCTCTGAAATATCTATGTCCGTCAGTTGACATAAAATCTATTGATAGTTGATACACGCAATCTTGATTTATCTTAAAACAAGTGTAAAATACAAATTGAAATCGATTTCAAAGGAGAATCAATATGAGCGTTTATTCACTTAACGGACTTAGAGTCGTCGACCTTACAAAACTTGTCGACCCTGCAACAGAGACAAGAAGATGCCATCTCGACAGATTCAACACAGGCGGCCCCATCCCTGACTGGCACACAAATGTAGATATCATGACACACCTCGGAACACACTGCGAGTGTCCGTATCATCACTTCGAGGATGGAAATGATGTGGCATCCCTTCCTCTCACATCATTCATGGGAAGAGCTCTTTATTATGAATTCAAGGATAAGGAACCGAACTCCCATATCAAAGGGGAAGACCTCGACAAGGCTTTCGGAAGCAGAATAAAGAACGGCGATGTCATCATCATCGATTCCATTCATAAACTCGCACCTTTCACAAGTGAAACAAACGGCCCGAAGGACAAGAGATTATTCGTTAACGGAGAGACAGCTCAGTGGTGTGTAGACCACGGTGTAAAGTGTGTAGGCTTCGGAGACGGAGTTTCAATCGAAAACTCGAACGAGGACGTTAAGCCTTTCCACGACATCGCGATGAAGGAGAACATCACATTCTTGGAAGTGTTGAAGAATCTCGACGAGCTCAAGAGCGACACTTTCTTCATCTCCTTCGCTCCCATGTATATCCGCGGCCTCGACAGCTGCCCTGTCAGAGTCTACGCCATCGAAGGCCTCAAAGACTTCTCATAACTGCAATATGCACCCATTGAATAATGCCCAGGTTTGTTCAGCCCGGGCATTTTCTCTCTTCAGAACGGCTTATAACTTACACCCAGAATAAACTGGAAGTCATGAGCATTATTGCCCTTCACGTTGTATATGTTCTTCATCAATACAAAGTCGAAGGCAGCGTTGACGCTAAGATTATCGAGCACCTCGTACTCAGCGGATAGTCCTATGTCGAGTGTATACCAGATTGCGTTACGTGACTTTGCATCGCTGTAGCGGTAGTTACCAGTGGCGTCGTGAGAGCTTGTTATTCCGGAATATTGACTTGAGTAATCTTCTTTACTTGTATGAGCGGGAATCTCCGTCCAGATTGTCCATAAGTCATGGGTTCCGTGCATCATAAAGAATGTCTTTCCTCCAAGAGAGAGCTTATCTTTCTCCCACCCGAGAGAAAGGGATGCAACAAGTGTATCGGGGCCGTATGTGTAGCCGATTACATACTCGTCGTAGAGAATGTCCGTCTGCGATGCATAACCTTCATAAGAATATAGCCTGTATTTTACAGCTGCAACATAGTCCAGACCGTAGCCGTCGTTTCCGTCCCTGAGATAAGTAAACGGTGTGACATAGACAACTTCAGGGTTGATGGTGAAAGTGCCGTCCATTACTCCCGTTTGATACTTAGCGCCGATAAGATATGCCTTTCCGTCAGGGGTAGTTTCATTGTCCTTGTTCGGGCCTGGTCCATTTTCAAAGCCCGGCATTGCAAAGTTGTCGAGAAGCATCTGGGCATAGAGGGCAAGGCCTTTTATCGGGGTCCAGTTGATTTCAAAAGCAAGAGTCGAGTTGGAGTTACTCGGCATATATGCATTATGCATGAAATACATTGGAGATAGGGCTGCAAATTGTATACTGCTGGTTTTTGATTCGTATGTTAGAGCTTCAGTCACAGCAATGGAGAGCTTATCGTTGAAGAGTCTTCCCTCGAAGCGGTGGGCAGCATAGAAGTAAATGCCTTCCAACTTCCGTGTGCTGTTGTTGTAGTTATCAGCCGAATATTGTGTTACACCCTCCCTTTCTTTATAGTAATTCATCTTATGCGGGAAGAATGAAATGAGATATGTGTACTTGAATCTCTTGGAGTAAGCAGTAAAACGTGCCATATCGTGATAAGGAAAATTGTCTGATAGAACAAGGTTGCCAGTTGTTCCGCTTCCCCAGCTGAGTCTGTCGCGTCCAATTTCGACAGACCATCCGCTTCCTCCGATAGATAAGAATGCTCGGGACGGGAAGTTTATATCGAGCATCTTGAGGTCAAACTCGAAAAGATTCTGCATTGTCGGGATATTTGAATTAAGAACTGTGGATCCTATCTCCTTCTTTCCCCTCACCGAGTTCGAGAGATATGCATTAAAGTATGTATAGAAGTTCGAGCCTATATATGTCTCCCAGTCGACGAGGAAGAACGGATTGTTTTTCGTGAGGTCCTTACCAAACCAATACTGCCTCCCGCTGAATGCCCTCTCCTCGATGCCGTTTATGTCAGTTCTTGTTATATCTGTCGAATTGTATGTGTGGGCGTATAAGTCGAGGTTCAAGTAGCCGTCAAGGCTCATTGCACTCCCGCCGAGGTTGAAATCAGCCCCGCCATCGAGTTCGTCCATTACCGAGTCATATGTAGATATAAGGTATTGAGGGACATCATCTCTATTTATCCCGTCCATCATTTTCTTCATCTCATCTTTACTCCACGGACCTGTTGTGGAAGGAAGAGCATGGCCCGTTGAGAGATAGAGCTTTGTTATATCCTTATATATTGTACTGTCGACTGCATAGATTTTCTGGTCGTTAGCAGTGGCATATACAATGGAAACAGTCAAAAGAACAAATAGAACAATACATATAATTTTCTTCATAGTTAAATCCTAATAGAAAGTTTACTGGAAAGAGTTTGAGAAGGCAACCGAGTATCTGAATTTGTACAAAGATGCTCATTATCTATGATGTCTTATAGGGCCGGCGGGATGGAGAAACCGATTTTTTCAATATGGAAACTGGTTCTAACCAAGTTTACATACCTCTTAAACTGATTAGTCGAAATTAAAACTTGCGATTTTTTGTGTTTACCTAAATTTTTATGATATCACCACAATTTAGTGTATAATTTTAGGTATAGCTTAATAGATTAAAAAGTTTACCGATTTACAAAATATAATTCAAATTTCACTTGCATTCCTACTAAACCGGTGTAACATATGATTATCAGATTCCTGAAGAATGGAATCTATGGAGGTAACAATGAAAAAGTTTACAGTTGTCCTTCTTGTTCTCGCTCTCGCACTCACAAGTGTTTTCGCACAGGGCGCAGTAGAACAGGCAGCAAAAAAGACAGGTAGTGTTTATTGGTTGAACTTCAAACCAGAATCAGATGCAGCTTTACAGGAACTTGCAGCAGCATATACAGCTGAGACAGGTGTCACAGTAAAGGTTGTCACAGCAGCAAGTGGAAAGTACAACGAGACTTTAACAGCTGAGATGGACAAGACAGAAGCTCCTACAATCTTCGTCGTCGGTAATCAGGGCGCAGTATCAACATGGGGCGATTTCTGTCTCGACCTCACCGGAACAGCTATTGCAAACGAGCTCACAACAGACGCTTACAATCTCTATGACGAGAACGGCAAGCTCTGCTCAATCGGCTACTGCTATGAGTGTTTCGGTATCATCGTGAACAAGGAACTCCTTGCCAAGGCAGGTTATTCTGTTGACCAGATTAAAGACTTTGCTTCTCTCAAGGCAATTGCTGAAGACATCCACGCTAGAGCAAACGAGCTCGGATTTGATGCATTCACATCAAGTGGCATGGACGGCTCATCAAGCTGGAGATTCACAGGCCACCTTGCTAACGTTGCTCTCTACTACGAAGCAAGAGACAACGGCTGGACAGCAGGTCCTCAGCCTGCAACAATCACAGGTGCTTATCTTGACAACTTCAAGAATATCTGGGATCTCTACATCAACAACAGCGCTTACGCTCCGTCATCCCTCGCAACAGGTGGATACGATGCAGGGGCAGAGTTCGGAAAGAAGAAGGCTGTCTTCTATCAGAACGGTAGCTGGGAATATGATTCACTCGTAAATACATACGGTCTCGACCCGGAGAATCTCACAATGATTCCTTTCTACTGCGGTGTTGAAGGCGAAGAGAAAGCAGGTCTCAACTGTGGAACAGAGAACTGCTGGGCTATCAACGGCAACGCAAGCGAAGAAGATATCCAGGCAACAATGGACTTCATGGTCTGGATGGTCACATCAGACAAGGGAACAGAGATTCTTGCCCGCACATTCGGTGCTATTCCTTATAAGAGGTCTAAGGCAAGCGGAAACGTCTTCCTCGATGCAGCTAACGAGTACAGCAAGAACGGTAACTATGTCATGACCTGGGCATTCAACTACACACCGGCAGTTGATGACTGGAGAGCAGGGCTCGTATCTGCAATGAACCAGTACGACAACGCTCCAAGCGATGCAACTTGGGAACTTGTCAAGACAGCTTTCGTACAGGGCTGGGCTACACAGTACGCTAAAGAGCATTAAGCTCAAGGGGGGCGGGCTCTAACCCGCCCTTACTTTTCACTGATCACCATTCAAAAATAACGGGAGATTATGATGGCTCCAAAAACTAAAAAGAAGAGAAAAATAGAGGGCGGACTGAGTTCCTCTCTTATCAAAAAACCGATTAAAAGATGGTTCCCGCTTTTCATGGGACCAACCATCATCTGTTTCTTCATCGGTTTTGTATGGCCTTTCTTACAGGGCATTTACCTTTCATTCTGTCAATTCAGAATCACATCCAACGCTAAATGGGTGGGATTCTCAAACTATATAAAAGCATTCCAGGATGCGTCCTTCATGCATGCCTTCTGGTACACGGCACTATATACTCTTGTATCTGTCATCCTCATCAACCTCTTTGCATTTGCGCTCGCACTTGCACTGACTCAGAAGATGAAGGGAAGCAATATCTTCCGAACGATTTTCTTCATGCCTAACCTCATCGGAGGAATCGTACTGGGGTACATCTGGTCCATGATATTCGACGGTATCCTCTCTAGATTCAACACATCCATCCTCATGAGCACATCCATGGGATTCTGGGGTCTCATAATACTTATGTGCTGGCAGCAGATTGGATACATGATGATAATCTACATTGCAGGCTTACAGGCAATTCCCGAGGATATGATGGAAGCAGCCGAGATTGACGGCGCATCGAGATGGCAGACTTTAATCAAGATAACAATTCCCAACGTTATGTCATCGATTACAATCTGCACATTCCTTACCCTCTCCAACGGCTTCAAACTCTTCGACCAGAACCTTGCTCTCAACGGTGGACAGCCGTTCGTCTTCAAAGAAGACGGCTCAGTCATCAAGACAACGGAGATGCTTGCTCTCAACATCTACTCGACATTCTACGGCAGCAATGCCAATGCGCGCGGCACGGCACAGGCAAAGGCTGTCATATTCTTCATTCTTGTTGCAACAATAGGACTCTTGCAGCTAAAGTTCACACGTGAGAAGGAGGTACAGCAATGAGCAGTTTGAAAAGCGAAAAGCTGAGGCTCAATATACTGACATGCGTTTTTGTAGTGATTGCACTGGTGTGGGTATTCCCCGTTGTGCTTGTTTTACTTAACTCCTTCAAAATCAACACATACGTCAAAACAAATACATTCGCCCTTCCCCTCGGCGAGATGTGGGCGGGATTCAGTAACTTCGTCAATGGTGCAAATGCCGGTAACTATCCATACCTCAAGAGTGTCTTCAACTCGTTCTTCATTACGATTACATCGACATTCCTGATTCTTCTTTGCACATCGATGAGCGCATGGTACATTTCGAGAATAGACTCCACGATTTCACGTATTGTCTATTACCTCTGTGTATTCTCGATGGTTGTTCCGTTCCAGATGGTTATGTTCACACTCTCACGTACAGCCAATGCACTTGATCTCGACACTCCGTTCACAATACCGATTATTTATCTCGGCTTCGGTGCTGGACTTGCAATCTTCATGTTCTCCGGTTTTGTAAAGAGCGTACCGCTCGAGATGGAAGAAGCAGCGACAATCGACGGATGCGGCCCGGTAAGAACATTCTTCACCATCGTTCTACCGGTTCTGAAGCCGACACTCATTAGTGTTGCCATCCTCGAGATTATGTGGGTTTGGAACGACTACCTACTGCCATATCTTGTACTCGACAGAAACAAGTATATGACAATACCTATTCATATACAGTACCTCCAGGGAAGCTACGGCAAGGTTGACCTGGGTGCAACGATGGCAATGATTCTTGTGGGAATCATCCCGGTAATTGCGTTCTACCTCAGCTGTCAGAAGTACATAATCAAGGGTGTTGCAGCAGGAGCTGTTAAAGGTTAAAGGCCTTCGACACAATTCTATTTTTAGATATACCGCCTCTTTCAGGCGGTATTTAAAGAGACAGAAAAGATGAAAAAACGTTGTTCAGGAATACTCATGCCCCTCTTTTCACTTCCCTCCCCCTACGGGATTGGAACATTTGGAAAGTGCGCATACGAATTTATCGACTTTTTATCCAGAAGCGGCCAGAAATATTGGCAGATACTTCCCCTCGGTCCCACAAGCTACGGCGACTCTCCTTACCAGTCACTATCGTCCTTTGCAGGGAACCCGTACTTTATCGACCTCGATTTATTGATTGATGACAACCTTATTTCAAAGAATGATGTCGATACCAAAGACTGGGGAGAAAGGCGGAATGAAGTCGACTACGGCAAAATCTACTCTTCGAGGTTTGTTGTACTCTATAAGGCATACCTCAATGGAGAAGAGCGCTACAAAGATGAAATTGAAAGTTTCAGGAAAGAGAACTCCTCATGGCTCGACGACTACGCACTCTTCATGGCACTCAAAAAACATTTCAATATGGCGGGAGTTACAGAGTGGAGTGACAAGAAAGCCCTCAAAAGGGACAAAAAGACTCTCGAGGAGTACTCAACTCTTCTCAAGGATGATATAGCATTCTTCATCTTTGTGCAGTTCTTATTCTTCAAACAGTGGAACGATCTGCGCTCATACGCAAAGGAAAAGGGAATCGGGATTATCGGGGACATACCGATTTACGTATCCCCCGACAGTCAGGATGTGTGGGCCTCCCCTCACCTCTTCCAGCTCGACGACGAATGCATCCCGAAGGAAGTAAGCGGAGTTCCGCCTGATTACTTCAATGCCGACGGGCAGCTCTGGGGAAACCCTCTCTATGCCTGGGATGAAATGAAGAAGGACGGCTTTGAGTGGTGGAAAAGAAGAATCAGCGCAGCCGGGAAACTCTATGATGTACTCAGATTCGATCACTTCAGAGGTCTCGACAGCTACTATTGTGTTAAATACGGCGAGAAGACAGCGCGTAACGGAAGGTGGGTTAAAGGCCCTGGAAAGGACTTTACCGACACTCTCAACAAAGCTTTTCCCGACATATCATTCACGGCGGAGGACCTGGGATACCTTACGCCGTCTGTGATGGAACTATTGAAGTCATCCGGGTGGCCGGGAATGAAGCTCCTGGAGTTTGCATATGACGACAAGGAAAAAGGCCAGGGAGATACCTCCTCCTACCCTGTAAACTCCGTATGCTTCACCGGAACTCACGACAACATAACGCTCGAAGGCTGGATTGAAGACGAAAACAACAAAGATGCCGTAGAGTGCGCAATGAAAAGACTCAGCGTAAAGGACAGGTCTCAATTGAGGGAGGCAATAATCAGGGACGGCATGGAGAGTTCGTCTTACATGATGATTGTTCCTCTGCAGGACTGGCTGGGACTGGGGAAGGAAGCGAGGATCAACACCCCCGGAACATCGAGTGGCAACTGGAAGTGGAGACTGGAGAGCATGGATGCACTCACACCAGAACTCATCTTACACATTAAGGATGTGACAGAGAAAGCGGAAAGATAGAGTTGATGGAGGACCTTCGGGTCCTCTATTGCCTGTGCTCGCGGAAGTCCATGCTTGAAGAAGAAAAGGACGGAAGTATTGAGAAGAGACAAATGTATAGGTACGACACAGAAATATCTGTGCCCTCCTCCTTCTCTTCTTGAGATAAAGTCTCTCTTGATTTATCCTACCTTTCGAGAAACAAGGCTTGAAGAAACATTTATGATGAGAGAAAATGCAGGTGAAGTTTTAGCTGTATGTACTGATTTGGGGCGGATTATGCTCGAAAACGGTGCTGAAGTATTCCGTGTCGAAGATACACTCAAGAGAATAAGCCACTACTACGGAGTTGAAGACATTGATTTCTTTGTTCTTACCAACGGCATACTTTCATCTGCGACAGACCAGAGTGGCAACAATTCGGCAAGGGTCAAGTTCATCCCTCATAATAAGGCATGCCTTATGAAGGTTGTTGCTGTAAATCAACTTTCACGTGATATAGAAAAAGGGAAATACACCCTCGAGGAAGTAAAAGAAGAAGCAAAGAGAATCGACTCTCTGAATGAAGAGCCCAGTTTCTTTCTTGTCGGCGCGACCGCCCTCGGATGCGGCGCATTTACCTTCCTTTATAACGGTACTCTCACCGACGGTATTGTTGCCTTGGTCGCGGGCTTCATACTCGGGCTCTTTACACAATTCATCTCAAAGAAGCACCTTACAAAGATAACACAGAACCTCCTCGGCTCGGCACTTGTCACCGCAGTGTGTCTTTTGTTCCATCATCACGGTTTTAGCACCAACATGAATGCCATGATAGCCGGCGCAATCATCCCCCTCATCCCCGGAGTCACATTCATCAACGGCATACGAGATATTGCCAAAGGAGATTTTCTCTCGGGAGTTGTGCGCCTTCTTGACGCGAGCCTTGTCTTTTTATGCATTGCTGTGGGAGTCGGGATTGTGCTCTCATTCTACTCACGTTTCACGGGAGGGGCTGTGATATGAGCTGGTATGTAATTCTCGCATCCGTCATCGGAACTGTTGCTTTCTCGGTGCTATATAACATTCCCCCGAAGTATCTGGTACACTGTGGTCTTATAGGACTTTTGGGCTGGGTTACATATGCGTTTCTGAGTCCCGTTACCGGACTCGCGGTTGCAATATTCTTTGCGACAGTAGTAGTAACATTCATCGCCCGGACCTTTGCGGTTATATTCAACACTGCTGAGATTGTATTTCTTATTTCCGGAA
Organism: Eggerthellaceae bacterium; assembly: GCA_963646155.1. Taxonomy (GTDB): domain Bacteria; phylum Spirochaetota; class Spirochaetia; order Sphaerochaetales; family Sphaerochaetaceae; genus Ornithospirochaeta. The sequence goes on along the minus strand of CAVIUT010000008.1, from coordinate 3,187 downwards.
TCTTCACTCTAGTTCCCGGTGCCGATTTATACTGGACTGTCTACTACATTGTCTACTCCGTTCCGGGAAAAGCACTCACAAGTGGCAGCAATGCCTTCAAGACATGTATCGCAATGCTTTTGGGAATTGTGATTGTACATGAAATACCACAGTTTTTCTTTCTTCTTTTCAAGGGTAAAAACAATGATGAAAGATAAGGCAGTTGTAATCAGCATAGATGCAATGACAGGTGAGGATCTAAGGGAGCTCAAGAAGAGGAAAAACATATCTTCCCTTCTCGATAACTCCTCCCTCGTCGAGAGGATACACTGTGTCTTCCCCACCTACACCTACCCCTGCCATGCCTCGATAATATCAGGCTGTTACCCCGGTAAGACTGGTATATTCCATAACGAGGTATTTTCGACAGAAAAAGAGAAAGAATGGTATTGGTGGGACAGCTACAATAAAAGAAAAACAATAATCGACGTAGCAAACGAAAACGGACTTAGTACAGCCTCAGTTGCATGGCCGACCCTTTCGGGAAAAAAAGCGAGGTACACAATTCCCGAAATATGGCCGCTTTCAACTACAGAAGACCCACTTGATATGTATAGAAAAGCTGTAAGCGATGACGCATGGCCTGTCTTCGAGAAGGCAAAGAAATACCTTGAGCAAAAAGATAAGCCTTTCTACGACCTATATGCAACAAGTGCAGCGAAAGACATCTTATCATCATTTTCCCCCGACTTGACACTCATACACTTATCTGAGATTGACCACGAAAAGCACCGTATGGGCTCCTCGGGGGATGTACTTCAGGATGCATATGACTTCATAGATGAAAAGGTTGGAGAGATTATTAGTGCCGTAAGAGAAAGCGGCGCCTACGACAGGACAACTTTCTTTCTTCTCGGCGACCACGGGCAGAAGGATGTAAAGAGCGTCTTCTCAATCAACACCGTCCTCAAAGAAAGGGGTTATATAACGGTAAAAGACGGAAAAATCGAATCATACAGGATAATCTGCCACCCTTCCTCGTTTACGAGTGTTGTTTACCTCAACGGAATAGGAGAAAAAGAAGCCGAGAAAGTGTTTGAGGATATAAAGAAGGAGTATCCGGGAAGAATCGACAGGATAATGACGCGCTTTGAAGCAGACGAAATCTATCACATCTCCGGTCCTTTCTCCCTTGTTCTCGACACCATTGACAACACAATTTTCTCCTTCTCTCCCTTCCTTCCCGTCACAATGGATAGAAAAGAAGCAGATAAGAGGAACATAAACTTCTCAACACATGGGTATTCTCCTGAAAAAGGTCCGGAGCCTCCCTTTGCCGTATGCGGTAATAGAGCAGATAAGGGAAAGGTAATTCCATGGGGACGCCTTGTCGACGAAGGTCCCACCATCCTCTCGCTTTTCGGCCTCGATATGGATAAAGATATCGACGGCAGAGTTATGGAGGGGTTGATTAGTTATCACCCTGGAGTAGATAAAGGTCCGTCACGTCCTTAATCTCCTGCATTGTTTTATCAAGTTCCCTGTTAAGGGATGCGCACTCAAGGAGTTTCTTCCTGAGCTCTATTGCAACATCTGAGGGAATATCTTTCTTATACATCAGCCTGTGCTCAAGAGATGCCCATTGATCCATCGCCATAGTCCTCAGCTGAATTTCGACTTTCATGAGCTTTTTTCCCTTATCGAGATAAATCGGGACCTCAACTATGAGATGGAGACTTCTGTAACCGCTTTCCTTTGGATTCTTGATGTAATCCCTCTCCTCGAAGAGTTTGATATCATCATGGGTGAGAATGGAGTCGCGAAGCATATATATGTCGTTCTCAAACGGACAGACGACCCTAACCCCGGCTATGTCATATATGTTGTTCTCGATATCCGAAAGTGTAAGCGGGATGCTTTTACGCCTTGCCTTGTCATAAATCTGGTCAATACTTTTGAGGCGAGTTGAAATGCTTTCAATGGGGTTACGGTCATAGGAGAGGGAAAACTCTTCATCAAGGACCTTGAATTTGGTTTCAACCTCCATCATCGCCGACCTGTAGTAGGAAAGAAGCGCCCTCAAGGGATATGTCGAGCTCTGAAGTTTAGCCCTCATCTGCTTCTCCATTTTCTCTGCAAGTTCCTTCTTCTTCGATTCGATGTCAATCAGGAGTGGAAAATTAGCCATAGCACCTCCGCACTAAAGATAACCAAAACTCAGATAAAGGAAAGTGAAGATATTGTGGATTTCCATAATATTCACTTCCCTCTTTCTCTTCTTAATGATAATCTTTACTGATAAGAATAAAAGAAAAGGAGAACAATTATGAAGAAATGGGTTTGTCCGGTATGCGGTTATGTACACGAAGGAGACACTCCTCCCGAGAAGTGTCCGGTGTGTAAGGTGAGCGGCGAGAGATTCACGCTGCAGGCAGAAGAATTAAGCTGGGCTGCAGAACATGTTGTGGGGGTGGGCAAGATATTCCCGTCCGATGTTCCGGAGGAAGTGAAAAAAGAGATTATCGACGGCCTCAGAAGTAACTATGAGGGCGAATGCAGTGAAGTTGGTATGTACCTTGCCATGGCACGTGCAGCACACAGGGAAGGTTATCCTGAAATAGGACTCTATTGGGAAAAGGCAGCATACGAAGAAGCCGAACACGCGGCAAAGTTTGCCGAGCTCCTTGGAGAAGTAGTTTCACCTTCCACAAAGAGGAACCTCGAAATGAGGGTTGATGCCGAGAACGGAGCAACAAAGGGCAAAAACGAGCTCGCAAAACTCGCAAAGAAGTACAACCTAGATGCCATACACGATACAGTCCATGAGATGGCACGCGACGAAGCACGGCACGGAAGGGCACTCAAGGGCCTTCTGGATAGATACTTCAAGTAGAATCATGAGAGCACCGGGAGGTGCTCTTCTTCTTTTCTATAAAGAATTTATCATAATCAATATCCCTTTTGCATAATCCTTAATTGTACAAATGAAGCCCTTTTCCCCGCGTTTTGTATAAAACAGTTTTAGGTTGAAAAAACAGTCATTTGGGTTTATGCTTTCTTTTGGTGCATAAGAGGACGGGAATACTTTGTCCCGATTTTTCTCTTGTGTCTATATTTGGTTTATTCCCTAACAGACTTTTTTGTCTGGACTAATGTCAAGGAGGCTCTTTCATGGTGAGAAAAATGAAATCCATGGACGGCAACAACG
>CAVIUT010000007.1:0-45548 GCA_963646155.1 Eggerthellaceae bacterium | reverse complement strand
AAATAATGCCTGCGGAGAGGCAAGTTAATAGAAAATATTAAAGGGAACTACAGTTTATACTCTTCTTCCTGATCAACGATTTCAGCAAAGTCATCTTTGCTATACTTGACACTTCTTTTCTCATCTTTGCTCATGCCGTAGCCATTCCTGCAGAGTTCGTTGTTCGATCATAAAGCAGAATTCCGTTTCTCTGGACTTCGCCCTCCACCATCAGTGAGTGTCTCGATTTCCCTTTTATTTCAAAACGAGAATTCGTTCCGACAATAATGTCCACCGGCCTTTTTTTAACAAACAGAACCGAGTTGTAGGCTTCATCGGTTGCCTTACTAACATCACGGTCATCGTCTACCACAAGATAGAAATCGTAATCACTTTCGTCTGTATATGTTCCACTGGCAAATGAACCGAAAAGGATGACTTTTAAAGGCTTAATTCGCGACACAAGGCATTGAGTAAGCTCTTGTATGTTACGGGCAGATTCTACATCCCACATGGGGGCCATACCTTCTATTCTTGTCATTGCGAAGTCCTCCTTTCTTTATAGATTAAATCCATCACACTACCATTGTAAACTCAAACTACAGTTTTGTCCCGCCTTTAGTGAGTTATCACAAGAATCTCTTTGCCCATATAGAGCTATGTCTCAGATAATTTAAAAAGCAGGACAAGCCACTCACGCCTACCCTGCTCTTACTTTAAATCTTACCCAGACCTTTAAGTATCTTCTCCGGAGTCATAGGCCAGCTCTTAATCCAGACACCACATGCATCGTGGATTGCAATTCCTATTGCAGGAGCTGCTCCGTTACATGCTATTTCAGATATACTCTTTGCACCGAACGGTCCGGCGTTGTCATCAATATCGATAAGTACCGACTTGAAGTCATCCGGGGCCTCCATAATCATTGGAGTGCCGTAGTCAGTGAAGTTGGCATTTATATTGACACCATTGTCATCAAGAACCATATTCTCATAGAGGGAGTGTCCTATACTCTTCATAACTGCGCCGTACATCTGGCAGAGTGCAATCTCCGGGTTGATGGGAGTTCCTGCATCCTGAAGTGCGTAGAACTTCTGGACTTTGATTTCTCCCGTCTTTATGTTGACTGCAACCTGTGCAAAGTGCGCGCCGTAAGGAATTGAGGATGCCGTTGTCACAAACGAGCCGTGACCGACAAGCTGTCCGCGTCCCGAGCCGCTTGTAGCTGTGTGGCTGATATCCCAATAGGTGAGAGTCTTATCTGTCTTTATGGAGTGTACAGCACCGGGGTGGACTATCTCCAAGTCATCCTTACTCTCACCCATCTGGAGAGCAGCCTCTTCAAGAATCATCTCCTTGAGTTTCTTTGCAGCAAGAAGTGAAGCATTGCCGCTGAAGAATGTACCGGATGATGCATAGGAGCCGGTATCGAAAACACAGGCATCGGTATCACCGGAGACAATAGAGACTCTCTCAGGCGGAACCTTCAATACTTCGCATACAATCTTTGCAGAAATCGTATCGAGCCCCGTTCCGAGGTCTGCGCCTCCGCTGCAGAGGATGATTGTGCCGTCTGTTTCAAGCTTGCAGAGTGCTTCTGCATGGTCCAGCCCCGGAAGTCCAGAGCCCTGCATTATCATGGCAAAGCCCTTTCCTATCTTCCAGTCGGGGTCGCCGCTCTCCTCCTTCTTGCCCCAGTTAATCATCTCGCATCCCTTCTCGATAGCTTCATCGAGGCCACATGAGCCGACAGGAACGACAGCGCCTTCACGCCCTTCTCCAAGTCCCTTCAATATTTCAAGCATATAGCCCGGAGATACATGGTTCTTTTCAACGATGGTTCTGTAATCGAGCCCGAGCTTTTCCGCCAGCTGTGCCATCACCATCGATAACCCGTAAATTCCCTTCGGTGTACCGTAGCCCTGATATGCGCCTGCCGGAGGAGTATTCGTATAGTAAACCTGAAGATCATACTTCATGTTGTCGACAGCAAATAGAGGAAGCGTCTTTGAACATGAGTTCATAGGAACCGTGAGACAGTGATTGCCGTAAGGACCTGTATTGGCCCTGACTTCCATATAGATGGCGGTAATCTTACCGTCCTTCTTTCCTGCCATCTTCACATAGACTCTCATCGGGTGACGTGTGCTGTTGGCATAGAACTCCTCGGCACGGGTATTACGGTAGTATACAGGTTTACCTGTAATCCATGCTGCGTAACCTGTGAGGTCCTCGACAAGAATATCCTGCTTGCTGCCGTATCCTCCGCCGACACGTTCCTTGATGACGTGTATCTTGTTTTCAGGAATCTGACACACCCAGCTCACTATACGTCTTACGTGGTACGGAACCTGTGTTGCCGCATGAATGACAAGTCTTCCGTTCTCGACAAGGGCATAACATACATGAGGTTCAAGCGGAGTGCACTGCACCTGGCTTGTCTGATATGTATCCTCGACAACTGCATCGGCTTCTTTAAATGCCTGATCTACATCTCCGATATATCCTTTGTTCGATGCCGCAAGGTTTTTTCTTATATCTGCATGGAGCGGGAACTGGTATATAACCTTGCCTTCCCTATCGTCACCGCATCTCCTGTTGTACTCGTCAAGATCAGAGGGAGCTCCTGCACGGTATTCAACAGGACCGTTATGAACAAGAGGTGCACCGTCAGCCATAGCTTCTTCAACCGTAAATACAGCTTCCGTCGGCTCGTACTCTACCTTTATGAGAGATGCAGCCTTCTCGGCTATCTCCTTCGTGCGTGCAACAATACCTGCAACCCTGTCCCCGACATGCCTTACCTTCATGTTGAAGAGCCTTCTGTCGTGTGGGCTCGGCTCGGGGGTCCCCTGACCGGCCTGCATGTAGTAGATATCCGGGCAGTTGAAGGCGGTTATAATTGCAGCAACGCCGTCAAGCTTTTCAGCTTCAGTTGTATCTATGCTCTTGATGTAGGCCGAAGCAAATGGCGAGCGCAGTACATGCAATATCCAGGCATCTGACGGGACCTTGTCCTCGACGAACACCCTCTCACCCGAGACAAGGGATGCCCCGTCGATTTTGTCGAAAGGCTTTCCGATTACCTCAAGCCTGGGTCTGAATGACGGTGCGATTTCGCTCTTGTACTCACCGTAATCCCTGAGCTCTGTTGCAAGTTTAACTGCAAGGTAATAGTGCTCGTAGCCTGCGTCCCTGATGAATATGGATGTCAAAACTTCCCTTATCTCATCCTTTGTAGGATAGGGCTTTTTCTCCAGGAGCCACGTAAGCATAAGACTTGCCGCCGGTGCATTGTATGCACTCTGGACTACTCCTGCAGATACCATAGCCTTCTGCACGTAGTTTATCTCGCGCCCCTTCAAAAGTCCCTCGGCCGAAGTAATCTCAGCGCCCTGGGCCTGGAAAGCAAGAATGAAGTTGGAGTATTTGAGCTCTCCGTTGAAAACAATTGTGTCACTTCCGGCAAAGCCCTCGGCATCATCGCTGTCACGGACGGAGTTACATCCGATTCTGTAGAGTATGTCTCTCAGCCTCTCGGCCTCATTACACTCGATTGTTACCAATTCCCCGTTGATTCTGCATTTTAAAATCATTACTGGTCCCTCCTGAGTGTGAATACCGTCTTTGCCAGGTACTCTTTGTACTCTGCACTTCCTGTGATATCCCCTGTATACTCTATCTCTTTCCAAATATCGGGAGATGTACCTGAGACAAAAGCACTGCCGTGGACTGAGAGCGCATACTTCTCATCATCTGCAACAGCAGCAATGAGAGCAGCATGTGTTGTGCTCGAGAGTCCGAATCTCTTCACCCATGCCTTTTTCTTCGTGTCAATTAAAAAGTAGCTTATAAGCCTCCTGCACTTCGAATGTGCATAGTCCTCGACGCTCTTCTCTCCATCACAGTGGAGTGTCGTTGAATTAAATGTGACTCCGAGGGCGGCAAATAGCGCAAGAAGATAACTGTCGTCTCTCTTGAGGGCAATGTTGCCACCGACAGTCGCACTGTTACGGCGGGTAAAGGAAGCGTTGAAACGGCATGCCTCTTTTATTACATCACTCACAAGAGGTGACTCAATCATATCGTTGAATGTCGTGAGCGCACCAACCCTGATGATGCCGTCACCCATATCTGAAATACCTCTTTCAAGAAGGGGGTTCACATCTATGAGAATGGTATCTTTATCTACGTCTCCGCCGAGCCTAAGGTCATCCGTTCCGCCTGCTAGATAGCGGCTGTTTTCGTTTGCGACTCTCATCTCGACAGCTTCTTTCTTAGTTTGTGGATGGTAAACAACCATACTAGATTACTCCTTATTCAACTCGACCTTCCGGGTGTCCGGCTATAAGCTGATCTATAAAGTAGGAGAGCATTCTCCTTGTGGTATTACGTCTGTACTCCGCCATTGCATGTGGAGAAATGACGTTGTTCCATGCATCAAGGAACTCTTCCTTGACGCTCTCGAGCTCGTCGACTCTCTTACCCACCAAAATCAACTCCGCTTCCCTCTTTCTCATAACCTTCGGGCCGGCAGCACCGCTTGAGGCACAAAAGTCAACAACAACACCGTCCCTTATCTCGGCAGCACACGAAAGAGTGAGCTTACTGATGGCGTTACTGCGTCTCATTCCGATTTTATGGAAATAGATGTGCGTAAAGTGTGTTGGAGGAATAATAACGGCTGTAATAAGCTCGTTCTTCTCCCTCCTGGTTTTCTTTGCGCTGATGATGAAATCATCGACAAGCATCTCCCTCGAGCCGTTAACGCTTGTGAGCACAACACGACTGTCGAGGAGAATCAAAGGCTGTGGAGTATCACCCTTGGGGGATGCGTTCCCGATATTTCCTCCGATTGTCGCGCTGTTACGTAATTGTATTGCGCCCATACGTGACGCTGCATCCCTTACAAGGGGATGAACAAGATCGGATGAGGCAATTTCACGCGACGTCGAGAGCGCGCCGATTACAACAGAGCCGTCCTCTCTCTCCGTTATTCCCTTGAGCTCGGGAAGGTTTGTAATAATCATCACACTCTTATCGAAAGTGGGGTCGACTCCCGTTCCATTGAAGCCGGAAACCATCAAATCGGAGCCTCCTGCAAGAGGAATGACATCCTCCCTGTCCATAATCTGGAGCGCTTCCTGAAGGGTGTCGGGCATGTAGTATTTCATTTCTTCCATAGTTCTCCTCCCTTTACTGCAGCAAGGTGGATGGACTCGACGATGAGGTCATATCCTGTGCAGCGGCAGATGTTACCGCTGATTCCAAGCCTTATCTCCTCTTCCGTCGGGTCTGGGTTGTTTGAAAGGAGGTAGTAAGCCGCCATAACCATACCGGGGATGCAGAAACCGCACTGCACTGCACCGCCCTCTGCAAAGGCATCGATGATGCACTTACCTTTTTTTGTATCTCTTATACCTTCGATTGTGTAGATTTCACTGCCGTTGCAAGATCCGATAGGGATGATGCATGAGGTGACAAGGTGGCCGTCCTTGAGAACGGAACATGCTCCGCACTCTCCTTCCGAGCAGCCTTCCTTGGTTCCTATAAGGTGTAAATCCTCTCTCAATACGTCCAGAAGTCTTCTCAGAGGATTACCTGAGTAGACAACATCTCTATCATTCAGTTTAAACTTGACTTCACTGTGCATTTTTCTTCTTCAAAGCCTCCTCTATGTCTTCCGGCGGAATCGGGATTGCATTTATCTTTATATCGAGGGCACGCTCGACGGCATCAACGTAGGCACATGATGCGCCGTTGAATACGAGCTCTCCCATTCCCTTTGCGCCCTTCGGTCCCCATGGATACGGGTTCTCCTGCAGGTGATAGAACTGCCTGGGGAAATCCATACTGGTCGGGATTACGTAGTCGCTCATCCTCTTCTGCTTGAAGAATCCCTTCCTGTTCTCGAGTTTCTCCATGCTTGCATATCCGAGTGACTGCATGACACCGCCGTTGACCTGGCCGTGTACGATGAGTTCGTCAATCGGGTGTCCTATGTCGTGGCTTGTCCATATGCCGACGGTTTTGACTTCGTTTGTCTTCTTGTCAACTTCGACTTCGACTATAGCGGCACCCCAGCCCCAGCCGAGGTACGCATCTCCCCTAAATGTAGCCTGGTCCCACGGAAAGCCCTCAGGGTGTTCATATTCAACTTCCGTTGTAATATCTCCCTCGTTCCAGCGCTCCTTCATTTCCAGTGCCGCTCTCTCGACAAGGCGTCCGACTATCATCGTTGAACGTGATGCCGCCGTCGGACCGCTGTCGACAACCTTCGCTGTATCGGGGTTATCGTAATCGACATTTTCGATTGGAATCTCGAGTGTATCGGCTGCTATCTTACGCAGCGACGTCTGGAAGCCCTGTCCCATCTCCGTCGAGCCCACCTGTATTGCAACCCTGTCTCCGGTACGTACAAGTCGAGCGTGTCCCTTGATGAGGGCCTGCTCACCGTTACCTGTGAATGCACCGCCGTGGAGGTACATGCTCGCTCCTATTCCCCTTCCGCATCCTGGAGTATATTCCTTAGCCTTACGCCAATAGTCAGATTCCTTAGTCAGAACTTCAAGCATCTCGGGAAGTTTCACTTCCTCGATGATGTGACCGTTCGTTACAGTCTCTTCGTTCTGCTTTATGATGTACTGTTTCTTGAACTCCAACGGGTCAACTCCGAGGTGGTGTGCTATGTGGTCGAGGTGTGTCTCGACAGCGAATATCGTCTGAGGAGCACCGAAACCTCTGAATGCATCGGACGGGAAGGTGTTTGTTCCGACACCCTCACCTTTGATGTATGTATTCGGAATGTTATATACGCCGTTAGCATGGAAGACACCTCGCTGGAGAACGACGAATGACGACGAAAGATAAGCGCCGACGTTGTAGTAGACGTGGACCTCGAGCCCCGTAATCTTACCGTCCTTTATGGCTGTCTTGAAGACATTCTTACTCGGATGTCTCTTGACGGAGAACTGTGTATCCTCCTCCCTGTCGAATATAAGCTTAATCGGCTTTCGCACTACGTTCTCGGCAACAATGAGCGGTCCGCAGAGAACATCGGGGAAGTTTTCCTTTCCTCCGAAAGCCCCGCCTGTCGTGCACTGTCTGACGACTATTCTGTCGTAGGGGAGGTCTAAAAGAGCTGCAACGCTCTTTCTGATGTAGAAAGGACACTGGGAGGAAGCATAGAGAATATATTTGTCGCCTTCCATGTCGACAAGTGCGCCGTTTGTCTCGAGATGGACGTGCTCCTGCCATCCCGTTTCGATTTTTTCTTCTATAATCTCGTCAGCCTCTGCGAAAACCTCGTCCATCGGACGCCCCTTCTCGCAATAGAGGGAGCAGAAGATGTTGTTTCCCTTCTCCGGGAACATCGGGCCGCCGACACACTCCAGTCCATCATCGATTGTAACAGCCGGAGTCTCCTCTTCGTACTCAATCTTTATGTTGTCCTTGATTGCCTTGAGTACGGTTCTGTCGGGTCCTACCACAAGTCCGATTGTCTCACCGACATATAAAACATAATCTTTTGCAAAAGCACGCCAGTCCTTTGCAATCATCCAGAGTTCGTTCTTACCTTCCGGCGGAATATCATCAGCGGTGATGAAGTAATACCCTTCGGGAAGCTCGGGCGTCGTTATGCTCTTGATTCTACCTCTCGGACATGTCGAACGTACCATGTATGCATATTGCATATCGGGAAGGAAAAGGTCCGAAACATATATAGCCTCGCCGCGGGCCTTGGTTTTTGCATCGATTCTGACAATCTTATCTCCAATTTTTGTAGGCTGCACTTTATCCTCCATGACCATTGTATTTTATTTCACACAATGGACGAATCCTCTTTATTCAAAGACAGGGGGATGCTCTGTCCCCCTATCGTCAAGTCTAAAACTAATTCCGTTTTCGAACAATATTCTTTTATCCAATTACGGCTTGATTTTGTCGACAACCTTCCACAGTTCCGCCGCAATTTCCGCAGCTCTCTTATAGATATCCTCCGCATCCTTTCTTACAAAGTGATGGTTCTCGAATAAGAGTTTACCGTTGACGATTGTCGAGTTTACATGGCCGGAGCTAATTCCCCAGACAAAGTGGCCCGGGGCATTTGCACCCACCAGCGGTGTCGGGTTGTTGTAGTCGAGAAGACATAGGTCTGCCGTATAGCCCTCTTCTACTCTTCCCAGCTTGATTCTTCCGCCGAACTGAGACTCAACGAGCCTGTTACCTCTATTGAGAGCCTCCAGGAAATCAGCCGGCCACCATGGGCCACCCTCGTCCTTATGCTTGAAGAAGCCGATCTTTATCTCTTCGAACATATTGCCGCCGCAGCCGTCCGTGCCGAGACAGAGATTCTTGATCATCGGAAGCTTTGAGTTGTACCCGATATGGTTGTTCATATTCGAACGCGGGTTGACTGCAAAGAAGCAGTTCCGCTCGTTGATGAGTTCAACTTCCTTCTCTGAAAGGTGTACGCCGTGGACAATGAGTGTCTCGGGGCGGAGTAGTCCGAAGGAGTCAAGCCTCTCTGCAATGTCCTTATTGTAGAAGTGGTGTGACCATACGCTGTCATAGCTAGCCTCAGCAACGTGGAGGTGCATTCCGCGCCCTGTCTTATCCATGGCGTCGCTCATCATCCTGAGGCCGTCATCTGGAATTGTGAAAGGTGCGTGTCCGCCGATTGTAGCTTCACAAAGTACATTCTCGCCCTTACTTCTTCTTTCGTCGACTTCTTTCGCAAACCTGATATTCTCGTTTACACCGTCCTCAATCTCCTTCATGCCGCCGTTACGGTCTGTAACTTCATAGCATGTACTACCTCTGACTCCTATCTCCTCCATACCCTTTGCAATCGTGGAAAGGCTTCCCTCGATGTAGGAGGGAGAAGCATGATGGTCGACACAGCTTGTGGTTCCCGAGCTTATTGCGTCGAGCGAGCATATGAGGGATGAGTAATATGTACTCTCTTCCTTGAGCCCCCTGTCGAGTCTCCACCACCATTCCTTGAGAACCTGGATAAAGTCGGTCTGAGGGCCGGCAGATATAAGCATGCCGCGGCTGAGACCTGAGTAGTAGTGATGGTGGGCGCATACATTACCCGGAATAAGAGTTTTGCCCCTGCCGTCGATAATCTTGTCCGCATCCAGACCCTCACTCCTGTTTTTCCCAACTGCCTTTATAAGGCCGTTCTCGATTACAACATCGACATTCTCCTCAACCTCGAAAGGAGGCTGAGTCTGGAATACTCTTACATTCTTTATTATGATATCTGCCATTTTACTCCTCCACAGGTCCGAGCAGGTACGAATACGACAAAAATACCGTCTCGATAACAGCCTTTACTCTTTCGTCTACTTCTGCCTCGACAAAACCGTCGGCGTTGATTCTGCCCCCGATTACCTTATCGCCGAGGCGGATAAGAAGTTCGTCATTCTCTGTGTAGAAACCACTGTTCGAGCTGTTCTCGAAGTCATCCTTTCTGCTGAAGAGTGTGAACTTCTTGAGGTAAGGTCCTCCGTCATGCGGACAGAATGCGAGACAGTTGCCGCATTCGTTACAATATGCGTCGAGATGGAGAATCTGGAACGGGTCCTCAAAGAGACCGGTATCTCTCAAGTCGAGCATGACATTTGCTCTGTTTGGACATACCTCAGCACACTTGTTGCAATAGTAGGAGCATTCGATACATCTCTTTGCTTCCCTCTCGAAGAACTCTCTTTTCTTACTTCCTCTTCTGAGGGACGGTGTAATCTGAGCCTTCTTTTCTCTGATGGATGAGAAGAACGAGTCTTCCTCTTCTCTTATTTCATCCATCTCGTCATCGTCGTACTCTTCTTCGTCTTCTTCCTCAGTCTCAACTGAAGCGCATGCCTTGCATTCGCATCCTTCATCGTGGCCGTCATCCTCTTCGAGAATCTTGTCGTAAACGGCATCGATTGCCTCGTCAACTGCAGCCTGGGCAGAAGCTATACATCTCACAACCGTACTCGGGCCGGTCTTTGTGTCGCCTATAATCCAGACGTTCTTCTCGCCTTCAACTCCGATAGCGTTCAATACAGCCTTATCCGGCTTCTCGCCGATAGCTGTGATGAGGTATGTGCAGTCGAGAGTCATGGTCTCTCCGCTGTCGACAGGTCGGCATCGTCCCGATGCATCCTTTTCACCGAGAACCATCTTTGAAAGAGTAAGCTTTCCGTCCGTGAAATCAACAGGGTTTGCAAGGAAGATGAACTTCACGCCGTCGGAAAGTGCTGCTTCGTACTCTTCTCTATCTGCCGGCATCTCACTTTCGCTTCTTCTGTAGACAACTGTGACATCCTCGACACCAGCTGTTCTCTCAGCCATTCTTGCTGCATCCATTGCCGTGTTACCGCCGCCTGTGATTACAACATGCTTACCGAGATTAATCTTTTCGCCCTTCTTGCTTCTGAGGAGGAAAGATACTGCACTTTCCCTCTCGCCGTTACCCTTGACGCCGCTGTCGTTTGGCTCTGTAGCACCGACTGAGACGAATATATACTCATAGCCTTCGCTTCTGAGTTCCTTGATTGTCTTTTCAGTATTGAAGACGAACTTCACGCCCTGGTCCTTGATGAAGGCAACATCCTTATCTACGGCAGATGACGGGATACGGAATTCAGGAATAACGTTCTTTACAACACCGCCTGCTGTGCTCTCCTTTTCGAAGAGGGTGGTATCGAAACCGGCAAGGGCAAGGAAATAGGAAGCACTCAAGCCTGCAGGACCGGCACCGATTACAGCTGCCTTCACATCCTCCGGCTCATCAACCTTAGCCCAGAAATCCTTCTTATATTCGTCAAAACCGAGCTCTGCACAGAGTCTCTTGACTTCCCTTATCTCGACCGGGCCCTCATAGTCCATTCTCGAGCAGTGGTTCTGACACTGATGGTCGCAGATCCATCCTGTAATATTGGGTAGTGCGTTGGATGAGTAAATTAACGAAAGTGCTTCGCCCAGTCTTCCTTCTCCCGCAAGTGCAACGTACTCCGGAATAGGCTGGTGGATAGGACAAGCCTCGACACAAGGAGCAACATAGCAGTCGAAGAGTTCGAGAGGTGTTCCGACCTTTGCCGAATACGTTCCTCTTGTCTTCTTGGCTGCAATACCGGATGGAGACGAGACTGTCTCGACGAACTTTCTGAGTTTCGATACGTCGATATGGTCCATCTTCCATGCATTATGTGCTTCGTTGCAGATTTCACAGAGCTGCTTCATCTTTGCGTATCCACCGGGGTGGAGCATATCGGTAGCAAGAGTAATCGGGTGAATACCAGTCTCGAAGAGCTCCTTTACTGATAGTGCAGATACGCCGCCTGAGTAGGAAATCGGAAGGGTTCCGTTGAATTCCTCGGAGAGGATAAGTGCAACACGGGACGAAAGCGGAAGAAGAATTCTTCCCGAGCCGTAGCGCTCGTCTCCCGGGAGTACATCCTGCGGGTTGACATTGCCGAGGGTGTTTGTAAGCTTGACGCCGAACTTTCTTCCTTCCTTCTTTGCCAAATCTACAAGACGATGGAGCATCGCCTTTGCATCCTCGAGCTGCAGATCGTGCTCGAAGCTCTCCCTCTTGAGGACTACATAATTGTAGCCGAGTGAATCGAGTACACCGCGTACCGTATCATAACCGAGGAGTGTCGGATTGAGCTTAACAAAAGTGTCGAGTTTCTTCTCGGTGAGAAGATAGCTGCAGATAGCCTCTATTTCCTTCGGAGGACAACCGTGCATTGTAGATACCGTCACGCTCGGACAGATGTTTTTGCTAATCTTGTCCAGTGTCTTCTCAGCCTTTTCCTTCCTGTCCTCAAGTCCCGTGCCGTCGAGAATACCGTCGTCGAGGAGTGCCTTTGCTTCTGCAATGTATGAGTCGAAGAGAGGCTTTTTCCCGGCATCAATCATGCTGTCGATAAAAATCTGCATCTTCTCCTGTTTTATGCCTTCAAGGTTGTAGCCGCATGACATATTGAAGATGAAGGAAGGTTTATCAACAACCTTGTCCTCCATGAGCGCCTCAATCAAGTGGAGTGCAATCCATGCCTTTAGATATTCGTCATAAGCCTTCTCGAGTGTGTACTCGGTAGACCATTCGACGTTGTAACCTTCGTCTCTTGCATCTATACACGGCTTTGCAATCTCGAGGTGGTCCATAATCTGGACGGTCTTGAGCTCGATGAATCTTGCGCCCACAAGATATGATGCGATTATGTTCTGACACAGCTGTGTGTGCGGACCGGCAGCAGGACCTACGGGAGTCGAACACTTCTGATTGAAGACATTCACCGAATGCTTGTTTTTATCATAGTAGAACTGCTCTTTGTTGATGCTGAAAATTGAATCATGGTTTTTATACTCTCCGGCTATTCTGTTTATAAGCTCGGAAAAGGGAATGGGTCTCATTAAATCCGACATGTTTTTCTCCTCTTAAACGGGATTACCGTATTATTATTCTACCCCACTGAGGCCTAAAGTCAAATAAGAAATGCAACAATTTGCAACACGCACAACAGGCTGTTAAGCAACCCTTTTTCTGTGCTACACTCACTCCATAAGGAAAATTAAAATGGTTGAAAGAACATTTATTGCAATCAAGCCCGACGGAGTCCAGAGAGGCCTCATCGGAAAGCTTATTACACGTATCGAGGAAAAAGGCTACAAGATTATCGCACTCAAGATGCTCGAAGTAACTCCCGAGCAGGCAGCTCGACACTATGCTGAGCACGTAGGAAAGCCCTTCTATCCGGGACTCGTCAAATTCATCACATCGGCCCCGATTGTCGCAATGGTCGTTGAGGGAGAGGATGCAATCTCGGGAATGAGACAGCTTATGGGTAAGACAAACCCGTCCCAGGCTGAGGTCGGAACAGTAAGAGGAGATTTCTCCCCTCTCATGAGCTACAACTGCATCCACGGCTCCGACAGCCCCGCTTCTGCAGAGCGTGAAATCGCAATCTACTTCAAGCCTGAAGAAATGTGCACAAAGTGGAAGACAGTATTCGAAATCATCAAGGAAAACCTTGAGAAATAACAACAACCGGGTCACCGCAAAAGGTGGCCCTTAACGAACATTGTTATAAGATAGATATAGAGGGCAGATTCTTCTCCTGAAACGAGAGATAGACTCTGACAAGAAAGAAGACAAAGAAGATTGACACGATGATTTTATGCAAAGAGCTAACAATTGACTTTCCGGTACCGAGAACACTAAAGAAATATATGGATATTGCCGACCAGGTCTGGGAGGAGAAAGGTGCCGATACAGACTACGCATTCGCCATCGAAGACGTCGAAGGAATTGCCAATGAATTCATGCTCCGTAATGTCCTGACAGGGAGTCAATGTTACCGGATCCTTGAACGATACGGGTGTCGATAATCCTCTTCCCTTCTTGATATCGAACCCTGCTCTTTATACCTCAGCATACCATTTTTCAACTCGGTGGATTTGTCGTCAAAGATATACAAATAATCTTTCTCAATCTTTACGGCAAAAAATAAGGGCCATATCAAGCGACCCCGTTAAATCAGAACTCTTCAATCATTTTATCAAGCTGCCCGAGGGATTTTTCTCCCAGTGCGCTTGTTATCGTGACGTTGTTCTCCACCCATTCTATGTCCTTGCTCTTCTCGAACATCTCCTTCATTATCCTGTTGGCAACAGGCCCCCAGGATCCGTTTTCAATCAAGCCGATTTTTCTCTTCTGATAGAAGCGGTGAGTTAGCTTTTCGATGAACCCTCTCATAGCTGGGAATATATCGCCGTCATAGGTTGTTGTTGCAAGAATGAGATTCTTGTGCTTGAAAGCCGATGCGACAGCCTCATATACATCAACCCTTGCCAGGTTATAAACATCAACTTCTCTGCCCTTCTTCCTGAGGCCTTCAACAAGCTTTAGGGCAGCCTCCTCCGTATGACCGTAGATGGAGGTATATGCAACTGTTATGCCGTCATCCTCCGGAGTATATGACGACCACTTGTCATAGAGGGAAATGTAGTAGCCGAGGTTCTCCTTAAGAACAGGGCCGTGGAGGGAGCATATAATCTTTATATCGAGTGCGGATGCCTTCTTCAGAAGATTCTGCACCATAGTTCCGTACTTACCGACAATACCTATGTAGTAGCGCCTTGCCTCCGCACCCCAGTCCTCGCCATCTTCTCTGAGATCGTTGGCAATGAAGGAGCCGAAGCCGTCAGCCGAGAACAAGACCTTATCCTTCGAGTCGTATGTCACCATAACTTCCGGCCAGTGGACCATCGGGGCGGCAACGAATGTGAGGGTGTGTTCACCGAGGGTGAAGGAATCACCATCCTTGACGACGATACGGCGGCCCTCATAACTCTTATGGATAAAGTTCTCCATCATCGTGAATGCCTTTGCCGATGAGATTATCTTTGCTCCCTTGTATTTCTCCATGAATGCATCAATGCCTCCGCTGTGGTCAGGCTCCATATGCTGCACGACTATGTAGTCGGGGCTCTTTCCTTCCAGGGCCGCGTCAATATTATCGAGCCACTCGCCCTCGAAGCCGAGTTCGACTGCATCCATCACAAGACTCTCGCCTTTGCTTTCGATAAGATATGAGTTATATGATACTCCCCTCTTCTGTGGATACTGCGATTCGAAGAGATCAACAGTGTGGTCGTTGACACCTACATATTTTATATCTTTTGTAATTTCCATAGATTACCTCGCTTATTGAGAAATATTACTGTTTTGAGCACACTAAAGCAATAATTTGCTTTTCTTCCATTATCTTCAGTTTTATGATTTTTCTATGGAAAAGAAAGAATACGTAGTAGCTGATCTTGAAGAGAGAGTTCTTTCCCCTGAAGAACTGTTGTCACACGCATATGATGAAGACATCAAGAAGCGCCTTGAGAAGGTTATATCCATTGAGGGCCCGATAAAAGAGAGCCTCCTCATAAAGCGGGTGCTCAACTCATACTCACTCTATAAGAACGGAAGCCGCATCGAGCCTCATCTTTCGGCTGTCCTTACGTCCATCGCCTTCCCCATAACAGTTGATAAGGACGGAGAGAAGGTTTATCACACGGGGAGAAACGAGGACTACTTCAGGCCGACACCGCTTTCTTCTGTCAGGTATTCCTATCAAATTCCGGAGAGGGAAGCTGCCAATGCCATACTCTACATCCTCGAGAAGGGTGATAAGAATTCATATACAAAGAGTACTCTCTACCGCATGTTCCTCTCCGAAATGAAATACCTCAAAAGCGGCGACAGGATAGCCGGATTATTCAACGCTGCACTACTTGACGAGAGGATAAAGATAAGCGGCAACGGTAGAATTATCAAATAAGCCGAACTTTATTGATGAATAACTCAAAATATAGAATTATTCCTCTTTTTACCTCAAAATTTTCTTTACAAATCAACTTTTTACAATAATACTGGATGACATAGGAGAATATTATGCTCATAAATTTGAAAAAGAAACCTAAAATAGTTGAGAAAAACGTAGCACGCTGCAGAGAAAAGGGAATCACCCTCCCGACATTTGCACAGATGAAGGACCCGAGCCTCATTCCTGATGATATCAAAGAAAAGCTCAAGGACGTAGGTCTCTGGGACGTCAATCCTCTCAACCTCTACAGAATTAACTGGCACAACGAACCTGTCGAAAAGGGCGGTCAGTTCGGAGATGTGAACTTCATCGAGATTCCTCACCAGATTACAGGAACAAAGGCAAAGATTTATGCACTTGCCGGAAAGTTCTTCCCGTGCGGTGTTCATAAGGTCGGCGCTACATACGCATGCCTTGCCCCGGCACTTGTAACAGGTAACTTCGATGCTGTTGAACAGCAGGCTGTATGGCCCAGCACAGGTAACTACTGCCGCGGTGGTGCATATAACTCTGCACTTCTCGGATGTAAGAGCATCGCTATTCTTCCTGAAGACATGTCACAGGAAAGATTCAACTGGCTCAAAACAGTCGCAGGCGAAATCATCGCAACTCCAGGCTGTGAATCGAACGTCAAGGAAATCTTCGACAAGTGTCATGAACTCGATGCTCAGAGAGGAAAGCATATCGTTATCTTCAACCAGTTCGAGCAGTTCGAAAACTACCTCTGGCACTATGAAGTAACAGGATCTGCTATTCTTGAAGTCATAAAGAAGCTCGGAATCAAGGCTGAGAACGTACGCGGTTACGCATCCAGCACAGGTTCAGGCGGAACACTTGCTGCAGGCGACCACCTCAAGAAGGTCTACCCGAATATCAAGATTGCAGCAGGCGAAGCTCTCCAGTGTCCGACACTCCTCCGTAACGGCTTCGGCGCTCACAGAATCGAAGGTATCGGCGACAAGCACGTTCCATGGATTCACAACGTCAAGAATACCGACATGATCTGTGCAATCGACGATCAGGACTGTATGGATATCTACCGCCTCTTCAATGAGAAGGAAGGTGTTGATTACCTCAAGTCCCTCGGACTCAGCGACAAGGAACTCGAGTCTCTCAAGCTCTTCGGTATTTCAGGTATCGGCAACATGCTCTCAGCAATCAAGATGGCTAAATACTACGAGATGGATGAGAACGACTGTGTCTTCACAATCCTCACAGACAGCTCGGTCATGTATACATCACGTCTCAAGGAACTCACAGAACAGCAGGGTCCGTTCAGCACAATGGAAGCTGCAAGAGTACATGCTGCATCCCTCATGCACCAGACAAGAGAGAATGCGCTTGAGCTTACATACTATGAACGCCTCCGCGTACACAACCTCAAGTACTACACATGGGTTGAGCAGCAGGGTAAGACATACGAGGAACTCAACAGACAGTGGTATGACAGAAACTACTGGACAGATATCCCTAAGATGACAAAGACCATCGATAAGCTCATAGAAGAGTTCAACGCTGAAGTAAGAGGCTGATAAAACAGAAACCTCCGGCCGGGATTATTCCCGGCTGTATTTTTCCTAAGGAGACTTTATGAGATTCAAATATGTATGCTCGGACTGCGGAAGAGAATACGTTACAGATAAAATCATGTACCTCTGCCCCGAGTGCGAAAAGCTCAACACCGGTGATACCTTCCCCAAGGGCAATCTCATCGTCAAATTAAGCGATGAAGTATTGAAGAAGGCAAAGGAAAAGGAGCACGTCACACCATTCGACTTCTACCCCTATGAAGCCGAGGAGGATTACACCTACCCCGTCGGCATAACCCCGCTCATGGCACCGAAGAGGCTGAGAGAGGAACTCGATACACCGAACCTCTTCTTCAAACTCGATACGCTTTTGGTATCTGGATCATTCAAGGACAGGGCAAGCTACCTTGTGGCGCTTCAGGCTAAGCACCACGGAGAGAAAAAGATTGCACTTGCTTCCACCGGTAATGCAGGAGCAGCAATGAGTGCGGTAGGAGCCGCAATGGGAATCGAGATTGTACTCTTCGTCCCGGCATCAGCTCCGATTAATAAGCTCATGCAGTCCGTGCTCTACGGCGCAAGGGTAATCCCCGTCAAGGGAAGCTACGACGATGCATTCAAGCTCAGCATTGAATATACACGCCTCCACGGCGGTATTAACCGCAACACTGCTTATAACCCGATGACGATTGAGGGAAAGAAGAGCATATCGATTGAGCTTTTCGAGCAGATGGGTAGAAAGGCACCCGATGCAATCTACGTTCCCGTCGGCGACGGCTGTATAATTGCAGGAGTTGCAAAAGGCTTCAAGGACCTTCTCGACGCAGGCCTCATCGATAAGATGCCCCGCATCATATGCTGCCAGAGCGAGAGAAGCGACGCAATCAGCAATGCAATCAATAACGACGATTATAGAGCAGTAAGTGCCACAACAAGAGCTGACAGCATCTCTGTTGATTTACCCGCCAACGGAAGAATGGCTGCGAAGTATGTCAAAGAGTCCAAGGGCTGGGCAGTCAAGGTTTCCGACAGCGAGATACTCGACAGTCAGCTTGTACTCACAAGTCAGAGCGGAGTTCTAGCTGAGCCTGCAGCAGCATGCGCATTCGCATGCTTCGAAAAGGACAGGGAGCACATGAAGAAGGAGCTCGGAAGAGATGCCACAGTTGTCGTCCTCCTCACCGGAACAGGCTTCAAGGACATGAAAGCCTTCGACGGCAGAGTCACCCTTCCCCCTGCAATTGAAAACAGCATAGAAGAAGTAAAGAGACTCGACTAAAAGCCATGTAAAAGCCTTCCCGGAAACGAGAAGGCTTTGTTGTATTGTCTTCGCTTACTCCAGAAACACAATAACGCCAGGCTTATCACTACTCTCCTTGCAGCTCTTCACCCCCAGCTATTTATTAAGCCTCATTTTCTTCAAATGGTTTAGGCTTATAAAGGCTACAGGAATTTAAACAGTCCCATAGCTATAAGGTTTAATCGCAGAAATCTCACTTTTAAGACTTGTCTTCAACTCTCTTATATCAAGGTCATTCTGCAGGTTAAGAAAATACCTGTCTGAGACGCCGAAATAGCGCGCAAGTCTTATGGAAGTATCGGGAGTAATCTTACGACCACTGTTAAGAATAGCCTGAATCCTGGACACAGGAACATGTATATCATGTGCAAGTTTGTAGGATGAGAGGTTCATCGGAACCATGAACTCTTCTTTCAAAATCTCACCCATTGTCGGTGCTTCAATGTAATTGTTCATACTCATCTCCTCTTCAATGATAATCAACGATCTCAACACAGTGAAAATCATTCTTCTCTTCAAGAGTAAAGCATACTCTCCACTTATCGTTTATACGTATGCTGTACTGCCCTTTTCTATCTCCACTAAGAGCTTCAAGACGATTGGCCGGAGGGATACGTAAATCATCCATTCCCTCAGCATTGTCTATCATGATAAGTTTTCTCAATGCCACCTTCTGAATCTCATAAGGCAGCTTTCTTGAAATAATCTGATTGAAGATTTTCTCTGTCTCTTTATCCGCAAAGCTCTTAATCATGAATATAATATACACGCTGAACGTGTACACGTCAAGCGTTCTTTAAATGGGAAACAGATTTCCTCAAGACTGTCATATATTACGAAAGAAGCAAAAGGTATTAAACAAAAAGTCAATATTTTGCATTTATGAACGCAGAACTACTGGACAATCTGAGTTTTGCATGAAAATTTAGTATATATAAGCAATGCTAAAGCCTTCCCGGAAACGAGAAGGCTTTACTCTCATAGTTACTCAGATGTCAAATCTTGTAGGAAAGAGTTCCCTCAACTGTCTCTTTCTCAGATGCTTTATATGTCACCTTGATAAAGATATTATCTCCACTCTGGAGCGTTCCACTTGTCACTTCTTTATATGTTCCCTCTTCATCTTTTCTGGAAATAGTAGCTTCAACTGTAAAACCGGAATTTAAATTACCGTTCTCATCAGTAACATTAAGAGTAGTTGTTGCAGTTGATTCGGAATAAGTTTCAGCGTTGCCGATACGAGCCTTATAGTTCTTGAGGTATGTGGAAATAAAGGTTTCCTTAGTGAATGTATCACCTTCATTTACGTATGAATATAGAGAGTTTGGCTTAAGGCTTTTTGCTTCGCTTAATGGAATGACCTCTATGTCAATATAGCTTATTTCCGAATTCTCATATACACCATAGAAAATAGTGGCATCGCCTTTTTTAAGAGGCCTTATCTCTTCCAGTGTTGAAATGACAAGCATATCGTCAAATGTCTCTGCATCTTCGTTATATATCATGGTCACACCTTTGGCCGGAAGGGAACCACTAAATAAAGCTCCCGAATCAGCAATGTAGGTGATTCTCGCTATATTGATAGGAATATTTGTGCCTTCAAAGAACTTTGTCTTGTTTACTTCAAAATTAATCGGATCTCCAGGCCTATAGGCTTTAATAACAGTAGAAACACTCTTACCACCATATGAAACTTTAACTTCAAAGTCATGAACACCGTATTCATCTCCACTGAATGTCAATGAACCGGATGAAGACACCTTAACGTATTCACCTCCCTCGATCTTTGCACTTGATGTAACAATTTCTTTGTACCCTGATGAGTAAACGGCAATAACACTGTAGTCATTAGTAGTATACTCATGATCAATCCATGCATATGTGCCGGAAACACCGAAGATACTTGGTGTATTAAATTCAATACCAGTCAAATCCCCTTTGTTGACAATAGTTTCTGAAGAGTCCGGTGAACATGATGTCAATACGGCTAAAACCATAATCACTGCTGTCAAAATTGTGATAAATTTCTTCATACTTATTCCCCATGATAGAGTTTTTAAGGACAAACCTTGCCCTTTTTCATGATAACACATCATTTCTTTATTCAGAAATATGAATTTCAAGGAAGAATTAGGGATTTTTCCGGCTAAAGAAGGAGAGAAGAAAAGCTTGGATAGTTGACACTGAGCCTTAATAGTGCAAATATAACCAAGTATTCGGGCTATAGCGCAGAGGTTTAGCGTACAAGTCTGGGGGACTTGGGGTCGGCGGTTCAAATCCGCCTAGCCCGACTTTCTTTTTTACTTATCCAATCAGAGTTAATGCATTACATTATAAAGATTTATTTACTTTGACTTATACAAGAGAGGGGCTCAAAACAATGGGCTGTGCACAAAAGGTGTGTACAAAACCCATGTAAAACTGTGCACAAGATTGAAGATTGGGCTACTCAATACTTTCTGATTTTCTTATTGACCTTATGTCCCCGAAGTGCGTCGCAACTCCGTTATCGAGAATGAGAAGGCATTCCTTTACATCCTTTTTAATAACTTTTCCCTCATAATTGCGGTAGCGCCCGTTATCGTAGTAGAAAAGAGTAATCCTATCGCCCTTATTTATCTGGGTTAAAGTATCATTTAACTCTGCCTCTCCGTCCTCGGAGAGGATTATCCTCTCCTCCATGAGTCGCTCTTCTCGCTTCTTCTCGAGTGCCTCCTCGAGTCCCCTCACACCGGCAAAGGGCAGAAAAATCTTCGCTCTCCTCTCAATCGGCATCTTCGGCCTCTTACACTCCACTTTTATGTCCCCCTATCTGACCGTTTCTCTCCCTCTGGGTTGCACCATCCTCGTAGTCCATGCCTTTGAGAATGCTGTTTTTGCCGTAGGTGTCCTTTATGGAGAGTACGACCTTCTGTATGCGGTGTTTTCTATCCTCGTCCCCGGTATCTTCAAATAAATCAAGCTGTCTCGCCTCATCCTCTTTCTCGAGCGATGATGCCGTGAGATAGAAGCGCCTTATCAACTTGGTTCTGTCCACGATGCGGGAGAAGATATCCATATAGACTTCCCTCAGCGTTGTATCGGACTGTGTTGCACTCTCTATTCTACCGCTGCCGTTACTCATTCCGCCACCGTCAAGTGACGAGTAACCTATTGCAAGCGAGAACGAAGATGCCTTCTCGTGACGACGCGAGAGCATCAGGGCCATATCATCAGCCATTTCCTTGAGAACAAGACGGCCCTCTTCTATTGAATAATCGCGCATCAATACCTGCCCGGAATTTATGCTCTCACCCTTCGGCTTATATTTCTGTATATCGCTTATCGTGACACTCTCCCGTCCCCAGGCGTGGTCAATCATTATTTCGGCGTCAACTCCGAATTCAGAGTAAAGTATATCCTCCGGAGCATGTGCTATCTGCCTCATCGTATATAACCCCATACGATGGAGGCGTGTCTCTATTCCCCGCCCTATGCGCCAGAAATCAGATAATGGTGTGTGGTCCCAGAGCTTTTCCCTGAAGCTCTCCTCGTCCAGGATTCCTATGAAATCGGGAGAGTGCTTTGCCGTTATATCGAGTGCTATCTTACATAGATACATATTACTCCCGATTCCCGCTGTAGCCCTGACACCCACTTCCTCTTTGACCTTATCCATCAGGAATATTGCCATATCCCGTGCCGTCATGTTGTAGCGGTCAAGATATAGTGTTATGTCCATGAAAACTTCGTCGATTGAATAGACGTAGATATCCTCCGGCGCCAGATACTTAAGGTAGACGCCGTAAATAGAGGCCGCATAGTCTATGTACTTCTGCATCCTCGGGGGTGCCATTATGTACTTTATGTGGCTCGGTATTTCGAAGACCCTGCAGCGGTTTCTCACCCCCAGCGCCTTCATCGTCGGCGATACGGCAAGGCAGATTGTTTTGTCGCTGCGCTCGGGATCCGCCACGACAAGATTCGTCGTCATAGGGTCCAGCCCCCGCTCAACGCATTCAACGGAGGCATAAAAACTCTTGAGGTCGATGCATAGATAGGTCTTCTGAGGCATATGATAATTATACTGAAGGCCCTTCTTTTGAAAAGGGCCCTCAAGTCAACTCAGTTCGGTGCTTCCCGTATAAAGCGAGTAGTAGACACCTTTCTGCTTTATCAAATCGTCGTGGTCACCGCGCTCGATTATCCTGCCGTGGTCGAGAACCATGATGGCATTGCTGTTGCGTACGGTGCTGAGGCGGTGTGCAATGACAAAGACAGTTCTGTTTTCCATGAGCTTATCCATACCAGACTGCACTAAAGCCTCGGTGTATGTGTCGATACTCGATGTCGCCTCATCCATTATGAGGATAGGAGGATTGCCGACTGCACAGCGCGCAATACTCAATAGCTGTCTCTGCCCCTGAGAAAGGTTTTCACCGTTATTGGTGATGACTGTGTCATAACCGTCCTTCATCATCATGATGAACTCATGGGCATTAGCGAGCTTTGCCGCCTTCTCCACGTCCTCGTCCGTTGCATCGAGTCTGCCGTAGCGGATGTTGTCACGGATTGTTCCGGTAAAGAGGTTTGTATCCTGCAATACCATCGCCATACTGCGCCTCAGCGACGGAAGTGCCATATCCATAATGTTTATGCCGTCAATCGTAATCTCCCCCTTTTCTATGTTGTAGAAACGGTTGAGGAGGTTTGTTATCGTAGTCTTTCCCGCCCCGGTTGCTCCGACAAAGGCTATCTTCTGCCCCGTCTTAGCGTAGAGTGATATGTCATGAAGCACCGTTTTTCCTTCAACATATGCAAAGTCGACATTCTTCATGACTACACTGCCCTTGAAGGGAATAAGCTCATCGTTGTTCTTCCATGCCCACTTACCGGTACTTTCCTTCACCTCTCTCATATTCTCATCGTGGCCCGAAACTCTGACAAGGGTAATCTTACCGTTGTCCTCCTCGCTCTTCTGGTCCAGAAGGTCGAAGACTCTCTCGGCACCTGCAAGGGCGACAAGTACGTTGTTCGCCTGCTGGGAAATCTGTGAGATGTTGTTTGTGAATGACTTACTCAGCTGCAGGAATGCCGCCAGCCCTCCGATTGTATATACAAGGGGATGGTTGATGATTGCAACAGCGCCGAAGAGTACAAGTACAACGTACTGGAGGTGTCCAAGGTTATTGTTGAGAGGACCCATGCTTCCCGCCCAGCTGTTTGCCTGCGCCATGGAAGTATTGAGCTTCTGGTTGAGCTTTTCAAAGCCCTTCTGGCTCTCCTCTTCATGAGTGAATACCTTTATAACCCTCTCACCGTTAATCATCTCCTCGATGAAGCCGTTGACATCAGCCAGGTCCTTCTGCTGCGCGCCATAGTACTTGCCGCTCTTGGAGCCGACACGTGTTGTAGAGAAGAATGTAATGGCGATGAAGACAAATACAATGAGGGTGAGTATGAGACTGTTCGAGAACATCGAGACAATAACCATCACGAGGGTAATACCTGCAGTCAAGAGCTGTACAAGGCCATTCGAGACAAGCTGGTTGATGGTATCTGTATCGTTGGAGAAACGGCTCATGATTGTGCCACGCGCATTCTGGTCGAAGTAGGAAAGAGGAAGGCTCTCGAGCTTATCGAACATCTCTGTTCTCATCTTGTATATTGCTCCCTGCGAAATTCCGACCATAATCCATGACGAGAGGTAGGAAGATGCGATTGCGACGAGAATGACGAGTGCGAACTTCCCAAGCGATATGAGCGCCGGGGTGAAATCGGGATCGGCCTCACCCTTGAGCGGGATTACTATTTCATCGATGAATGAACCGATGAATGATGCCGAGTATGTTGTGGCGAAACTTGATACGATAATACAAACCAATATTATTGCCACATAGAGCCACTTACCCTGGAATACAAACTTCATGAGACGTGAAAATGATAAGATAGGATTCTTTGCCTTAGGCATATTTCTAAGTGCTGCCTGATTCGGTCTTTTAGCCATTATGCATTCCTCCTTGTCTGTGTCTCATAGAGACTTCTATATCCTTCATTACGCTCGATGAGTTCATCGTGCGTTCCTATATCCTCAATTTCGCCGTTGTTCATGATGATAATCTTGTCGGCATCCTCGATTGAAGAGACACGCTGGCTGATGATAATTCTTGTCATCGAGTTAACATCACGCCTGAGGCTCTCTCTGATCTGCCTGTCCGTTGCAGTATCGACAGCACTTGTCGAGTCATCCATGATGAGAATCTTGGGCTTCTTCAAGAGAGCGCGGGCAATACAGAGCCTCTGCCTCTGGCCACCGGAGAAGTTGGTGCCTCCCTGCTCTACTATTGAGTCGAAGCCGTTTTCCTTCTCCTTTATGAATGAGAGTGCCGATGCCGTTTCGGCAGCCTTTTCCATCTCCTCCAGTGTGGCATTTTTATCACCCCACCTGAGATTTTCTGCTATCGTTCCGCTGAAGAGCGTGTTCTTCTGGAGAACCACAGATACGCTGTCCCTGAGTGCCTTGAGATTGTAGTCCTTCGTGCTGTGACCGCCGACTCTCACTTCTCCCTTACTCGGGTCGTAAAGACGAGCAATTAAAGAGACAAGCGTTGTCTTACCGCTTCCGGTTGTTCCGATGATTCCCACCATCTCTCCGCTCTTTATCTCGAGGTTAATGTTCTTGAGTACCGATGAAGACTCCGTGTAGCCGAAGGAAACATGGTCGAAGACAACAGAGCCGTCCTCGACAGTCTTTATTCCATCCTCGTTCGTGCTCATACTCGGCTCGTATGAAAGAACTTCGCTCACCCTTTCCATACTCGGCTTACTCATCGAATACATTATGATGATCATGCCTGTCATCATCAGGGATGAGAGAATCTGGGTCGAATATGTGTAGATGCTCATAAGTGCACCTGTGTCCATATGACCGATGTTGACGAGCTTTGCACCGAAATACGAGATAGCAATCATACAACCGTAGGATACGAACATGACAAGAGGATTCATCGCAGCCATCATCTTCTCGGCTTTTTCAAAGTTGTCGCGTATATACTTCGCGCTCTCATCGAACTTCTCTTTCTCCTTATCCTCCCTTACAAAGGACTTGACTGTCCTTATGCCGGCAAGGTTCTCCCCTACAACCTGGTTGAAGCGGTCGAAGCCTTTGAAGGCACTGGTGAAGTAAGAGTGCGTCTTATGTGTCATGAAATATACACCCGCGGCAACGATAGGAATGACAAGAAGGAAGATAACAGAAAGCGAGCCGCCGTTTCTGAGTGCCATGATGGAAGCGAAAATGAGCATCATAGGCGACCTGACGAACATCCTGATGGACATTGAAAAGAGCATCTGGATACGCTGCACATCTGTTGTCAGACGTGTGATGAGACTTGAGGGACTGAACCTGTCTATGTCGGAGAATGAGAGTGACTGTACCTTATCATATAAATCGTGACGCAGGTTTGTTGCAAAGCCGGATGCTGCAACGGAGCCGAAGCGCGCGCCGAGAATTCCGAATGTAAGCGACAGGATGGCCGAAAGGACAAGTAGAAGCGAAAGCTTGATGATTATCGCCATGTCCATGCTTGCTACCCCGACATCGATTATCTGGGCCATGATTGCAGGAATAAGAACTTCCATCAAGACTTCCAGAATCATGAAAAGAGGCGTAAGGAGCGCCTTACCTTTATACTCCCTGACACGGGAAAAGAGCTGTTTAATCAATTTATATTCCTCAAATATATGAAGTGAGATCGATAAAGAATTTATCGAAGCATTTATTTAAATAATTAAATAACAACAAATAGTCAACAATAAAAATAAAAGAAAAACGACCCTTTGATTTCTCTCGGGGTCAAAAACACATAATCTACTTATTTCTAGCCGATTGTGCTGAAA
This sequence comes from Eggerthellaceae bacterium, assembly GCA_963646155.1. Classification (GTDB taxonomy): domain Bacteria; phylum Spirochaetota; class Spirochaetia; order Sphaerochaetales; family Sphaerochaetaceae; genus Ornithospirochaeta. Next base: position 19,485 of record CAVIUT010000007.1, on the reverse strand, counting down.
TGGCTGACAGGAAGAGCAAAGACAACGGCCTTACCCTTCTGCTTCAGGAACGGAAGGTTATCGATTGCAGAAATGATTTTCTCCGCATTATTCTTCTCTTCAACTATTACGAGAATTTCCTTCTCCGCTGTAATAGGATAGCCGAAGAACTGTGTATCTCCTTCCTTGGCTGTGCCGTGGCCCTTGAGGATTGTGCCCCCATTGGCCCCTTCCTTTCTCGCAGCCGCCATGATATCGTCAGCGTAGCCGTTTTCGCATATAACCTGAATCATCAATAAATCCTTATCATTCATCTCATTTTCTCCTTTCAATCCCAGAAGTGCAACAACCCCTTTGCACTTTGCGCTCTTTATACTTTCCAGACAGGGCTTCTCAATCTTTTCATTAAGCATTGAGAGCAGAACTTCCTTCTTGCCTTCTCCGAGTCCCAGCATCGAAAGTATGGAAGAGGGTGCAGTTCCACGTGCATTCATGACCGTTCCGCCGAATGCCCCGCTCTCTCTGAGTTTATCCATCAGCTTTCCGCTCTCGCCCTTGTTTACAATTGCAAAGAGCATCTTTCCATTATTCATTTACAGCCTCCTCTTTTTTCTCTCCCTTCTTTATCTTCATCGAGAAGACAAGACCCAGTACTTCAATTGCCAGGATAGGCATCATGGCAATGAGGCCAATCATTCCGAAAGCCATGCTTGCCGGATCCGCAGCAAGTACTGATGCGGCGCCCGAAACAAACGGCAGAAGGAATGTCGAGCTCATGGGACCTGTTGCAACTCCACCCGAGTCGAATCCGATACCTACAAACAGTGTAGGCACAAACGGCAGAAGTGCAAGAATTACTGCATATCCCGGGAGGAGGAAATACCAAATCGATGTTCCGTGTATAATACGAATCATGCTGAGCATGACTGCACATGCGACTCCAATTGCAATGAATGCTAAAAGGACAAATCGCTTTATCTTTCCTTCACTGACCTCTTCTACCTGCTCCGTCAAAACCCATATTGCAGGCTCTGCAAGGACAACACATGCGCCAAGTAAGAGTCCGATTGGAATTAATGCTCCCGGAGCCGTAGTTGCCATCTCCTTACCCAGCATGCGGGCGACACTCATGAATGATGACTCAACTGCAAAGAGGAATATGGTTATGCCGACATATGAGTAGAAGATACCCATGTACATTCTTGTCGCCCTGACACGGGGAAGCTTCATGAAGAAAACCTGGACAAGAATACATATGACAACAAGAGGAAGAAGAGACTTCGTTACAGAGAGTGCAACTTCCCCGAAAAGTTCAAGCATGCCGGTTGTACTGCTCTCGTCAGAGACAATGCTGCCACCGCTGCCCATGAATGCACCGAAAACAAGAATTGCAAGTACCGGCCCGATTGAAGCGATTCCCGTATAACCGAAGGAGTCTTCCTCGTGGTGGCCGTGAACGGAGGCAACACCCATACCCAGTGCCATGATGAACGGTACCGCCATAGGTCCTGTCGTCGCACCGCCTGCGTCAAAACCGACGGAGACGAAGAACTCCGAGCAGAACGATGCTGCAAGGAACATACATGCAACTCCAACCGCCATTGTTATCTTGAGGGAAAATCTTGTCAGTGCACGCACATAGCTTATGGCCATGAAGAGTCCGACACCGATAGCGATTATAAATACGAGAAGCGAAGAACTGAGCCCGCTTTTCATCGATGCAACCTGATCGGAAAGAACCTTTACATCAGGTTCGGCCAATGTAATCAGAATTCCCAGTCCTATTCCCGCAAATACCAAGAGTGGCACACTCTTCTTCTGCGTAATCATGGCACCCAGGTGGTTGCCGACCGGCAGGAATCCGACATTGACACCCAATAAGAAGAGTGTGAGGCCGAATACAACCAGAAGAGCGGAGAATATGAACTGAGCAAATAAGGAAGGAGTGAAAATACCGAAAATCCAACCCAGGATAGACGCGATTACGACTATCGGAAGGACGGACACGGCAACTTCCTTCAGCTGTTTGCCAAAACCCATGACTACCTCCATATAAATAAAATGATATAATAAAAATATAATAAATTAACTGTTACGTTGGCAATAAAAGCGGGGGTAAAAACACTTAACTTTTATAATAGGGGAAACAAAATCAAACACAAAGTAGAATAACGTAGCTCTTTTTTCTTGAATATGATTTAAAACTGTGAAAAATTAATAACAGTTGTATTTTTACTACGTATATATGTGTGTTAAGGAGTTTCAAAATGGCAGATATCAAAAAAGATGCAAATGAAAAAATCAAGAAGGCAGAGGAGAAGGATATTCTCAAGAATAACAATGCAGAACTGAATGACGACGATATGGATAAGGTCGCAGGCGGTGCTGTAGGCCAGGACAGAACAAACATCCTCGATTGGAAGATGGAAAAACTTTAATCGCTCTCTCCCAAAAAGGGTAAAGCAAGGAGTGTTTTGAATGGACGAAAAGAAAGAAAAAGAAAAAAGCGCTATCATTAATGATGAAAAGCTCGACAATGTTTCAGGCGGAATGGCAAGCAGGTACGATATCATGGACAAACAACGGCCCAATAAGATGAGTGACCGCAAGATACCGAAAGCTTGGGAAATAGAAGTAGATCATTTTTAATAGAAGGAAGGGACTATGACAGAGCTGACAAAAAAGTTGAGAAAAGCTGAAAATATTGATGAAGTCAAAAAAATCCTCATGGAAGGGGGAGTCAACCTCAAGGACGAAAAAGTGAAAGAGATTTATGACGGCATCAGGAAGGCCATCAGCGATGAGGATTTGGAGAAGATTGCAGGTGGAATGGCATCACGCTATGATATTATGCTATAGGTTCTCTTAGAAGACAAAAACCGGGTCACCCCGGTTTTTTATGTCCTGAAATCTACTTTTCGTTATAGACCGAAAGGTCGATAAGCTTCTCCTGTTTTGCAACTATTGCCGATACAACTACATCTCCCAGGCAGTTGCTCATCGTCCTAAGCATTCCGACAAGTGGGTCGATTCCCATGACAAGGCCCACAGCCTCGACGGGGACGCCAAGTTGAGTGAGAAGAACCGATAAGCAGACCAGTCCCGCACCAGATACCCCCGGAGCTCCGATAGAGAGCATGATGATTGAGAATGCAACCGAGTAGAGTGCTGCAGGTGCAATTTCCACCCCATAAATTTTTGCCAGTCCAAGCGCAAAGACCCCCAGGTATACACATGTGCCGTCCATATTCATCGTTGCACCGAGTGGAAGGGATAACGAATACACCCTCTGCGATATTCCTAACCTCTTTTCACATGTACTCATATTCAATGGAAGAGAAGCATTACTGGAAGCTGTACTTGCAACCTGAGGCATCACAGGACCATATTTCCTCATAAAGGGAATAGGATTGAGATGTGCAAAAAGAGAAAGCATAAAGATGTAGACCACCATTACCATCACAAGACCGAATATAAACCAGAGACACATACCGACAACAGGAATCAATGTCTCTACTCCCGTTGTGAGAACAAGAGCCATAATCGAGCAGAATACAGCAACAGGCATTGCTTTTATAATTATAGTCGTAATCTTTAAAAAGAGGTCATTAAGCCCACAGAAGATATCACTGATGAGTTTTCCCTTACTTCCGAGAGCACCTGTTGCGACACCACAGAAAACAGCAAGAAAGATAAGCTGAAGCATATCCGCCTCCAGAAAAGGCTTCATGAAGTTGGACGGAACAATATTTACAATCATGTCCACAACAGATATGTCGAGAGAGCTCTCTCCTGTGGTGGAAGCGAGTGCACTGGTTACAGAGCTACCCTCCGGAGTAAGAAAAAAGCCGATAAATATTCCGAATGCGGACGCAATAACTGTGGTAAGGAGGTAGAGACCTATTACCTTCCCCCCTATCTTCCCAACTTCGGATAGCGAGGAAAACTGGCCGACAGCTGAGATTATCGAGAAGAAGACAACAGGGGCCACAACCATCTTAAGAGCGTTCATGAACATCGTCTTAACAGGCGTGAATATGTTGTCTGCCATGAAGAGAATGAGAGAAGACGGAAGTAAGGTCTTACATACCAAGCCCATGACAACAGCCAGAAAGAGTGCTGCAATTGTATAATAGAGCTGTTTTTTGTTCGACCTGAGAATAGTTATTCTGACTGAGTTCAAGCCGTTCTGGTTCTTATATTTGAGGTCTTTGGCAACGGATGAGAGAATCATCATCCTTATCACCCTTTCGGCATCCTCTCCCACTTCTTCGTTTTCAAGTGATACTCCCATATTAAGGGAGGAATCGAATTCATACACATTTCCCGGAGTGGAGATGTCGAGAAAAATCTCACCCATCCACCTGTGAAGAGTCACACTCAATGCCTTCTCCTTCGAATTCGAATGCTGAATAAGACTCAGGAGCGTCTCTTCCGAGACAAGTCGGGCCTTTGTTATTTCCTTCTTCTTCAGGCCGTAAGAGTAAAGACCCTCCTCGATTAAATCCAATGCCGGTGCAATGGAAGAAACGGATACATCAAACTTTGCTCGCATTTTTTCTCCTCCAGCCTACAGGCTCAACACAAGTCTGTTATGGCCGTCTTTATATGTAAATTCACTGCCATTAATCTGTGCCTTTATGAGCTTAAGAGAAATATCCTCACCTTTAACAAGAGGATTATACTCTTCTCCCTCCCACTCGAAGCGCATTTCAAGATTGTCCGTGCTCTCCTCATACTCCGCCGCAACAGAAAGAGGCAACAGAGGTGAAGCATTCGGTATGATATTAAGCGATGCTATCTCCTCGAATAGAAGTCTGAGGGCCATCGTGCGTTTTCTTCCGAACATATTCTTCTCGCCGTAACTCTGAAGCTTTTCACTCATCGAGATGAAGTCGTAGTCAAGCGATTCTACTGAAAGCGAAAGCACCTTAAGTCTCTTTACAAAAGCCCTTGTCCTGTCCTTCTTCGGATGGTCGAAAATCTCCTCAGGTGTACCGTCTTCATATACAACGCCCTGATCCATATAGAAAATCCGAGTCGAGACATCACGTGCAAATTTCATCTCATGGGTTACAATCATCATCGTCATGCCTTTTTTTGCAAGTTCCTTGATAACCGAGAGAACTTCTCCGACCATAGTCGGGTCGAGAGCGGATGTCGGCTCGTCGAAGAGAACGATATCCGGATTCATTGCAATTGTACGTGCAATTGCGACTCGCTGTTTCTGGCCGCCCGAAAGTTCATCAGGGTACGAGAGTGCCTTTGCCGCCATACCTACCATTCTCAAGAGTCTCATTGCATTGTTGTATGCATATCCCCTGTCTTCCTTTTTCAGTACAATCGGCGCGAGCATGACATTCTCGATTACCGTCATATTGCCGAAGAGGTTGAATGACTGGAAGACCATGCCCATTCTCTGTCTCAGTTTCCTCAAGTCGGTATTCTTGTCGCCTGTATCTTCCCCGAAGACCCTGATTGTCCCGCTTGTCGGTATTTCAAGGCGGTTGATACATCTCATAAGTGTCGACTTGCCCGTTCCCGAGGGTCCGATTATCGTAATGACCTCACCCTTACTTATTGTTGTGTTGACATCCCTGAGAGGAGTAATATTCGGGTACTCCTTCTTAAGGTGTTCGATTTCAATTAATACCGGCTTATCTACAGAGGATGTAACATCGTCGGTTTTTTCTACAAAATCCGGATCCTCTTCAGGTAGTACTATTCTCCTCTTCTTCGGGTTGATTCTTATCTCTATGCGGCTGATGCATAGTCCGATGAGATAGGAGAGAACAAAGTAAATGAGGGCAACCGAGAGAAGCGGGAAGAATGCTTCATAAGTACGGCTTCGGATTATATCGCCGGCCCTTGTCAAATCCTGAATTGCTATGTAGCCGACAATACTTGTGAGCTTCATGAGGCTCACGACTTCACCCTTATAGAGCGGAAGGACATGAACTATTGCCTGCGGCATTACTATACGTCTATAGAGATCCACTTTGCCGAAGCCGAGTGCTGTCGAAGCCTCGAACTGCCCTTTGTCTATTGCATTTATTCCATTCTGTAGAATTCCGGCAACGGAGACAGAGAAGATAACAGAGAATGCAATTGTTGCAACAAAAACAGGAGAAGCATTTGAGGAGCCGAATATTACGAAGTAGACGATAAGAAGTATAACAAGTGTCGGTATTCCCTGAACTAGCGAGCATATTATTCTCACGGGTGCCTCCAGGTATTTTTTCCCGCTTCTCATCATGAAGAGGAAGATAAAGCCCAGAAGTGTGCCGAATAGAGTCGAGAGAAGGGAAATAAGAAGAGTAACTCCAAGCCCCTTAAGAATAAGCTTCCACCTTGCCTCCTTGACAAACGTCTTTTCAAAACTTGAGGCAACACGCTGGAGGAAGCTGCTTTCGCTCTCGCCATCTGCTGCGCCCTCGATATTCTCGGCACGGCAGAGAAATATACTTCCGCCGATATAGTGGGTGATTGAAAAATCAACAGACTCCTTTCTTTCTTCCGTAATCGATATGCTTCCCGATGCTACATCGGACTTCCCTGTCTGGACAAAGTTGATGATAGAGGCAAAACTTGCAGTTGAAATCTCTACGCCCATATCGAGTCTATCAGCTATTTTCAGTAACAGCTCCACTTCAAAGCCCGAAGCATTGCCATCCCCTCCGGTGTATGTCATGGGGTACATTGTAGGCTCGTAGACATACTTTAGGGTTCCGTTCGTGCCGGAGGAAATATCGTAATCGCTCCAGTCGATTTTCATTCTGTCACTATCCCCGCTGAACCATTTTGCCTTTAGAGACTCGATAGTTCCGTCAGAAGAGAACTCCTCGATGACAGAGGAGAACTTATCAGTCAGCTCACTTCCTTTCTTGAATATATAGCCGTAGCTGTCAGCTATGATAATCTCGGGGAAAAGTGCGTATTCGCTTCTCTCTCCGACGATGGCGCTCCCTACGGGTTCATCTGTCAAAAGAGCGTCGATATCACCTTTTTTCAATGCTTCAAGCTGTCCTGCCGTATCATCATAATAGTGCCATTTAATGCCGGGAATGACAGTGGATGCACTCATGTCGAGTGTTGTTCCAGAGTAGCAGCCGATGTCACGGCCGGAAAAATCACTCAGCGTGGTATAGACAAATGTCTCATCTTCATCCCCGCAGCCCGTGAGGCATAGAAGAAGTACAAAAAGCACCGTAATCAATACACTTTTCTTTCTCATATTTCGTCTCCTTACAGAGTCCAAGACCTTATCAGGATTTCCCACCCCTACGACGGAAGATGGAGTCATATTTTCTGAACAGTATGAGATTACCATACAAGAAGGGACAGAAAAAAGAGATTATGGCCGAAATTACATAAACTTCACATGCGTACTAAAAGCTTTTTTTGAGTATTAGACGGTTGAAGGAGAGCTCGTATTCGTACTCCACCTCATCCATCGTCTTCTTCACCATGAAGATACCGAGCCCTCCGACTTTGCGCTTCTCCGCGTCCAATGTAACATCCGGATCCTCTGCCTCCAGCGGGTTATACGGCACGCCGTTATCGGAGAAGATAAGCATGATAGTGCCCTCTCTCACAGTGCACTCCACCCTCGCTTCCGTCGCCCCGCTGTAGAGCTTTATATTTGAGTAGATTTCGTCAATTACGATATCTATCTTCATGACAATCTTAGCCGGTACCGAGGCCTCTTCAAGAATATTCTCCACAAAGGAGACAACATCATTCATGTTATCGTCATCCGGGTTCAGCGTAAGGGTATTCTTATCACTTATTACAAGTGAAAGCATCGTTATATCATCGCTCTGACTTGCTTCGCCCACAAATAAATCAACATCTTCCTTGATTGAGTGACATACAGCCTCTGCACTCATGCCGTCTGTCTTTCTTACAGCTTCCATCAATCTTGTCTCCCCATAAAGGTTATTATCTTTGTCCGCAGCTTCGGTTACGCCGTCGGTATAGAGATATATTTCATCTCCCGGCGCCAGTTCAAACTCCCCTTCCCTGTACTTATAGTTTTCAAGCCCCGCAAGTACGAAGCCCGGCTTTACTCTCAGATATTCCCAATCCCCTCCCTTATGACGTACAAGAGGGGGATTATGGCCGGCATTTGTATATCGGACTATGTGTGTTCTTAAATCCAGTATTCCCATCCAGCATGTTACAAACATCTCGGCTTCATTATTCTCCGAAAGAGCATTGTTGGCCTCCGTCATTGCCCTGGCCGTGTTCTTCTCGTTCTCCATGTAGCTCTTAAGGACGGTCTTCGCCCTCATCATAAACATCGCCGCAGATATTCCCTTCCCGGAAACATCGGCAACAAGGAATACAAGCCTGTTTTCGTCAATGAGGTAGAAGTCGTAGAAGTCGCCTCCCACTTCCTTTGCCGTCGACATCGTGCAATATATGTCGAATTCCTTTCTGTCGGGGTAAGGAGGAAAGACGGAGGGAAGACAACCCAGCTGGATTGTACGCGCAAACTCCAATTCCTTGTCAATTCTTTCCGCAGCTTCCTTGATGTAGCCCTTGAGCGTATCAACAGTGGAGTTTATATCATCTGAAAGCGATACGAACTCCCTGTTCGACCTGACATTTACTGAGACGTTGAGATTGCCTCCGGTAATCTCCTCAAGAGATGCGTTTATCTTCTGGATGTTCTCGACTACAAGTTTCTTTACAAGAAAATAAATTAGTAGGAAGAGCATCTCGAAGACCATGATTTCAATAAAAATTGTGACGTAAAGCGATATGTTGCGCCCGAAGAGAACTTCCTCAAGAGGTAGTACACCGAGTATGTAATAGCCTTCGCTGAAAGAGTACATTACATATGACTCCACACCGTATACGCTCATCCTCAAAAGAGTGTTTTCCTCACATTCCCCTATTGAAATACCCGTTACATCCAGATTCTCCCCTTCATTCTTATCCGGGTCGCTGACAAGAACATAATCCTCGTTTGCAATAAGCATGAAGCCACTCTCTCCGATATGGCGGTTGCGTGTCAGACCTACAACTGCAGAGTCTATATCCTTCTGAAACCTGTCGGAATTATATCCGACCTGAACAAAACCGGTATTCTCAAGATTATAGGCCGCATACTTCATATCTGCACCGGTGAAGTGAGAAACCTGCTGGTAGCGCTGCACATAGTACTCTTTGTCACCTGTCAGAACTGGAACAAACTCCCTGCTCTGGTCTCCACTTCTCATGTTAAACCCGATATATAAGGATGTCGAACTCCATCTGATTATTCCGTTGTTGTCTACGATGTTTATTTCAGAGATGTCGTATTTATCGCAAAGTGCAATAAGATTAGACCGGGAATAATCATGTGTCTCTTCCAGCTCGTCCCTGATTGATTTAGTAAGCTTCAACAGGTTCTCGTCGGAGGCATCGTTTATATCCTGAGAGACATCACTTATGTAAAGGCCCAGCATCTTTGTAGCATCACTGGTACTGATTCTTGTCTCGAGTACATAAATAAAGCCACATGATACTACGAAAGCAAAGATAACAGAGGCAAAAAGCCACCTTGAAAAAACCTGGGAAAGAAGAAGAGAACCTCTTTTGCCACGTTTTTTTATTCCCTTCGGAGAAACTATCATAATCGATAGCAGAGTAGATATGCTGTTGGACAGAATCATCTCAAGTGCTGCATTCTCGACAAGAAGAAAGGCCGCCTTTATGTTACTCATATTCGTAAGGAATACAAAAAGCATGTTCCCGACTTCGAGGGCAAAGGCAATCATAAAGCCATAGAAAGGTGTCGGCTTTCTGTCGTCAAACATGTAGTGCCTTAAAAGCGAGCCTACAATGCCAGCGATGAACGTTGTCGTGCTTGCACCGATTGCCGTGAACGGTGCATCGGAAGAGAAAAACCTTTCAAGAGATGCACTGGCTGCAGCTATCATACCGGATGTCGGACCGAAAATAAGAGAGGCCGAGAGAACTGCAGAATCCCGGGTACTTATGAGAGCACCACCGACGGGAATACTCATATGAGTGAGCGCTATCGAGCCAAGCGAAAAGACAACCCCCGCAATCACCTCACGCTGTCCGGCCTCGAGATTCCTCAAGGCAGTCTTTTTTCCCGATATATGGATCAAAGCCGTCATAAGCGGAGAAAAAATAACAAGAGCTAACAGTCTAAGATAAAACATCTCTGCCCCCTCACTGAATTTTCTTACTCACTGAAGATGATATCAACAACACCTCACATCAACTATACAACCTTTCACTCTATTCAGAAATAACTGTTGCAGTTAGTTTCAACAAAAAAACTTTATTGTTGATAAAAAAAAAGAAACAAACGAGAATTAGAAGAAAAGGAAGGAAAATGGACCAGGATTACGGAATAGAGCAGAGGCTTTATGACCTCTCTCCGGAATTACACAGAAGATACCGAGGGTGTCTGATTGTTGCAGTTCAGATGCTGAATAAGTACCAGCACATCTTTCCTTTCTATACCGACCACACAATTCTTCACTCCATGGATGTACTTGCACTATGCAACATACTTATCGGGGAACAGATTGAAAGGCTGACAGCTGAAGATTTATATGTTCTGATGATGGGCGCTTTATTCCATGATATAGGAATGGGAGTATCCGAGAGTGACTACAAGAGCTTTTCCACCATTCTCTCTCTGCCTGTCGCCACCAGCGAAGATGAACGCGCAGATCTTATAAGAGACAATCATCAGGAACTCTCCGCGCTTTTTATGAAAAAGTACGGACCTCTTTTCGACATCCCGAACTCCAGATACCTGGATGCAATCATCCAGGTCTGCAGGGGGCACCGCAGAACCGACTTGATGGACGAAAACGAGTACCCCTCTTACTTTATGGTTGAGGAAGGGAAAAACATATCTCTGCCATATCTGGCGTGCCTTATATGTCTTGCCGACGAACTCGACATAGCAAGAGACCGCAACATAAGCTTACTTTATGATATCGACGATATAACAAATAAAATCAGCCATATGGAATTCGAGAAACACGAGGCAGTTTCAAGAGTCGAAATCGAAGAGGAAAGAGTTATAATACACGCCGGCTCAAATAAAGCGTCTATCCGCACTGAACTTGACGCACTGACACAAAAACTTCAGGATAAGCTTCTTCTCTGCAAAAAAGTTGCAGACGAGCATACCGGATTCACAATTACGCAGAACGAAGTACTTTTAAAAATAGAAAACGAACCGATAAGGGAGGACGCATGAAGAAAATAGACCGCTTTTTTCATCTAAGTGAAAACGGGACAACAGTCAAGAAGGAATTCAGAGGAGCATTGACTTCGTTTTTTTCAATTGTCTACATTGTCTTTGTCACTCCAAGTTATCTTGCAGAGACAGGAATGAACTATACGGCAGTTCTTATCGCAGCATGTATTGCAGCAGCTTTCGGCTGTCTGCTCTCCGCCTTTTTCAATGTTCCGGTAATGCTGACACCGGGAGTAGGACTCAATGCATTCTTCACCTATACACTATGCTTCACGATGGGCTACTCCTGGCAGCAGGCACTGGCGGTGGTGAGCATATCTGGAGTAGTCTATCTTGTAATCACACTTACCCCCCTCAGGGACATGTTGATAAGCTGTATGCCGCCCAGTATGAAGAGTGCAATAACTGCAGGGTTGGGGATCTTCATCGCACTTATCGGGCTCATCGGCTCAGGCATCGTAAAGGTGGAGAACGGGATGCTCCTCCTGGGTGATATCGGGATTGCATCCACAATTCTCGCAATCATAGGACTCTTTATTTCCGGTGTACTTCTTGCATGGAAGATAAACGGTGCTCTTCTTATAGGAATAGTTGCAACAACACTTATCGGTTTTCCTCTGGGAGTAAGCAAAATGCCGGAGAGTATGTCTCTCAATCTTTCTGCTCTAAAGGAGCTCTTATTAGCACTCGACTACAAAGGGGTACTATCCCACGGGATTCTTCCTCTTGTAACTGCTCTCATTACATTCACACTCTGTCTCTGTTTCAACACACTCGGAGGACTCTTCTGTATAGCTGGAGCTGAAAATGGCTCGAGCAAAGACGATGCTCTCGGGCGCTACAGCAAAGGGATGATTGCCTCGGCTGTGGGAAATGCAGTCGTACCCCTTATCGGAGGGCCTCCTCTACTTCCCCCCGTTGAAGGTGCTACAGGAGTCAGTGACGGAGCACGCACAGGACTCTATTCGCTACTATGCGGCATTCTCTTTCTGTTGACAATCCTCATCTCCCCACTTGCATCAGTCATACCGAGTGCCGCAACATCTCCGGCCCTCATATTGATAGGAATGATGATGATCGGTAACGCCACCAACATCTATTGGCACAATGTGAAGCTGGCACTTCCATGTTTTATCACCATGATTATGATTCCTTTCACATATTCCGTTGCCGACGGAATCGGCGTGGGACTTATTTCATACACAGCCATCCAGGTGTTTACAGGTAACGCAAAAAAGATTCCACCGATTACATGGGTTCTCTCTCTGGCCTTTGTCATCATGTACGTTCTTTCGGCTTTTTAAAAGGAGAAGACAATGAAAAATCTTGAAACTTATTTTCACCTGACTGAAAAGGGATCGAATTTAAAAAACGAAATAAGAGGCGGCGTCACATCCTTCCTGACATCCCTCTATCTGATTATTCTTATTCCCAGAATTCTTGTAAATGCGGGAATGAACTATTCATCGACGATGGTGTCCATCTCGCTGGTAATGGGAGTGGCGACGATTCTGTCGGGGCTTGTGTCGAATACGCCTTTTATCATCGGTCCCGGCATAGGATTTGCCACAGTCTTCACATACACAATCACACAGGGCTACGGATGTACGTGGCAGGAGACTCTGGCACTTGTTTTTGTGTCAGGTCTTTTATTTCTTCTTGTGTCAATCAGCCCGATGAGAGAGAGACTGACAGATGCACTGCCACCATCCTTCAAATTTGCACTATGCGCAGGAGTCGGACTCATGATAACCCTTTCCGGCCTTATAAACTCAGGTTTGATTGAAGCCGATAACAACCTCCTCGACATGGGTTCAATCACATCCAAAAGTTCTCTTCTCACACTCTTCGGAATCTTTCTGACTGCCCTGCTCGTAATAAAGAAGGTTCCATGCGCCCTGATTATAGGTATGGCAGTAGTTGTAATTTTGGGCATTCCACTTGGTGTTACAACATTACCGGAGAAAGTAACGACCTCGCTTGATATCGCACCATCATTCTTCGAGTGTGATTTCTCGGTTTTTAATACGATGGGATTTGTTCCGATTTTATCGGCACTCCTTTCTCTTGTTGTATCCGGCTTCTTTGATTCAACAGGCGTCATGATTGGAATCGGAACAGATTCAGGTCTGACAGACAGCACATGCTCCCTGGAAGGAGGAAAAGAGGTTCTCCTCTCAACAGGACTTTCGTCATCATTGGGTGCTTTAATGGGAGTAAGCAGTCTCACCGTCCTTGCTGAATCTGCAACAGGCATAAGGGAAGGCGCACGCACAGGGCTCTCAAGTGTCATAGCAGGACTTCTCTTCATTCTCTTCTCGCCGTTCGTACCTCTTACGGAGGTTGTTTCCGATGTTGCAATGACAGCACCGCTTGTAATGGTCGGGATGTCGATGATGAGTGGAATTACCCAGATAACATGGAAACATGTCGAGATATCTCTCCCGTGCTTTCTGATTATTGTAGGAACACCCTTTACATCAAGCATAACCACAGGCCTCATGCTCGGCGTTGTGTCGTATGTTGTTGTGATGGTCTGTCGTAAGCGTTATAACCTTATCGACCCGGCACTCTACAGCCTCTCGGCAGTCTTTGTTGCAAACTTTCTTCTCGGGACATTGGTATAAAGAAAGCTTTGACCGAAAGAAAAATTGTATGTAAACTAGTTTAGGTTTACAAACAATGAGCGATAAACGGATTACAATAGCAGATATAGCGAAGAAGAGCGGCTACTCGAAGACCGCCGTGTCATTTGCATTCAACAACCCCGAGAGGATAAGCAGCACTGCTGTGGAGAAAATTCTCCTCGTTGCCAAGGAGCTCGATTACATCCCCGACCCTATGGCCCGGAACTTCTCTCTCGGGCGTCACTTCTCGCTGGGCTTTCTTGTTCCCCAGACATTCGATATTTCACTCGATAACCCACATGTTGTCGACATCCTAAGGGGAATCGGAAGCGTATGCGAGACGTACGGCTACACCTTCACGCTCATTCCTCCCCTACACTCATCAATTGCAGAGGCAATAAAAAGTGCAACCGTCGACGGCATAGTCGGTATGGGACTCGATTTCGGCGGGGGCGTAAAGGAAGCCCTGCAGAAGAGAAGACTTCCTCTTGTGAGGCTTGACGCCATCGACGAAGAGGAAGGATACAGCGTATCAATAGATAATACAGGGGCTGCATACACACAGATGAAGGAAGTTCTGAGGAGAGGACACCGTGATATTGCAATCGTGACCCTTCCGGGGGCGGCGTACATAGAAGCAACAGATAGAGATGATGTTCCGCCGGGCGTTGCCAACTTCAGAATGATCGGCTACAGGAAAGCCCTTGCAGAGTACAACATACATAAGCCCGTAAGGCAATATGCTGAAAACTCGACGATAGACGGCGGCCGCGCAGTCTGCCAGAAGATACTCGAAAAGGGCCTCCCGTCAGCAATCGTCACCATGTCGGATATACAGGCAATGGGAGTCATTGAAGAGCTCAGGAACAAAGGCTATAAGGTACCGGAAGATATATCCGTCGTAGGTTTTGACGGCATCTATTGTGACAAAAGCGTCAACAGCGCACTCACGACAATCAATCAGCACGGATACAGAAAGGGTGTAGAAGTTGCACGTATGCTTTTCGATATCATAAACGGCGAAGAGAGGGAGGAGAAAAATGTCCTTGTCCCCTTCTCCTTCTTCGAAGGGTCAACGCTGGCCGAAAAGTGAGGCCAGGGCCATATCTGGAGAGTTTGTAATACACCCCTCCACATCCCACTCTAAAAGCTTCTTTATTTTCGCGTCATCGTTGACCGTCCATGTGTTGATACCGACTCCGCACTCGCTGCACTCTCTCACCATCTCGTCGGTTATGCACGAGTAATCGGGATGAAGATATTCAATTCCACACTCTTTTGCTTGGTAGGCAATGTGACGTATATCCGCACCAGCATCAAAAAGAAGACCGCATGGAACATCAGGAAGCAGGCGCTTTAAAAGCAGGAGGCTCAGCCAATTGAAGGAAGAGAAGATGACTTTTTCTTCAATTTTGTACTTCTTCACTAATTCCACTACCTTCTCTTCAATCCCGGGATAATAGACAACACCTGTCTTTATCTCGATATCTGCCATGGTGCCGCTTTCCTTAATAAAGGCGCAGAACTCTTCGAAAGAAGGAATTCGGACATTGAATCTGTCATTCTGAGTCTTTGAGGCTGTGGTATTTATAAGCTCATCGAAGGTGCACTCACCGACGCTTTTATCGACTCCGCATGTGCGCTTGAGATTTTCGTCATGTATGACGACAACCTTTCCGTCAGAAGAAAGATGTACATCCATCTCGATGCCGTAAGAGCCGCTTTCAACTGCCCTTTCAAATGCCAGCATTGTGTTTTCAGGGTATATGCTGGAAAATCCCCTGTGAGCCCAGACTTTCATAACGACACGACAGTAAAACCTTACTCAAGATATGTCAATCCTGTTCTTTTACCGTCGATTGAGTATCTCTCAATGAGCTCGATGAGGCTCTTGAAAGTTTGGTTTTTCAAAGGATGTGTAATATAGTTCAAGAGACCCTCAGTCATATAAATAGAGGCAGCAATCATATTGCTTTTGAGAGAAGGAAAAGTAATGGATGGGCCATCGAGGAAAATGTGGTCAATGAGTTTTCTTCTCTCCCTCGCCCTCTCATAGGCGTAGCTTATCATCTCCAGCTCGTCCGAGAATGTATATTCATCAAGTCCGAATGATGAAGCGATTTTTTGTCTCAAAGATGAAGAGTAGCTCGTGTTGTACTCGAACCATATGTCTTCAAGTGTCATATGGCCGGGCAATGATAAATAAGACTGATCTTTGAAGATACTCATTTTTCTTTCGATTTCAACAAGTAATAACGCCCCGCTCGATATGACAAGATTCCCCAGTTCGGTATCGAAGAGGATATCTCTTTTGATCGAAGAAAAGGTTGTGCCGGGAACAAAGATAAGTTTCCCCGTCGAGGAAAGGACTGCGTAGCGCGATATGTACTCTGTAATATCGAAGTTGCTGCAGAAAGTAAGAAATGATAAAGCCTCCGACTTGTCCTCGTCCAATATGAGACCATTCTCCTCGTAGGACGAGAGAAGAAATCTCTCTCCAATGTTGTTTTTCATAATTGCCTCCATGCCTGAATTACACCGTGTAACATATCCGGTGCGTGGAGGGCATGGTCGTAAGGATAATAGACTAATGAACACCACTGGTTTTTCTGCCCACGAAAGTCCCCAGCGAAAAATGAATTAATGAAAAATTGCCTTCAGAGATACTATAGCACAAAAAAGAAATAAGTTAAGGGGAAAAGAAAAAATTTCGTGCCCGACAGGCTTGAAAGAGTTACCCTTTGGATATATTTTCTGTGCTATGAAACTTCAGGAAACACCGGGCATGCTTTTCAGCAGAAAAGAATTGAGAAAAATCTATTATCCTCTCCTCATGGAGACTCTTCTATCCGTCACAGTCGGTATTGCAGATACCATCATGGTTGCACAGGCGGGAGAGGCAAGCGTAAGCGGAGTAAGCTGTTTTAATACAATACAGAACTTCCTCATCGCACTCTTCTCCGCATTCGGCACGGGAGGAAGTGTAATAGTCGGCCAGCTCATCGGAATGAACAACAAAGAGCGTGCACGCTTTGCGGCTAAAGAGCTGTTGTATCTTGCATTCTTCGTCGCCGTTGTTGTCGGAGGTGTATTCTTTGTCTTCAAGGAGCCTGTCCTGAGACTTATCTACGGCAGTGTTGAAGAGGACGTTTTCAAAGCGGCTCTCGACTATTCGATTCCGATTATCCTCTCAATGCCTTTCATGGCCCTCACATCCTCCCTTACCGCAATCTTCAGGGCGCAGGGAAAGACGGAGAGCACATTTGTTGTTTCCACAATCGGTAATATCGTTAATATTATCGGAAATGCCATCTGCCTCTTCATATTCAACATGGGAGCATTCGGAGTGGGCTTGAGTACCCTCATTTCACGTATCGTGATGGCGGGTATATTCCTCGTCCTTGTTCATTCACATAAGCTCACTGTCTACATAGATTCGCTCTTGAAGTTCGAGTTCGACTTCAAGATGGCATCAACCATCTTTTCAATAGCACTTCCCTCAGGCGCCGAGAGCTCGATTTTCCAGCTTGGTAAGATTGTCACGATTTCGACAATTGCGGCATGTGGAACGGCATCAATTGCGTCCTTTGCATTCCTAGACAACATGGGAACATTTGCTAACGTTACAGGTAGTGCTGCGGGACTTGCACTCATGGTATGCGGGGGACAGAGCTGCGGTGCCGGGCGCTACGATGAAGCAAGGTGGTACACAAGGTATTTTGTAAGACTCGCATACATTCTCATCTTCCTCACTTCCGTTGTTGTCATGTCCCTTCTACCGGTGTTATTGAAAGCATACAACTACTCTGAGGAAACAGCGTCTCTTGCCTTCCTCGTCACAACTGAAAATCTGATTATTCAGGTCTTAATCTGGCCGCTGTCGTTTACACTTCCCCAGGCACTCAAGAGCGCGGGAGATGTAACATATGCCATGATAGTCGCCGTCTCCTCAATGTGGCTCTTCAGAGTAGTATCAGCACGTGTTCTCGGCCTAAACCTCGGCTTCGGCCTGAGAGGCGTTATGTGGGGTATGTATATAGACTGGGCTGTGAGATCAATACTCTTTGTATGGCGTTATAAGTCAGGTAAGTGGACGACAAAGGGGCTCAGGGACAGAAAAGAAGTAGCCTAAGGTTGATAGAATGGATAGATTAATCATAGAGAAGATTCTCGAAACACAGCGTAAATATTACCTCAGCGGTAAAACGCTCACACTCAAAGAAAGGCTCAAGGCTCTCAAGAGCCTCTACACAGCTATAGAGAAATACACGGGCGAACTCCGAGAAGCGCTGAGTCTTGATTTGGGGAAGCCGGAAGCCGAAAGCGATATGTGCGAAATAAGATTGACGCTGAGTGAAATTTCATACATATACAAGCACCTGGGTAAATGGATGAAGGATAAGAGAGTCCCGACTCCCCTTTCACAGTTCTCCTCGCATTCGTTCACGCGCCCCCTTCCCTACGGTAATACACTTATAATGAGCCCGTGGAACTATCCTGTACTTCTCACCCTCGAGCCTTTAGCTGATGCCCTAGCTGCCGGCAATACCGCCGTTTTGAAGCCCTCGGCATATTCGCTTAACACTTCGAAAGTACTCAAAAAAATGATTGAGGAAACCTTCCCAGAAGGACTTGTCGCCCTCGTAGAAGGAGGTAGAGACGAGAATGAGTCGCTACTTGAAATGAACTTCGACTACATTTTCTTTACGGGAAGTAAGAGCGTCGGAAAGCTTGTCATGGAAAGAGCAGCAAAACACCTAACGCCAATCACCCTCGAGCTCGGAGGAAAAAGCCCGACTATCGTAACAAAAGAAGCTGACATAGCACTCTCGGCTAAACGTATAGCTTTCGGTAAGCTCATAAACTGCGGCCAGACCTGTGTCGCCCCCGACTACATTCTCGTTGATAGGACAATCGAAAAAGAGTTTAAAAAAGCACTTGTCGAAGAGATAAAGAAGATGGTCGGAAATAACCCGCTGAGTAACCCTCAGTGGGGAAAAATAATCAACAAAAAGCACTTCGAGCGCATCACAGCCCTCATCGATAAGGATAAAGTCATACTCGGTGGCAACTGGGACAGTGCTACACTCAAGATAGAGCCGACACTACTCGAGAATGTTACTTTTACAGACCCTGTCATGCAGGAGGAAATCTTCGGTCCTGTTTTCCCGATTATCGCATACTCAGATATAAAAGAATGCATCAACTACATAAACAATAACGACCATCCTCTTGCCCTGTACATCTTCACAAACAATAAGAAAGAAGCAAAGTATGTGATGACACACACCCTCTTCGGCGGCGGATGCATCAACGACACGCTGATTCATCTTGCCACTTCCGAGATGCCCTTCGGCGGAGTAAGAGAAAGCGGCATGGGCGGCTACCATGGTAAAAGCGGTTTCGATACCTTCTCCCACTATACATCCGTCGTCGATAAGAAGACCTGGATTGACCTTCCCATGCGCTATCGGCCGTATAAAAAGAAAAATCGTAAACTAATTAACTTTTTCCTTAAGTAAAACTACTAGACACTTTCCCCCTCTTTGGTTTATGCTCTTTGAAGATTGGGCGGTTAACTCAGCGGGAGAGTGCCACCTTGACGTGGTGGAAGTCATAAGTTCAATCCTTATACCGCCCATA